>NZ_JVOW01000026.1:0-140378 GCF_001055995.1 Corynebacterium sp. 239_CJEI | reverse complement strand
GTGTTACCGCCGTGAGAGGGCGGCGTCCTAGGCCGCTAGACGAACGGGGCTTAGAACTTTGCAGTTAGTGAATACATTCAACAATGAACTTCTTCACTGCTGGCCTACCAGGACTCGAACCTAGAATGACGGTACCAGAAACCGTAGTGTTGCCAATTACACCATAGGCCATCGCTGCTGAACGCAACGAGGAATAATATAGCCAATTCGCGCTAACAAGAGCAAATCACCTGGTCAAAGGCTCGTTTAAATTCGCGAGTTCCCCACAGCCCACCTCAGCAGTGCGCATAACTAATGCAGTGCATATAACTAACGCAGTCCCAGATCGAAAGCCCATTCGATCGCAGCTCAAAGCTGATCCGCCCTTCAGGAGACACTTCGTGGTGAAGCGGCTGGCAAACAGCCGACACACACCAAAAAACCAGACCTGAAAGGCAGGCACCATGACTTCCCCAACAACGACGGCAACAACCGCCCCCATCACGCTCGAGCTGGAGTTCTCCGACATCACGGAGCAAATGAACGGCACCATCGGTCGCGTCATCGGCACTGTCACTATCCGTCAGTTCGCGAAAATCATCTCGGCCCTCAACCTCGACGCCAACCCACGCGTGTCCCCGCACCGGCCGCATCACCGATGCCATCATGGAAACCATCGACACCACACCGGAGCTCTTCGCCTACAAATCCAAGGGTGTGCTCCTGGCCTCCACTCAGTTCACCAGTGACGACAATCTCTACCGCTTCACCTTCAGCAACCGTCGCATCGAAGGCATCCTCGACGGCGGTCACAACTCGCTGGCTATCGCACTGTTCGTCCTGGGCAAGCTCACTCCACCGCCTAGCCGCAAAATCAAAACGTGGTCCGAAATGAAGGAGGTCTGGTCGGAGCGTACGGGAGAAATTGAGGAATTGCTTGCCGACGAAAGCCTCACCGAGCTCGATGCCCGTGTTCCGGTAGAGGTACTCGTGCCCGGTGCTCGGGACGAGGACACTGTGCAGGACTTCTCCGATGCTCTGCTCGATATCTGTGCCGCCCGCAACAACAATGCGGAGCTCAAGGCGGAAGCAAAGCTCAATCGCGCCGGCTACTTTGACGATCTGAAGCATGCCCTGCCTCAGGGAATTAGCGACAACGTGCAGTGGCGCACCAACGATACTGGTCGACTAAAGGTGGGCGATGTCATCGCTATGGCGTGGATTCCGCTGTCTTGTATTGACCTGCCGAAGGATGCCGACGGGAAGCAGATTGAAGCACCGACCCCCACCAGCCTCTACTCCGGCAAGGCCAAGCTGCTTGACCGCTTCGAGGATGTCATGAGCTCACCGGAGGTCACTAAGCCCAGCACTGAAAGCATCAATGAGCGCACCGAAGAGGTCGTTCTCTACAACGAGAAGGTCCGCAGCGCATTGAACCTCACGCGTGACTTCATCGATATTTTCGAGCGCATCAACGCAGAGCTACCCGATCTCTACAACAAGAGCGGCGGTAAATTCGGCGGCATTGATGCTGTTGACAAGGCCAATAAGAAGAATCCGCGGACCGGCAAGACTCCACAGAAGTACTCGAAGTTCTACCGCCAGCCCATCGGCTACGCGATTCCGGACGGGTTCATCTACCCGCTCGTGTACGCCTTTGCCGCACTGCTCAAGCGAAACGAGGACGGCACGGTCCACTGGGGAACCGACTGGCACGATTTCTTCAACAACCACATGGGGTCGCTGGTCAAGGATTACCGCGAAACCTCCATGAATATGCTGAACCGCGACCCGCAGAAGGTGGGCAAGGAAGCGGGCTCTTACACGAACCTGCTTCGCTCAGCCCAGCTCGCGCTCTTTACTGAGCAGCAGTAAAAGGAGTGACCTCGAGCGCCTTGCGCAGTCGGCCCAGGCTGCGGCTGCGACCAAGCAGCTCCATGGACTCGAACAGCGGCGGCGATACCTGAGCACCAGTTACAGCCACGCGCACCGGGCCGAAGGCCTTGCGTGGCTTCAGCTCCAGGTCCTCGATGAGGGCCTTCTGAAGTGCAGCTTCGAGCTTCTCGGTGATGAAGTCCTCTTCGCTGAGCGGCTCCACAGCTGCAATGGTGGCCTCCAGGACAGCAACAGCGTCTTCCTTGAAGTTACGGCGTGCCGAGCGCTCATCGAAGGTGAACTCGTCCTCTTCCACAACCAGGAACTTCGAGAGGTCCCAGGCGTCGGAAAGCGTCTTCACACGAGTCTGCAGCAGCGTTGCCAGGAAAGCGAACTTATCCGCCGGGTAGTCGGACGGGAAGTCAAAGTGGCTTTCCAAATACGTGCGCAGACGCTGTTCGAAGTCCTTCGGATCGAGCATGCGGATGTGGTCGGCGTTGATAGCGTCGGCCTTCTTCTGGTCGAAGCGGGCCGGGTTGGACAGCACATCGTGGATATCGAAGGCCTTAACCATCTCGTCCATGGTGAAGATGTCCTGATCGCCGTCCATAGACCAACCCAGCAGAGCCAGGTAGTTCAGCAGACCCTCGCGGATGAAACCGTTATCGCGGTGGATGAAGAGGTTGGACTGTGGGTCGCGCTTGGACAGCTTCTTATTGCCCTCGCCCATAACGAACGGCAGGTGACCGAACTCCGGGGTGAACTTGGCGACACCGATACGCTTCAGCGACTCGTAGAGAGCAATCTGGCGCGGGGTCGATGGCAGCAAATCCTCACCACGCAGGACGTGAGTAATCTCCATCAGAGCGTCATCGACCGGGTTAACCAGGGTGTAGAGCGGTTCACCGTTGGAGCGGGCAATAACGAAGTCCGGAACCAGGCCGGCCTTGAACTCGATACGACCGCGAACGAGGTCATCGAAGACAATGTCCTCGTCCGGCATACGCAGGCGAATCACCGGCTTACGGCCCTCTGCGCGGAAGGCTTCCTTCTGCTCCTCGGTGAGGTTGCGGTCATAGTTGTCGTAGCCCAGCTTCGGGTCACGACCGGCAGCCTTGTGGCGCTCCTCAACCTCTTCAGCGGTGGAAAAGGCCTCGTAGGCTTCACCGGCGTCAATGAGACGCTGCAATACATCGGCGTAGATGTCCTTGCGCTGCGACTGGCGGTACGGGCCGTGCGGACCGCCGACATCGATGCCCTCGTCCCAGTCAATACCGAGCCAATTCAGGGCCTCGATGATTGCCTGATAAGACTCTTCGGAGTCGCGAGCGGCATCGGTATCTTCGATGCGGAAGACCAGCTTGCCACCAGTGTGACGGGCATATGCCCAGTTGAACAGGGCGGTGCGGATGAGGCCAACGTGCGGGGTACCGGTTGGCGACGGGCAAAAGCGTACGCGAACATCTGACATGCTTTCCCACGATACCCGCCCTCCCACCTGCAGGCATGCATAGGGTTTGCATAGGGTTACAGAGCCCACTCCCCGGCCACTTCGCCGGCGTATCCGGCGGCTCGCAGCCGCTCAACCCAGCTGCGCAGTGGTGCCTCACCGGTGCCCGGCGCACCGCGGCCTGGGAAATCGGCAATCTGGACGTGCGCCGGCAGGCTCACTCTTCCAGTCTCCACATCAGTGAGCCAAGCATCCACGTCGACGCCATTAGCTGCAAAATGGTAAAAGTCCGCGAGCACACCAGCACCAGTCTGTTGAGCTAACTCCTCGGCTTGCCACGGATCTGTAATGGGATAATCACTCATCCCGGACAGTGGCTCAATCAACGCGCGAACCCCACTGAGCTCCAGCTGGGCAGTAATCTCAGTCAGTCTTTGCACCTGCAAATCGGTCAGCTCCCCCGAGCGCCCCAGCAGCACGTTCGAGCATTTCAGCCCAGTGGCCCGCGCAATCTGGCTCACTGCCTCCAGATGCCCCGCGGGCAGCCCATCCGTATCGAGCACTCCTCGCTGCCCCGCTGCCATGTCCCCTCCCCACAGATTCATGGCATAAAGACCGAGGCTGTCGTCAAAGAGGTCGCAAAAACCGGAAACCTCATCGGGTGCGGGCACTGCGAGGTCAAATGGCCACCAGAATTCCACGGCCGGGTAGCCGTCGTCACGCGCGGCGTTGACGGCGTCGTGCGGGGACATGTGTGCGTAGACCGTAGAACAGTTAATAATAGTGCTCATGACCAAAACGGTAGTAGTAACTGGTGGCGGCGCGGGCATTGGTCGCGAAATTGCTCTGGCTTTCGCCGCCGATGGCTGGCACGTGCATATCTGCGGCAGGCGTATCGACGCGCTCGAGGCCGTTGCCGCCGAAGCGGACAACATCACCTACTCCAGGTGTGACATCACCGACCCCGAACAGGTCCGTGCGATGTTTGAGAACGCGCAGGTGGCTACGGGAACCATCGATGTTGCAGTGCTCAATGCGGGGCTGCCCGGCACGCCCGCAGAGTTCGGAGAGACCGGCATTGAAGACTTCCGGGCGGTCATCGATACGAATGTGGTCGGCTCGTACCTGTGTGCACGCGAGGCTTTTTCGCGGATGAAGGCGGGGTGCGAGGGGAAGACAGAGCAAGCGGGCGGCCGAATCCTGGTCAATTGTTCTATCGCAGCGCAGGTGCCGAGAGCACACACGGCGGCGTACGCGACGTCGAAAAGCGCGCTTGCCGGAATGACCCACGTGCTTGCCCTCGACGGACGCGAGTATGGCATCACGGCAACGCGCATTGATATTGGCAATGCGCAGACTGACCTGTTGGGGACGTTCACAGGCAGCGAGCCGATGTTCGATGCCAAGCAGGCTGCGGAAACTTTCCTCTACGCCGCGAATCTGCCGGCAGGTGCCGTCATCGATCAGCTTACGATTACCGCTGCGGGTATGCCCTTTTTGGGCAGGGGTTAGCCTGCCCCTTAAACTGGAGCACAACTGGGTTTAGATTGAGGAGGCGGGTTAGGGCTATGTCCATGGAAAACCACCCCTCTCTGGGCGGCGGAAACGAAGAAGAGCAGCAGGAAAAGTCTCACCCGTCGAACGAGCCTGCAGCGACTCCGAAACGTTCGACGCGCTGGGACACGTCCCGCCCAACCACCGCTCCTGATTTTTTGCTCTCCCGTGCGCACGGCTCCATCCGCACGCAAGGTATTGAAGAGCAGATTTCCGACCCCTGGCTCGCAGCCGAGGGACTGCACTCGGGCATTCACAAAATGGTGGTCGGCGCCCTGCCCTTCGACTTGGACAAGCCCGCCGCCCTGACCGTTCCCCGGGAAGTCATCCGCTCCTCGCAGCCGCTGGAGCCACCCGCGCACTACCGCTGGAACGCACCCAAGCCTCACGCCAACATCGTCGCTTACGATCCCCCGCTCGACGAGCACGCTGAGCGCATCGCCGCAGCCATCCGCACAATCGAGTACTCGGCGCTGGAAAAGGTCGTGCTCGCGCGCGCCGTGGAACTCGAAATCGATCCCCCGATTGACCCGCTCCTACTCGCATCGCGGCTGATCGACGGATCCCCCAACCGCGATGGCTTTGTCGTGGATCTCTCCCCCGCCGGTTCCGATTATGAGGGCAAGTTGCTCATCGGTTCCTCCCCGGAGATGCTGGTCCGCCGTACGGGCGACATCGTTGAGGCGTTTCCCTTGGCCGGGTCGCTGCCGAGGTCCCGGAATGAAGAGGTGGACCGGGCGTCGGCCCGTCGTTTAGCGGACTCGCGCAAGAACCTAGACGAGCATGCCTTCGTCGTCGACGACATCGCCGACAACTTGGCGCCACTGTGCAGTTCGCTGGATGTTCCGGACAGCCCCGAGCTGATGAGCACCGCCGAGATGTGGCACTTGGCCACGCATATCCGCGGTCGGTTGAAGGATCCGTCGCTGTCCGCGCTGGATTTGGCGCTGGTGGTGCACCCGACACCAGCCATTTGTGGCACGCCGACGGAATCCGCCTTCGGCGTTATTCAGGCCGTAGAGACCAACCGCGGCTTCTACTCGGGCGCTGTCGGCTGGTGCGATGAGAATGGCGACGGTGAGTTCGTGGTCTCCATTCGCTGTGCCGAAATCGACACTGAGGGGTCCGTGGCACGACTATGGGCCGGAGGCGGCATTGTGTCGCACTCCGACCCAGAAGAAGAAGTCACGGAGACCAGCGCCAAGATGGGCACTGTACTCCGCGCTTTTGGAGTTAAGGGCGCTTAAGCCAGGGCGCATAGGCCCTAGCAGCTTAAGCCCTGGCAGCTTAAGCCCGCTCCACAGGGTTGGCCAGCTTGCCGATACCCGGGATCTCAATCTCGATGCGGTCACCCGGGAACATCGCAGCGGTACCGGCCGGGGAGCCGGTGCAGATGACATCACCCGGCAGCAGCGTAATCGAGGCAGTGATGAACTCGATAATCTCCGGGATGGACATAATCATCTGGTTGGAGTTGGAATCCTGCTTGGTCTCGGTAACACCCTCGTGAGTCAGGTGTGCCTTGATCGGCAGCTCGTTGTAGTCCAGCTCCGTCTGGATCCACGGACCAAGCGGGCAGAAGGTATCGATGCCCTTTGCGCGCGCCCACTGACCATCGGCAAACTGCAGGTCACGGGAAGAAACATCATTGACGATGGTGTATCCGAAGATCACATCGTGAGCGTTTTCCTTCTTGACGTTCTTGCACGGCTTACCAATAACCAGTGCCAGCTCGCCCTCAAACTCGACGTTGGTGGCGAAATCCGGAATGCGAATCGGCGCTTCCGGGCCAATGACGGCCGTCGGCGGCTTAATGAACATCGTCGGCGGCAGCGATTCTGCCGACTTCTTGAACACCTCGGCGACGTGGTCAGCGTAGTTACGACCAATAGCGATGACCTTCGACGGCAGCATTGGGGCGAGCAGACGTACGTCGGCAAGCGGCCAGGAACGGCCAGTCTTATTCAGCTGACCGAAAGGGTGCCCTTCGATTTCGTGCAAAGTAACTTCACTGCCTTCGCCCTCAACGAGCGCGAAGCACATGCCCTCTGGGTGGGCGATTCGAGCAATACGCATAAAAATAGGGTACACGTCACATTGCGATAATTATGCAACGACCCCCACTCTCTATACTCTGCGCTCTAAACTCCGCGGGATTCCTGCGCAAGCCACACCAGCGCACAGGCCAACGCATCGTTGAACGCGTGATGGGCCTTAAAACGGGGAATGCCGTACTTGTCGCACAGTGACCACAACCGCAGCTCATCACGGACCGGCTCACGGTTGGCCCGCAGAATCGCGTCGTACTCACGTGTCATAGTGTCCGCCACCGGCACATCAAAACGCGCATCGAAGTACTTCCGGCACAACGGATCTAGGAAACCAACTTCCATCCGCGCGTAGTGCGCCAGCAGCTTCCGTCCCCGTAGAGCTTCTAACAGCTTGCCGACGGCCACCTCTGCCTCTACCCCGGTTGCGACCATGTCGTCGGTAAGCCCATGCACCGTCGCCGACTCGCCGACGCTCACCTCCTCGCGCTCTGGGCGAATGAGAAGGTGACCCGACTCTTCCAGCACGATGTCGCGGCCTTCGACGGCAACCCAACCGATGGAAAGCAACTGATCTTTGGAGGGATCCAGACCGGTGGTTTCCACATCGACCGCGAGCCAAGCATTGTCGCGGATAGGTGCGTCCAAGAGTTTCTTGCGGGGTTTGAAAAACTTCAACATTGCGCGCTCACGACATCGCCCGGATGGGATACTTCGCCCCGAGGCTCTGCTGCAACTTGCGGATAACACCAAACGCATCGCGCAGGTGCTCGCGTTCCAGGCTGGAGAGACGCTTCGGGTAGATGTGGTTATTCGGCTGCTCGCCAGCGTTGAACTGGGCCTGCTGGTGATGAAGCTGCACCGTGCACAGGAACTCGAACGCATCCGCCAGATCCTGCGCACCCTGACGGCTCACGCTTCCGGCACCCGCACTCGCCGCCAAGCGTTCACGCGTCGACAGCTGTGGCAGGCCGGCCGCCACAGTAAATAGACGCGCCATCTGCACCACAGCAGCAGTTCCCCCCTTTTTGATGTCCAGGGTCTCTGCGTGATCGCCGCCCTTTTCCAGCACTAGGCCCCGGAAGAAGCCGAGCGGCGGCTCCCGCCAGGCCGCGAGCTTGGCCAAGTGCGCATGCAGGCGCTGCGACCCCTGAGCCAGCGGCAGGTAGGCCGCACGAAGGCTCTCTACCAGTTGCACGTCGCCCGCTACCCCACGCATGTCGAAGAAGGTCTGTGCATGTAACAGGGCCTCTGCCTCCGGTGCCGTAATCCACCCGTGGAACGTGCGCAGCCACTGCGACTTGGTCATCCTCCACGCAGGATTGCTGGCCATCATGTCCCCTGGACAGAGCGGATAACCGACTCGGTCGAGGTTGGTGCAAATCTCGTCGCTAAGCGCGGCGAAATAGTCAGCATGAGCGTCGGCGTCGTAGTCGTCGGCGAGAACAAGCGCATTGTCCTGATCGGACGCGAGCCCCATCTCCCCGCGCCCATGCGAACCCAGTACCGCAAAGGCGTAGCTGACTGGTGGCGGCCCAAGCTTTTCCTCCGCCAGCGCAACCAGGCGTCGGGTGACAGCATCGGCCACGGCAGTCAGCAGCTTGGCGACCTCCTCCCCCGAATCACCTCGGTCAATAAACCGGCCGACAATCCGCCGCGCGTTCTGAGCAATCTCCGCAATCTCCGAGATATCGCTCTTCCGCGCCAGCGTCGCCGTCGCGTACACGGGATCGGTGTGCAGACTGCGCAGCAGGTCACCAATGACAATCATGCCGACCACTCTCGTCCCGTCGTGCACCGGCAGATGATGGTAACCGCGCTCAGCCATCAGCAGCATGGCCTCAAAAACCAGCAGGTCGGGACTGATGGTTTCCGGGTTCCCGGTCATCACTTCGCTTACAAGCGTCGCCGCGGGCTTCGCCTCTGCCAGCACTCGACGACGGAGGTCACGGTCAGTGATGATGCCGACGAGCGGGCTCTGGTTGGCGCCTGCAGACTCCATTACGAGCAAACTGGAGACATTCCGCTCCGTCATAATCTGCGCCGCCTCTTGTACTGTCGCATCAGCACTGCAGGTCACCAGCGATGTTTCCATCAGATCCGCAACCCGTGTGCGCAATGACTCCGATGCCGCAGTACTCCGCAGCTTCGATGCCACTGCGCGAATGCGCGCGTTCTCACCGCCGTAATAGCGCCGGACCTCTACGAACTGCTCATTGAGCTGGTCAAAAACCTCCTTGGAGATCACTAGGAATACGCAGTCCTCCACTGCCGTCATCGTGTATAGCGAAGGGTCACTGCTCAGCAGCGTCGAATAGCCGAAATGATCTCCCACATCTCGCCTGTCCAACAGCGTGCCAGCTGGGTCAAAGAGATCCACCATGCCGGAGCGAATAATGAAACAGCTGTTGTTATCCGCACCCGCCCGGATAATCTCCGTTCCACGACGGGCATAGCGCATGGTCAAAAGCGGTGGGATAGTCGCGCGCTCTTCATCGTTGAGGTCCGAAAAGGGGCGAGTATGGCTGAGGAAGTCTGCGATTTCCGCAAGCTCGACGGTCATGGGGTCAATTATCCCCTATTTTTGCTCCCAATAGGACTGATTTGCGGGAATACTCGACCTTATGACCAATTCCACACACAGCGCTTCAATAAATCCCGAATGGCCGCTCGACGCCCACATCCTCGGCAGGATGGACAAGCTCGCGGCACTCGTCGCGACGCTTGACGACGACACCTTCAACGCAACCCTCCCCATCCCAGCCATTAACTCCCTGGCCGTGCTGTTACGACATGTGACCGGATCCGCGAGGTACTGGCTCGAGCGCGTCTGCCTTGGGCGTGATTATGTCCGTGATCGCGATGGGGAGTTTTCTGCTCATTGCAGTGTTTCGGAAGGGCTGGAGATTTACCACCGTGACCGCGCGGCCATTGAATCCGCGCTGGTGGAGTTGCAAGGCGTGGACCGCGCTGGTGCTCCTGCTGTTATTCCTACCGATAAGGACCGTTGGTGGTGCGGCAGCATCGAAGGCGTGATTGTGCATGTCTTCCACGAGGCGGCTCAGCACCTGGGACATGCGGAGATTACGAGGGATGCGCTAGTGGCAGGACTGGGAGGGGATGATTCCGATAACGGCGCAGGAAGCTCATCCCCATACCCCCTTGACACCATCATCGATGTACTTCGCCAGGTCGGACATGCGTCGGACTTCATCGAGCACACCGCCGACGGTAAGACTCACATCACTACCGTCGATGGCAAAACTGTGATTGCCTAGCCCTCTCCCCCCCTATTTTTTACTGCGCTACTTCAAAGCAGCAGCAATGCGGTCGCCAACCTCAGCGGTCTTGATCGGGCCACTACCGCGAGTAGCCATGTCAGCTTCCACAGCAGCCTCGATGCGCTGGGCGTCTTCCTCACGACCCAGGTGGCGCAGCATCATGGCACCCGACAGAATGGCTGCCGTCGGGTCCGCGATCCCCTTGCCAGCAATGTCTGGCGCGGAGCCGTGAACGGGCTCGAACATGGACGGGTTGGCATTGGAGGCGTCAATGTTGCCGGACGCCGCCAGGCCGATACCGCCCGACACTGCACCAGCCTCATCAGTAATGATGTCGCCAAAGAGGTTGTCGGTGACGATGACGTCGAAACGCGAAGGATTAGTGACGAGGTAGATCGTCGCAGCGTCGATATGCGAGTAATCGACATCTACCTCTGGGTATTCCTTAGCGACCTCATCGACCGTGCGCTGCCACATACCGCCACCGTGCACCAACACATTGGTCTTGTGGACAAGGGTCAGCTTCTTACGACGGGTCATAGCCAGCTCGAAGGCATAGCGGACGACGCGCTCAGCACCGAAGCGGGTATTGACGGAGGTCTCGTTGGCAACCTCGTGTGGCGTGCCAACGCGAATTGCACCGCCGTTACCTGTGTAGGCACCTTCGGTTCCCTCGCGGACGACCACGAAATCAATTTCGCCCGGGTTCTTCAGCGGTGACTCGACACCCGGGAAGAGCTTGGAAGGACGCAGGTTGACGTGGTGATCCAGCGCGAAGCGCATCTTCAGCAACAGGCCGCGCTCGAGAACACCCGGAGGAACGTTCGCCGGGTCACCGATAGCACCGAGCAGAATAGCGTCGTGCTCACGCAGGGAGTCGAGATCGGCGTCGGTAAGCAGTTCGCCATTGCGCAAGTAGCGACGCGAGCCGAGGTCGTACTCGGTGGTGTCGAACTCGCCGATAGCAGCCTTGAGCACCTTCAGTGCCTCTGCCGTAACTTCCGTGCCGATGCCATCACCCGGGATGACGGCGATCTTCAGCTTTCCTGCCTCAGTCATTTTTTGAGATACCCTTCTCACTATATGGACACAAATGAGTGTAGCAGAACCTAGCGCTCACCCCCGTCACTGTCTGCGCGATTTTTACCATCTCCATCGTTTTCACAATCCACCCGCCTACTGCTCTCTCCTTTTCCATATCCCGCCGCACCTTATCCACTAGGCCGCGGAGATTGTCATGCAATTTGCGACGTTTCTCATTGTGCTCAGCCAGCGCAGCGGTCTTCTTTTCAGTCTGCGAGGCAAAGGTGTAACGACCATGCCCAGTGTGCTCTTTTTCCGACTGCGCAAACGGCCCTTCATCACAAGAGAGGAACGTCCAAGCTTCGATCCCATCATCACCTCGAACAACTCGCCACATACCGGCAGTTTTGAGGTTGTGGTGCCTTCGACAGAGACAATGGAGATTATCTGTGTGCGTGACCCCTTCCTTTTGCCGCTCACCACCGGAAAGGCTGTGATCAAATTCCACAATATGGTCGATATCGCACTTTTCCGCGGGGACATCGCATCCAGGAAAACTACACACACCGTCACGGGCACGCACGAATGCACGCTGAGACTCGGAGGGCCGATACCCCTCAACCGCACTATCCCCCAGCACCCGCAATGTCGATACCCGCTTCAGCCAAGACTCGGCCACCAGCGAAGAAAGCCAACCTGCGCCAGCGAGCCACACTGGAGTGTTTTCCGGTTCGCCATCCTCCCCGGGAGAGAGCACTCGGAAGAGTTCCAGATTCACCTCCACCTCACAAGTACCGCGTAACGCATGCATGAAAGCTGCCGCGCGACTCACTTTCATCTTCTTAGCCACTGCGTCGATAATTGCAAGGGCTTCCACTGCATGATGCCGCTCGAGGACAGTAGTCAGTGTCGTAACTCCAGCGTCACCATGTTCATCAACTGCGATAAACTCCTTAGCCGTCATACGATCGCCGAAGTAGTCGAGAGCCGCAGCTTGAACCTCCCGTACCTCCTCCGACTCCACGGGATTATCCGCCGACCCTCCATCCGCCTCGACCTGGTATGCCGCCGCATCAATTGCAGCATCTACGGTCGCCTCCACATTCCGGGCCAGGACCCTATCAGCCTGCAACCCAGCGACATCCACATCACGTGGCCGCACTTCCGGAGCACACTCACCAATCACTCGCTGCACCCGCGTTGCCATCGCACGCACGCCACGGAGTGCCTCCCCGTCGCGCCTAGGCTTAACGACGTCCACGAGACCCGACTCCACTGCGTCAACCTTGTCATCGGCTACAGGTCGGGTATGTTTACCAAGCATTGCTAAATGCCTCATCGACAAATGCCCGCGCTCCTGACACATTTCCGCTAGTTGCGGCATACGTCCAAGCATGTAGCCAATTTCCATATATTTGTTCACTTCGGCGCGTGAGATTCCAAGCACCACCGACCAATAAGCCAAATGAGCTTCGACATCGCCATCATCTGGTGGTGCGACCCGCTGAGCGATAACCATCTCCAGACGATTAATCTCGCGCATCACTTCAGCGAGCGAATGAGCCCTCACCTCATGGCTGAACCGAAATTCCCCACACGATTCCAACTCTGACATTGCACTGTCCCCTCCCTAACGAGGTCCCCTAACGAACAGTTCTTTATCAATTCGCCCACACCATATCCCCCACCCCGGATTCAAACCGCTGCGCACCCCAAAAATCTCCACATTATTCGAACCCTATTTCGAACCGAGGCTGAAAGAAAATCCCGCCCTACGACGCAAACTTCGTCGTAAAGCGGGAACCGCACTAGAAACCTAGTCGACCGGCTTCATCGAACCGTTCTCGAGGAAACGACGGTGGAAGTCGTAAGAAGTACCCAGGTCATGCGGAGTATGCAGGTACGGGGTGGCCTTCTCAGCACGCTCAACGTATTCGAGCAGCGCCTCCTTGTACATCGGGTGCGCACACTTCTCAATGACAACACGGGAACGCTGACGCGGCGCCAGTCCACGGAGGTCAGCCAGACCCTGCTCAGTGATGATGACCATCACGTCATGCTCAGTGTGGTCAACATGAGAGACCATCGGCACGATTGCGGAAATATCGCCATTCTTCGCCAGCGACGGCGACACGAAGGTGGAGATATAGGCGTTACGGGTGAAGTCACCGGAACCACCAATGCCGTTCATCATGCGCGAACCAGCTACGTGCGTGGAGTTGACGTTGCCGTAGATGTCAGCCTCAATCATGCCGTTGGTGGTAATCAGCCCCATGCGGCGGACCAGACCCGGGTTATTGGAGATGTCCTGCGGACGCAGAACGATCTTCTCACGGTAGTCAGCGGCATTCTCGTTCATACGAGCTGCATATTCAGGAGACAGCGAGAATGCAGTACCGGAAGCCACGGTCAGCTTGCCAGCATCCATCAGATCAACCATGCCGTCCTGGATAACCTCAGTAAAAGAGGTCAGGTTCTCATACTTGGAGTCGAGCAGACCTGCGAGAACGGCGTTCGGAATGTTACCGACACCCGACTGCATCGGCAGCAGGTTCTCCGGCAGACGACCAGCCTTGACCTCCCCATCGAGGAAGTCGAGCAGGTAGCCGGCAATGGCCTTAGAGTCATCGTCCAGCGGCTTGAACGGCGAGTTACGGTCCTCGGCGTTCGTCTCGACGACAGCGACAACCTTATCGACATCGATCTGAACATCCGGAGTACCGATGCGGTCCCCCGGGTTCACAATCGGAATCTCCTTACGGTTCGGAGGCAGGCCGACACTGTAGATGTCGTGCATACCCTCGAGATCCTCGGACTGCCAGGAGTTGACCTCAATAATGATCTTCTCTGCAGCATTGAGGTAAGAAATGCTGTTACCAACCGAAGAGGAAAGAATCAGGGAGCCATCGGCCTTAATGCGAACAGCTTCGACCACGGCAACATTGACCGGACCAAAGAAGCCCTGCTCAGTCATCGGGCCAGAGTGCGACAGGTGAATATCACTATAGAAGGCATCGCCTGCATTGATACGGTTACGCATTCCCGGGTCGGACTGGTACGGCATACGCCACTCAACACCATTGGCCTTCGCCAGCGCACCATCAAGTTCCGGAGCGGTAGACGCGCCGGTCAAGACCTTAATCTTAAACTCGTCGCCACGCTCGTGAGCGGCCTCGATGCGCTCAGCGAGAGCCGGCGGGACAACCTTCGGGTAGCCAGCACCGGTAAATCCGGCAAAGCCCACCATGTCTCCGTGGTTGATGAACTGCGCCGCCTCCTGCGCGGTCATCACCTTGGATTTGAGACCAGCATGGGCAATACGATCTGACATGAATTCACCTTTCTATATCCCCCAACGCGACTATCGGGGGTAGTGCTTCGAACACCAAAGCACACCCCCAACCCTATCAACGAAGCGGTTAGCGACATTCATTCAGATGCCCGAAAGCGCCCCCATTTTAGGCACACTTCACGCGACACTAAAACCGACTACAACACCGTTTTATGCCCTACGTCACAACTGGCCAACAATCAGCCATACGACACATTTACAACCCCTTGCCTAGCCCAATTCACACAGTAGTTATTGATAATCATTTTCAGTACGTTAATCTTGTCGGGTGACTTCTACCGAATTTTCTGATAGCACCACCGAGACCACTCCCGTCACCGTCCTGTCCGGATTCCTGGGCGCCGGCAAGACCACCCTCCTGAACAACCTCCTGGCAAACTCACAGGGGCGCAAAATCGCGGTCATCGTCAACGACTTCTCGGAAGTCAACGTCGACGCCGCCCTCATCGAGCAGGGCACATATCTCGAGCGCGGCGAGGACCGTTTCATCGAAATGTCCAACGGCTGCATCTGCTGCACGCTGCGAGATGACCTCGTGGAAAACGTCGGCAAGCTCGCGCGCAGCGGCAAATTCGAACACATCGTCATCGAATCCACCGGTATCTCCGAACCCATGCCAGTCGCCGCTACCTTCGAGTGGGAATTCGACGACGGCCGCCGTCTCGCCGACATCGCCCCCATCGACACGATGGTCACGCTCGTCGACGCCTCTACATTCCTCGACAGTCTCCGCCAGGGGCGCGCGCTGCCTGACGACGAACGCACGGTCGCCGACCTCCTCGTCGACCAGGTGGAATTCGCCGATCTCATTCTCATCACCAAATCCGACCTCGCCGGCGAAAAGCTCACCGGCGGTACCGAGGAAACGATCCGCGCAATGAACCCCCGCGCACGCATCGTCCGCGTGACTAACGGCGAAATCGCCACCTCTGCCATTCTCGACGCATCGCTTTACGACGAAGGTACCGCGGCCACTTTCCACGGATATGCAGAAGAACTTGCGAATCCCCACACGCCGGAGACTGAAGAATACGGCATTTCTTCGGTTGTTTTCCGAGGCAATCGACCCTTCGACCGCGAACGACTAATCAAGGCTCTCCGCGGCACAAAGGGGCTCGTACGATCCAAGGGGCACTGCTGGATTTCCGACCGCCTCGAAGTCGCCCACGTGTGGAGTCAGGCGGGGCCGAACCTGAAAATCACCCCTGCCGTCATGTGGGCGCAGACCGATGTCCCACCATCCAATGAGGTCGTACTCATCGGTGTGAAATTTAACCCAGAGGCCACACTGCAAGCGTTCGAGGATGCCATGCTGACCGACGAAGAAGTGCGGGAATTGCTGTAACAAAGCCCCTGGAAGAGCGCCGATAAACGACCCGCTGAAGCGATCAGAGTGTCATAAATCACTTCTCAACCTGCGGGTGTGGCAACACACTGTTAGCGCATGCTAGGTTAGGCGACAAAACTAAAGTCGAACAGTCTATCTAGGAGATGACATGTCTGATCGCATCGCACATGCCGGTTTGCGCGGCAAGGTAATGACCGCCGACGAGGCTGCACAGTTTATCAATCATGGTGATGCCCTCGGCATCTCTGGCTTCACCGGTGCTGGCTACCCGAAGGCTCTGCCGACTGCGCTGGCAAACCGCGGCAAGGAACTCCACGCCAAGGGTGAAGAGTTCGCTGTCGACATCTACACTGGCGCTTCCACTGCCCCGGACTGTGACGGCGTGATGGCAGAAGCTGACATCATCCGCTACCGCATGCCGTACCAGGGCGATCCGGCACTGCGTAAGTCCATCAACTCGGGCAAGGCGAAGTACCAGGACATCCATCTCTCCCACTCCGCGCTGTACATCGAGCAGGGCTTCCTGCCGATTGACGCCGCAATTGTTGAGGTCACTCGTATTACGGAAGATGGACACCTCGTTCCGTCGTCAAGCGTTGGCAACAACGTCGAGTGGATGGACAACGCTGACAAGATCATCATTGAGGTCAACTCGTGGCAGTCCGAGGAACTCGAGGGCATGCACGACATCTACCGCATTCAGCACCTGCCTAACCGCACGCCGGTGCCGATCAACGCTCCGGGTGACCGCATTGGCACCCCTTACATCGACATCAACCTGGACAAGGTTGTCGCAGTTGTCGAGACCAACGCGCCGGACCGCAACTCCCCGTTCAAGCCGTTGGATGAGACCTCGAAGGCCATTGCCGGCCACTTCCTCGACTTCCTCGAGGGCGAAGTTCGCGCGGGTCGCCTGGCTTACGACCAGTACATCATGCAGTCGGGCGTCGGTAACGTTCCGAACGCCGTGATGGCGGGTCTGTTGGACTCCAAGTTTGAGAACATCAAGGCCTACACCGAGGTTATTCAGGACGGCATGATTGACCTGATTGACGCAGGTAAGATGACCGTCGCTTCGGCTACCTCCTTCTCCCTGTCTCCGGAAGCTGCCGAGCGTATGAACAACGAGGCTGCTCGCTACCGCGAGAACATCATTCTGCGCCCGCAGCAGATTTCTAACCACCCGGAGGTTGTCCGTCGCGTCGGCCTGATCGCCACCAACGGCATGATTGAGGCCGACATCTACGGCAACGTCAACTCCACCCACATCAACGGCTCCCGAATGATGAACGGCATCGGTGGTTCCGGTGACTTCACCCGTAACGCCTTCGTTTCTTCGTTCATCTCGCCGTCGCTGGCGAAGGACGGTGCGATTTCGACTATCGTTCCGTTCGCTTCGCACATTGACCACACCGAGCACGACGCCATGGTCATCATCACCGAGCGTGGATTCGCTGACCTGCGTGGCCTGGCACCACGTGACCGCGTGGCGAAGTTGATTTCCGTTGCACACCCGGAGTACCAGCCACTGCTGGAGGAGTACTACGAGCGCGCGCTGAAGACCGCTCCGGGCATGTCTACCCCGCACGATCTGCGTACTGCTTTCGACTTCCACGTCAACATGATTGAGAAGGGCTCGATGAAGGGCTAGGCAGTAGGGCTACGGCTGCATAGATCAGCTGGGAAACAAAAATCCCCTCCATGCGGAGGGGATTTTTCATGCAGTAGAAGCTGCGCTAGAGACTAGCTCTAAAACGTCTAGGCGCTCAGAACTAGTCCAGCTCAAGCTGCAGAGCGTGGGTAGCGGAGATCTCCTCGGTAATCTTTTCGACGAGCTCCTCCGGAACCTCCTTGGAAACGCGCAGCACCAGGATGGCAGTCTGATCTGCTTCCTGCGGAGACAGAGCAGCAGCCTCGATGTTGATGCCGGACTCACCCAGGGTGGTAGCAACGCAACCCAGAGCGCCCGGAACGTCCTTGTACAGCAGGAAGAGGTTACGGCCCTGAGCACGCATGTCGATGCCGCGGCCATTGATACGGACAATCTTCTCGACGCGGTTCAGGCCAGTGAGAGCACCAACGACGGTAGCGGTGGAGCCATCAGCACCGATGACCTTGACTTCGAGAACGGAGCGGTGGGAGACGGACTCCGGCTCGGTCTCGACAGTGAAGGTCACACCACGCTCTTCTGCGATACGCGGAGCGTTGACGAAAGTGACCGGCTCTTCCACCATGAGGGAGAACAGTCCACGGATTGCTGCCATACCCAGAACGTTAACGTCCTCAGTGTGCAGCTCACCGCGAGCGGTGACCTCAACAGCGGCCGGAGCGCCCTCGAGCAGACCGCCAGCAACCAGCCCCAGCTCACGAGCCAGCTCGAGCCACAGGGCCACCTCTTCACCGACAGCGCCACCGGAAACGTTGACAGCATCCGGGACGAACTCGCCAGCCAGTGCCAGCAGCACGGACTTAGCGACATCGGTACCCGCACGGTCCTGAGCCTCAACGGTGGAGGCACCCAGGTGCGGAGCACAAACAGTTTCCGGCAGACCAAACAGCGGGGAATCCGTGCACGGCTCGGTCGCGTATACGTCGAAGCCAGTACCGCGGATGTTGCCTGCCTTGATCGCGTCGGCAAGCGCCTGCTCGTCGACGAGACCGCCGCGGGCAGCGTTGATGATGATCTGGCCCTTCTTGGCCTTGCCCAGGAGCTCAGCATCGAACATGCCAGCGGTTTCCTTGGTCTTCGGCAGGTGGATGGTCACGAAATCAGCGCGAGCCATCAGGTCTTCCAGCTCAACCAGCTCAACACCGAGCTGAGCAGCACGAGCCGGGTTCGCGTACGGATCGTACGCAATGATGTTGGTCTCGAAAGCAGCGAGACGCTGCGCAAACAGCTGGCCGATGTGACCGAAACCGACGATACCGACGGTCTTGCCGAAGATTTCGACACCCTTGAAGGAAGAGCGCTTCCACTCTCCCTCACGCAGGGACGCGTCCGCAGCCGGCAACTGGCGAGCGGTGGCCAGCAGCAGTGCGATTGCGTGCTCACATGCAGAGTGAATATTAGAGGTCGGAGCGTTGACAACCATGACGCCGCGCTTGGTAGCGGTATCGATGTCGACGTTATCCAGGCCAACGCCGGCGCGACCGACGATCTTCAGATTCGGAGCAGCCTCGAGGACTTCCTGATCCACGGTGGTAGCGGAGCGGACGAGAAGTGCGTCAGCATCACCAACCGCAGCCAGGAGCTCAGCGCGGTTCGGGCCATCTACCCAACGGACCTCAACGGAATCCCCCAATGCGTCCACAGTGGACTGTGCCAGCTTGTCGGCGATGAGGACAACGGGGCGAGCGTTCTGGCTCACAAGCATCTCCTGGTTTGTCTCGAAAAGTTTATGCAGTATGTGCGGTGTCACTTAAGAAAACTACTAAAGCGTGCACGCGCATTACGTCTCATCATAAACTCTGGGGGTGAGACACGGGGGGACTTACCTAAGCAAAACGGCGCTTACTACCCTTTGTTTAGGGAGTAAGCGCCGTTGCCCCCGACATTCAAGTCGGCAAATATTTCGCGTTATATTTTTATTTCTGCTGGTCTATAACCTACTGGTACGTAACCAACCACGGACGCGGCTCGATGTTCATGGTCTCCTCAGGAGTAAACATCGGCTGATCCTCGTCGATGAAGTTCTTCCACGCCTCGAAAATCTCCGGCTGCAAATCCTGCAACATGACGTTCCAGGTCTCAAACTTCTCCTGCGCGGTGCCATGGCCGTCGGCATGCAGAACGAATGCGAGCTCCGGGTGCGACAGATCCAGCGTCTCGCGGTCGCGAATCATCTGTAGCTGGAACTGGTGCAGCATCAGCATCTTCTGCGGAAGGTTGTTCTTACGAGTCAGCTCAGCCAGCCAATCAGCAACGCGGTTGACTTCTTCAGCCTTAACGTGACCAACCTGAGTCGCCGGAACCTGCCCCGGTTCCATCTTCCACTCCGGGTCCAGCGCCAGACCGACGTTTGGCATCTTCAGCAGTTCTTCGTAGAACTTGGCCTGGTCCAGGAAGTCTGCACTACCCGGCTGCAGGTCGATGATGACGTAGCCGCCGGCCTTGGTCATGGCCTCGACGTACGGCTTCAGAGTCTCAACCGGAGCTGGCTCGGAGTAGTCACCGCGTGGACCCGGGTCAGCCTGCGCGACCGAAGCGATAATCTCGAAGGCCGGCAGTACCGGGTCATCAGCGAACTTCTCGTACTGCTTCACGTAGTCCTTCGCACGTGCGACGGCATCCTCCGGATCATCCTCACCCATCACACCCAATGGAGCGACACCAGGGTGACCATACGTTGCAATCAGATGACGACCGGGGAACAGCAGTGTGCCTCCACCTGGCAGCTCCTTGACCTTGTCATCTTTGGCAAGCTCGATGGACTGATCAAACTTGTCCTTATCGCCGAAAACCTTACCCAGAGCAATCAGGGACTCGCCGTCGCGAGCAGCGGAAATCGACTCAGAGGTAGCACGCGCGTCGCCCACCGGCAACCAACTGACCTTCAGGCCAGCGGCGCGGGCCGTAGCAATGGAGGCCAAACCGGTACCCGGTGCGGCCAGTGCCAATGTGTCCTTGACCTCCTTCGGAGATCCCTTCGGCAGGGTGACGCTCTCCTGTCCCTTGTCGTCCTGCCCATCGCTGGCGCGATCCTGAGCCTCTTGGTTGGCTGCCCCATCCTTCGTTGCATCGCCCTCGACGACAGTTGGCTTCTCCGGATCCATCTCAACGACAGCGCGAGTCGGCTTCGACTCCGTCTCCTTGAGAACCTTAAACTCGGTACCGACGAGCTCCTTAAGGCCATCGGTCGTACCCGGATCCGCAATGATCTGACGGCCCTCTTCGCCAGTCAGGTCAACTGCCCCCACAGTAAGGACTGTCTTTGCGCCCAGGCGGTCAATCTCTTTTTCCACATCGGCGATATCGGCGCCAGTATCACGGCCACGAGCATCCTTCTTCGGGCTCTTGGCAGTAGTGTCATCTTCCGCATCTTCGGCAGAACCAGCCACTAGCATCGGCAGACCAGCAGCAACCGCGATGCCTGCCGCCCTACGCTGCTCAGCAGAGCCAGCCGAGGAAACGACAACCGCTTCCGAACTGTCGATCAGACTTTCCGACGCTGCGATGTCGTCGCTAAGCACCGTCGATTCAGCGTCCACCTTCTTCGTGGAAACAGCGCTGTCGGAATTTCCACACGCGACCAAGGCGCTTGACCCCAACGCCAGGCTGACCGTCAGGGCAACGGTTGCCGTCACGCGCCGCGTCATTGCGGATACTCGCACATTTACCTCCGTGAAATGATTTGATTTCAACGATTAGACTATCGAACGTCTTTGTTGAGGGAGACCTTTCACCCCAGATTAGAACCCCGGATAGGACTGGGGCTACACCCGTTTGGCAGTAGTTGCTTTTAGCTCAGACGTTTATTCCACACGTCTACCCCACACGGTTCAGTGAAAGAAAACTAGTAAGAGAGATACGAAAAGGGCCTCATCACGGCGGTGAAGCTCAGTGATGAAGCCCTACTTCGCGAACAAGCGAGGGATTCGCTTAAGCAACAAACTTAGGCAGTCTCAGCGCGAGCGTCGACCTTAACCCAGCTCATCAGGTCGCGCAGCTTGGAGCCGACCTCTTCAATCTGGTGGTTGTTGTAGGAAGCGCGCAGGTCCTCGAGCTCCTTGTTGCCGCCCTCGACGTTGGCAATCAGGCGCTTGGTGAAGGTGCCGTCCTGAATGTCAGACAAAATCTCGCGCATGTGCTGCTTGGTATCAGCGGTAATAACGCGCGGGCCAGACAGGTAGCCACCGAACTCAGCGGTGTCGGAGACCGAGTAGTTCATGTTGGCAATACCGCCCTCGAACATCAGGTCAACAATCAGCTTCAGCTCGTGCAGGCACTCGAAGTATGCCATCTCCGGCTCGTAGCCAGCTTCAACCAGAACCTCGAAACCGACCTTGACCAGTTCCTCGGTGCCACCACAGAGAACAGCCTGCTCACCGAAGAGGTCGGTCACAGTCTCTGCCTCGAAGGTGGTCGGGATAACGCCAGCGCGGGCGCCACCGATAGCTGCAGCGTAGGACAGAGCCAGGTCGCGGCCCTCGCCCTTCGGGTCCTGGTCAACGGCAATCAGGCACGGAACGCCCTTGCCATCGACGAACTGACGACGAACCAGGTGACCCGGGCCCTTCGGAGCAACCATACCGACGGTGATGTTGTCAGCCGGCTTGATGAGGTCGAAGTGGATGTTCAGACCGTGGCCGAAGAACAGCGCGTCGCCGTCCTTCAGGTTCGGCTCGATGTCCTCGCTGTAAACCTTTGCCTGGGTGGTGTCCGGAACCAGCACCATAATGACGTCTGCCCATGCAGCGGCATCTGCGTTGGACTTAACCTCGAAGCCAGCTTCCTGAGCCTTCACAGCGGACTTGGAGCCTTCACGCAGACCGATAACAACCTCGACACCGGACTCGCGCAGGTTCTGAGCGTGAGCGTGGCCCTGGGAACCGTAGCCCAGGATGGCAACCTTACGTCCCTGGATGATGGACAGATCAGCATCGTCGTCGTACAGCAGTTCAATAGCCATTAAAGTTAGCCTCTTTTCGAATCGGATTCGTTAAAAATCTTAGCGTTTAGTTGTTAGCGGGCCTGGAGCATCGGCTTCGGCCCACGTGCCATTGCGACGGTACCGGACTGAATGAGCTCACGGATACCAAACGGCTCGAGGACCTCCAGCAGGGCTACAAGCTTCGAGCGCTCACCCGTCGCCTCAATGATGACAGACTCTTGAGAAACGTCCACCACACGGGCACGGAAGAGATTGGCGGCATCGACTACCTGCGGACGATTGGTGTTGTCGCAGGAAACCTTCACCATCAGCAGTCCGCGCGACACCATGGTCTCTGGGGGCTGGCGGACCACTTTCAGCACGGGCACCAGCTTGTTCAGCTGCTTAGTAATCTGTTCGATCGGCAGCGTCTCCGTCTCAACCACGACGGTGATGCGGTTGACTCCCTCGGTCTCAGTTTCACCCGAGGTAATCGACTGGATGCTGAAACCTCGGCGGGTGAACATGCCCGCAATGCGGACCAGAATACCCGGCTCATCGAGGGTCAACACGGATAGAGTGTGCAGTTCAGCCATTTTGGGACTCACTTCCTGTTGCTTCGGATCCCGATTAGCGGGTCTTCATGGACGGGTGGTTAGCGTCGGGCTGCTTCGCGGCGTCCTCGGAGTTGTCCA
Source organism: Corynebacterium sp. 239_CJEI (assembly GCF_001055995.1). Lineage (NCBI taxonomy): Bacteria > Bacillati > Actinomycetota > Actinomycetes > Mycobacteriales > Corynebacteriaceae > Corynebacterium > Corynebacterium sp. 239_CJEI. The sequence goes on along the minus strand of NZ_JVOW01000026.1, from coordinate 117,183 downwards.
CAACAGTGCCGTGGATGTCAGCCGGGGCCTCAGCTGCTGAATTCTCATCGTTGAACAGCGGGCGCAGACCGCGGGCGTATTCGACCTCATCATTGGACTTGCCAGCTGCCACCATCGGCCACACCTGAGCATCCTCACCGACAATGAAGTCAATAACCACCGGTCGGTCATTAATCTCGCGTGCCTTCTTAATCGCCGCCGCGACATCTTCCTTCTTGGTCACGCGGATCGCCACGCAGCCAAGCCCCTCGGAGAGCTGGACGAAGTCCGGCAGGTAGGAGTTGTCCTCCGGGCGCAGCTTGGTGTTGGAGTAGCGCTGATCGTAGAACAGCGTCTGCCACTGACGAACCATGCCCAGATTACCGTTGTTAATCAAGGCAACCTTGATGGGAAAACCTTCCATTGCACAGGTGGTCAGCTCTTGATTGGTCATCTGGAAGCAACCATCACCGTCGATGGCCCAGACTTCCTTTTCTGGAGCAGCCGCCTTGGCACCCATCGCAGCCGGGATTGAGTAGCCCATCGTGCCGGCACCACCGGAGTTAAGCCAGGTGCGCGGGTTCTCGTACTGGACGAACTGCGCTGCCCACATCTGGTGCTGGCCGACGCCAGCGGCATAGATGGCCTCTGGACCAACGATGTCGGACAGAGTCTGAATTACAAACTGCGGAGCGATTGCACCATCAGCGGGCTCTTCCCACCCGAGGGGGAACTCGTCGCGGAGACCGTCGAGAAGCTTCAGCCAGTCGGCAATCTGCGGGCGACTAAGACCGAGCTTGGTGTAGGACTCGCTAAGTGCGGCAAGGACCTCGCGGGCATCGCCGACGATGGGAACATCAACTTCGCGGAGCTTGCCAATCTCTGCCGGGTCAATGTCGGCGTGGATTACCTTCGCGTTCGGCGCGAAGGAATTCAGATCACCGGTAACACGGTCGTCGAAACGCGCGCCAATAGTGATGAGCAGGTCGGACTTCTGCAGAGCAGCGACGGCTGACACCTTGCCGTGCATGCCCGGCATACCCATGTGCAGCGGGTGCGAGTCCGGGAATGCGCCGCGAGCCATCAGCGTGGTCACGACCGGAACCCCAGTCTGCTCGGCGAACTCGACCAGCTCCTTGGAAGCATCGGCCTTAATGACGCCACCACCGATGTAGAGCACCGGACGCTTTGCCGCAGCAATCATCTCAGCGGCTTCGTCGATCTGTCGCTGGTGCGGGGTTGTCACCGGACGGTAACCCGGCAGGTTGATCTCCGGTGGCCAGGTGAAGTCGATCATCGTGTTCTGGAGGTCCTTCGGGACATCGACCAGAACCGGACCTGGACGACCAGAAGAAGCCAGGTGGAATGCCTCAGCGAGCGCGCGCGGGATGTCCTCAGCTTCGGTGACCATGAAGTTGTGCTTCGTAATCGGCATGGTCACACCGCGGATGTCAGCCTCCTGGAAAGCGTCAGTACCCAGCAGCGGGCGACCGACCTGACCAGTGATAGCGACAACCGGAACGGAGTCCATCTGAGCATCCGCGAGCGGGGTCACCAGGTTAGTAGCACCCGGGCCGGAAGTCGCGATACAGACACCAACCTTGCCGGAAACCTGCGCGTAACCAGTGGCAGCGTGGCCAGCTCCCTGCTCGTGGCGCACCAGGACGTGACGAAGCTTCTCCGAGTCATAAATCGGATCGTAGAGCGGAAGCACTGCACCACCGGGAATACCGAAGGCTACCTCGACACCAAGCTCTTCAAGGGATCGGACAATGGCTTGTGCACCAGAAATTCGCTCGGGGGCGCTGGTGCGCGCCTTAGCCGCGAATTGGGCGGGCGATGGGGTGTGCTGCTCGTGCGCGTTCACGATTTCGCTCCTGGATCATGGTGGGCAACTACTCAACACACATTCACGCAAAGAAGCTACGAATGTGGCGTTGGCTACAACCCTAACGTCCACATAGTGAGAAGTCAATCCCGTCAATTGGACACGCCATCCGTATCACACCCCGAGCACCCACCCGATTCCAACGAGAACCCCGCCCCAACTTTGGGAATCACTCTACCCAGAAACTCCCCGACCACGACCCCGGGGACACCCAAGCCTGCACACCCAAGCCTGCACACCCGAGCCCTACACGCCCGAGCCCCGCAAGCCCCAAGTCCAAAGCTCGTCTTTATGCATAATTCTTTACCTTTAAACTCAGCGCATATTAAGGCGAACGACCTACGGTGGATGGCATGGAATTCTTGCAATACATGTTGTTACGGACATGGCAATGGGTGGCCAATAACGGCCTTGCCATCGCATGTCTGGCCATTCTGCTAATTCTTGTTCCCCGTATCCGACGTTTCGTTCTGGCAATTGCGGACGGAAACATCTCCTCTTCAGAGGAGCAGTCCAAGGGACGGCGCGCACTGATTGGCGCTGTGGTTTACATCGTCGAAGTCATTGCATACTTCGTCTTAATCATCGCGATTCTGTCGAAATTCGGAATCTCACTGACCGCCGCCGCTATCCCCGCGACGGTCGTTTCCGCCGCTGTTGGTTTTGGCGCACAGGGAGTCATCGCCGACTTCCTTGGCGGACTGTTCATCATTGCCGAGAAGCAGTACGGCATTGGCGACTGGGTTGAGTTCCACGCCCCTTCGGGGACCGTGCAGGGTGACGTGGTCAATATGACATTGCGCGCCACCACCATCCGAACCCTTAACGGCGAGGAAATCATCGTTCCGAACTCCGAGGCACGTATGTGTATCAACTACTCCTCACAGTGGTCCCGTGCTGTCGTTGAAGTTCCCGTACCGATGACCGCCGGTGGCTCCATTAAGGACCTGGAAGAGCGCACTGTCGCCGCCGCCAAGAGTGCCATCGCACTGGACTCCGTCAAGGATGCAGTTCTCTCCGAGATCAAGCTGCAGTCCTCCACGGAGCTCAATCCGCCGACGGTTATGGGCCTGCCGTGGACCGTCACTATGCGCTTGATTGTCGACTGCAAACCGGGCGACCAATGGCTCATCGAGCGCGCCATCCGCGCCGCAGTCATCGACACTTGGTGGGATGACTACGGCGAGCGCGCCCAACAGACCCCGTTTGCTCCCGCCGAAGAAATCACCGGTCATGTCCGCGATGACACGATGATCGAACAGCTCAGGCAGGCCGATGCTAAGCAAGAGAAAAAACAACAGCTTGACGACGGCGACAGCGCTCCAACCGAAGTTGTCGAAGCGGTAGCGGACACTACTGCCCAGCCGGATACCGCAGAAACCAAACTGATGGAAACTCAGACCGTCGATAAGCAAGACGGGAACGAGCGATCCGACCTGCCGCATGCGGGTGCTGACCTCGATGATGCTCGACGCGAGCAAGAGGACAGCGGAAGCAACAACGCCATCCGCAAGCTGGTTAGCCACCCTGACTGGAAGACGCTCACGACGCGCCAGAAAATCCGGCGAATCCTCTCTGCAGGTGGACGTGCTCGCGTTTCGACAATCATGCTCTTGGCAACCCTAATTGTCCTCGGCGTTTTGAATCTCATGACGGTCGAGACCGAGGGCGGCCCATCCGGATGGCTAGCACCGAGCAGGTGGAGCGATCGGGTAACGACACAGGAAGAGGACTCGGAAGAGTCGTCAGCTCCGCAATCATCGAACCAGCCGACTAGTACCACACAGAGTGTGCAGCCCACCGAGACTTCACAGCAGACTCAGACATCACAGAATCAGCCGTCCGAGACTTCACAGCAGCCTCAGAGCACGCAGAACCGCGCACCTTCGACCGCCACCTCCACCGAGCCAGACTCTACTCAGAGCAACACCGACAACGAGAACACTGGCGGATCACAGTCGACAGACTCCACTAACAACGCAGAACCAAACTCGGTCGGGGCGCAATAACGCGCAACTGCCTACCGCGCATTAACCAATCCGAACTACCCGCTACAATCAAAGGCCATGACTGACTCGACTCCACAGCTAAAATTTGCGACGCAGCGATTTCGCCCACAGAAGACGCATCTGTTCATCGTTGCGTTCATGCTCGTGCTGTGTGTAATTGCCACCGGTTTTGCCCCGTGGCTGGCCATTACCTTCCTGGCACCGTTGATTTATACGCTTTGGATTTTCCGAGTACGCACCACCGTAGGGCCACGCGGCATCACTGCGGTGTACCTATTGTCCAAGCGCCGTTCGGTGCCCTGGAGCGATTTTGCGGGCATCTTCTTCAACAAGGGCGGCCGCGCCTTTGCGGTAACCAAGTCAGATGAGCGCATCGCCCTGCCGGCCATCTCTTTTAATTCGCTGCCGGAGTTGAAGGAAGCCACTGGCGGTCTGATTCCAGATCCGATCGCTTCGGCTCGTATGGCGGAAAATGACAAGGTCGAGGTTTTCGACCGCGATGGCCACTCCGTAATGAAGAAGGTCAGTGAGGTTGAGGCTGATGCCAAGGCTAAAGGTGACGCCTCTGCCGAGTAACATATAAGCAGTCCACAAAGCCCCTAAATCTCATTATGCGGACACCAGTGACCACGAAATGAGACATTAGGGGCTTTTTGTGATTAATATGGATAATTAATTACCTTGCACCCTATCTAGGAAGGGCAGCCCCCATGATTCCCCTTCGCTCTAAAGTCACCACTGCCGGCCGTAATGCTGCAGGTGCGCGTTCGCTATGGCGCGCAACTGGCATGACCGATAACGACTTCGGCAAGCCGATTATCGCAATTGCCAACTCTTACACTCAGTTCGTTCCGGGTCACGTGCACCTGAAGGACGTTGGCGACATCGTCGCAGAAGCTGTAACCGCAGCCGGTGGTGTCCCCCGTGAGTTCAACACCATTGCTGTCGACGACGGAATTGCGATGGGCCACGACGGCATGCTCTACTCGCTGCCGTCCCGTGAGATTATTGCTGACTCTGTCGAGTACATGGTCAACGCTCACACCGCTGACGCATTGGTCTGTATTTCCAACTGCGACAAGATCACGCCAGGCATGCTCAATGCGGCCCTGCGTCTGAATATCCCGGTGGTCTTCGTTTCCGGCGGGCCGATGGAATCGGGATCATCGGTTGTTATCGATGGCGTCGTCAAGCCCGGCTCTGACCTCGTCTCGGCTATTTCTGCATCCGCAAACGACAAGGTTGATGACAAGAACCTGCTCGACATCGAGCGCTCGGCATGCCCGACCTGCGGATCGTGCTCGGGCATGTTCACTGCAAACTCGATGAACTGCCTGACCGAGGCCCTCGGCCTGTCCCTGCCGGGTAACGGTTCTACCCTGGCAACTCAGCAGGCGCGTCGCGATTTGTTCACGCGCGCCGGTGAACTGATTGTGGACCTGGCGAAGAGCTACTACCACGATGGTGACGAGTCCGTGCTGCCGCGCAACATCGCCAACCGCGACGCTTTTGTCAATGCAATGACGCTCGACGTTGCCATGGGTGGTTCCACCAACACCGTGCTGCATATTCTCGCTGCCGCCCAGGAGGGCGAGATTGACTTCGACCTCTCCGACATCGACGCGATTTCCCGCCGCGTGCCTTGTCTGTCCAAGGTGGCACCGAACTCGGACTACTACATGGAGGACGTCCACCGCGCCGGTGGTATTCCAGCCATCCTCGGCGAACTGCGCCGCGCGGGCCTGCTGCAAATGAATGTCCGCTCCGTTCACTCCCCATCTCTGGAGGAGCACCTGGACAACTGGGATATCCGCGGCGGCAAGGCCACTGACGAAGCGATTGAACTGTTCCACGCAGCCCCTGGCGGCGTGCGCACCACCGAGCCGTTCTCCACATCCAACCGCTGGGAGAGCCTGGATACGGACTCCGAAAATGGCTGCATCCGCGACTTCGACCACGCCTACACGAAGGAAGGCGGTCTGTGTGTCCTGCGCGGCAACATCGCCGAGGACGGCGCTATCCTGAAGACCGCCGGTATCGGCGAGGATCAGTTCCACTTCGAGGGCACCGCTCGCGTCGTAGAAAGCCAGGAAGAGGCTGTCTCGGTCATCTTGAACCGCACCTTGCAGCCGGGCGAAGTTCTCTTTGTCATCTACGAGGGTCCTTCCGGCGGCCCGGGCATGCAGGAGATGCTGCACCCGACCGCATTCATCAAGGGCGCTGGCCTGGGTAAGGTCTGTGCACTGGTCACCGATGGTCGCTTCTCCGGCGGTTCCTCCGGACTGTCTATCGGCCACGTTTCCCCGGAGGCCGCTGCCGGCGGCGCAATCGGTCTCGTCCGCAACGGCGACCCGGTGTACATCGATGTCGCTGAACGACGGCTCGAGATTCAGGTGTCCGACGAGGAGCTGGCCGCTCGCCGCGATGAGGAGCTCAAGCGCGACAAGCCATTTACTCCGCACAAGCCGCGTCCGCGCAAGGTCTCCAAGGCGCTGCGCGCATACGCCAAGATGGCCTCCAGTGCGGATAAGGGCGCGGTCCGCATTGTCGACTAGCTAGATCAAACCCGCTTAAAGGCCTGTGCTTACCGCACGGGCCTTTGGCGTTTCTAGAGTGGCTTTGCGCCCAGTCTTCTGCGTGGGCTTCACCAAATCCCGGTACTCGACGTCGGCAATCCCCTCAGCGACGTCCTCGGTGTGTGCATATTTGCCGCCCTCGGTAATGGCCGCCATTACATATCCGGGGCCAAAAACAACGGAAGAGTGCCACGAACGCCGGTTGGACCAGCCCATTTTCGCGCCTTCAGAGCCGGGCAGCCCGGCAAGACCAAAATTCTGTCGATAGCCATCGGCAGCAATCGGCGACCAGTGTCGCATCGCCTCGAGCACCTCAGAATTAGGATGCTTCAGACGAAGCTGGGAAATAAAAGACACCACATCTTCCGCGGTGGTCCTCGATACTCCCCACTTTTCTCCGCCGGAAGTGTTGAACAGGCCGTACTCGGTCGCAATGGAATCGACCGATTCCGGGTACTTCCGGTAAAAGTCGGCGGCCAAATCGTCGTCGGAACGCGAAATCATCTTTTCGACGCGCTCGGCATCGTCGGCAGTGCCGTGTTCGAGCACATACTGACCGATATACAACTTAATCAGGGATAGCGCCGGCAGCGGGCGTTGCGATGCCTGGCTGCTGTACCCCACGCCCACCGGCTCGTAGCTCACCGCCATTTGCGTGCGCGGGTCAGTCTCAATCAACCCTTCGGCGTTGAGGTTCATGCGCGGCAGACTCACCTCATGAGTCGGCCAGACGCTTGCCGACGAGACGGAGGCTGCAACCTCATTGTGCTCGCCGGCAGCGGCTGTCGAAGGTGAGTGAATCGACGTTGTAGCGCCTATCGAAGACATGAAAAAGACCACCGCGAGGGTGGTCTTTAGTACGTGTCTCGACTTTGGCATAGGGGGCATTGTACCCCGGCCCTAACCGAGAACCTAGTTTAGGTCGCTCGACTGTTTGTGTAGCTGCGAGCCGCCTTAGCCAACAAACGGCAGCGTGCCGGTCGTCAGCCACCACAGGCCAATTGCTGCGGCGATGGACAGAATTCCGAAGATCCACGACGATGCCAGTGGTCGACGAGCCCAGCCGCGTCCGAAGTCGATGCCGATGCGGCCTGGGCCGGTGAACTGCAAGCCAAGCGCCATGGCGGTCATCAACAGCTGTAGTTGGAGGTTACTGGAGTCCTGGCCAACGATATTCACACCATTGGCAGAGGTAGCCACATCAAACATGCTGAGGTAGGCGGACAATGCCAGCGCCAACGCCGCGGCCAGCGGTGTCGCGAGACCCAAGATAAGCAGGGCACCCGCGATAAGCTGAACCGTTGGGATGGCAGTGGCCATTACAGGGCCGAGAGCAAAGTTGTTCTGGCTAAACTGTGTCTCCAGCGCAGTGGTGCCACCGGAGTTGCCCCAGCCGAGCAGCGTTGTCAGACCATGGACCAGCAGTAGCGCACCCAATCCAAGACGCAGCAGCAGGAGGCCGAAGTCAGTGGTACCGCGACGGAACTCCGGTTCGTTGTCGTCGTAGAAGTCCGTGTCCTCATCGTCGTCAGCAGTGGCGGTAGTCGTAGCAGCAGTTGCCCCGGCGGCTCCTACGCCTGCTCCTGCAACACCAGCGGCGCCAGCTGCACCAGCGGTATCGCGGGACGCAGCCGGTTCAGCGAAATCCGATTCATCGAAATACTGAGTCTCAGCTGCGGAATTGCGTGAAGAGTCATAGGTCGGCTCCGCCTCATCGTCGAATGCTGGCTGTGCTTCCGACTTATTTGCAGTAGCTCCCGCTGCGGACGCTCCTGCCGCTTCAGAAGCCGAGAAGGCTTGCGTCGGCTGGCTGAAATCCTCGTCTGAATCAACGCGCTCACTACGAGCCGGCTGCTCAAAGATTTCGGTTGCCTCCGACTCCGGGGCCACCTCCGACTCTTTATCAGCCGCGGGCGCTGACTCAGTTTCAGCCTGTTCATCCCGCGGCGAAGGCTTACCGGCAGGGCTAATCACCTGAGGTGCCGTGCGGCCTGCAGCGGCGTAGGCGTCGTAGCGCTTCTTCGGCTCATCCTGAACTTCAGGCTCCGGTTCCGAGCTCGGCTCAACCTCTGTCTCTGCCACTGTCTCTGATGCAGCGGTAGGTTCCGGAGTCAGGTTTTCTTGGTCTGCCTCCGACTCCTCCGCTACGCGCTTTTCCGGCACACCCGGAAAAACCTGCGTTGCGGTGTTGTCGCTGTCATCACGGTTGGTTTCTTCGTTCATTGGCTCAGCGAGCTTGCGGTAGGTCGGGACGTCGAGATCGTCATCGAATCCGTCCTCCACATTCTCGAGGGCGCGGTCGTTCGGGTACTTCTCTGAGTCGCTCACATCGTCCACATTAAATCTACTGCCTCACTTTTGGTCGCAGGCGTGGCCGTGAAACGAGGCTGTATTGTGTATGCCTATGGGATTCCACCTCGTCCACACCAGCAGTGCACAGGCTCGCGCTCGCGGGCGGCGTCGTCGTGCTGCGCTCGCCGCTGGTGTCATCGGGATGGTCTCTCTTTCCGGCTGCATGAGTGCCTCGAACGCGCTTGAGTTGCCGTTTACGGAAGACAAGTCAGAGCCGACGGGCATTGCCATGCCGAAGTTTTCCTCCCCTGATTTGCCCTCTACCCCGGTACCGACCACGGAACGCAAAGCCAAAGACAAAGGTCCTTGCGACCTAGACGATGTCACTCTCGCCGCCTGCCTACCGCTTACCACCGCGCTAGCTGCAATCGGCCCTGGGGAGGCTCTCGTCGCCACCGACGACGGTGCGCTCACCGCTGTCGCACCGGGTGAGACACCGCGTGAGGTTGCACGGCTCGGCGCTCCTGCAAAACAATTGCTGCCCAGTCCCTCGGTTGAAGAGGACCGCCAGGTCTTTGTTTTGCGTAACGACGACACCATCGCGCGAGTCACTCTCGTGGAGGGCGGCACCGCTGATGTGCGCGAACTTCCGGACCTCAGCGAGCCAGGCATTCTGGGCATCTATTTTGACCGAAATTCGGGCGCCCTGTCCCCGCGCAAATTGCTCGTGGGGGATCCCGGCATTGAGTTTCAGCAGTTCTGCCATGGTCCTGACGGAATGCCGCCGTTGGCAACCGCCATTCTCGACGGCACCCCACAGCTGGTTCAGCTCACCGGCCCTGTGATTAACCCCCTCGGCGGTGTGGACCTGAACGATTCCATCGGTGGATGCGCAGTGATGGGTGACCGCGTGGTCATTGCTATCCCAGACGCGCAGAAGGTCATCTCCATGCCGGTGGGGCCACAGTACAGTGGGCCCGACGCGGCGTGGGAGGTCAAGGGGTCCCCTGAAGTGCTTGTCGACGGCGACTTCGGCCACATCTCGTATGTAGCGGCTGTCGCAGCAAATCAGGGTATTGAAGTTTGGGGTGCCACGACCAACAAAACCGCCGGGGCACAACCGTCGGAGTCCGACGAGCGCGTCGTCAGACTGCCGAGCGATGGTGCCGCCGGCGGTTCCCCGGATTAGCTTTCAGGGAGGCTAGCTCAGCTTCTTCGCAATCAGCTGGTTGACCTGAGCCGGGTCTGCCTTGCCGCGGGTGGCCTTCATGACCTGCCCCACGATGGCACCGACGACCTTCTTGTTGCCAGCTCGGTACTTCTCGACGATGTCCGGGTTAGCAGCCAGTGCATCGTCGACGGCCTTCTCAATAGCACCGTCGTCGCGAACGACCTCCAGGCCACGGGCAGCAACGACCTCATCAACATCGCCCTCGCCTGCGAGCACGCCGTCAACGGCCTTACGGGCCAGCTTGTTGGTCAGCTTGCCCTCTTCAATCAGTGCAATCACACGTGCAACCTGTGCCGGGGTAATCGCGAGCTCAGCCAGCTCCACGCCTGCCTCGTTGGCCTTCTGCGCCAGGTAAGCGACCCACCAGGAACGAGCCTCAGCCGGGCCGGCACCAGCCTCAACGGTGTCGACAATCAGGTCGAGAGCGCCGGCGTTAACCAGGTCGCGCATTTCCTCGTCCTTCAGACCCCACTCTTCCTGAATACGGGCACGACGCACCCACGGCAGCTCCGGCAGAGTTGCGCGGATTTCCTCCACCCACTCACGCGGCGCAATCACAGGTGGCAGATCCGGGTCGTTGAAGTAGCGGTAATCCGACTGCGATTCCTTCGGGCGGCCCTTGGAGGTCGTGCCGTCGGTCTCCTGGTAGTGGCGGGTTTCCTGAACGATCTCCTCGCCATTAGTAATCGCAGCAGCCTGGCGCTGCATCTCGTAGCGAACAGCCTGTTCAACCGACTTCAGGGAGTTGATGTTCTTAGTCTCGGTACGAGTGCCGAACTCCTCCTGGCCGATTGGGCGCAGGGAAACGTTGGAGTCCACACGCATCGAGCCCTGGTCCATGCGGGCATCGGAGACACCGAGGGACTTCACCAGGTCACGCAGCGCAGAAACGTACGCACGAGCAACCTCTGGGGCACGCTCCCCTGCACCGAGAATTGGCTTAGTAACGATCTCAATCAGCGGAATACCTGCGCGGTTGCAGTCCACCAGCGAACGCGTGGCGCCGTGAATACGACCATCGGCACCGCCCAAGTGCGTCAGCTTGCCGGTGTCTTCTTCCATGTGAGCGCGCTCGATTTCGACACGGAACTCCGTGCCGTCGTCAAGCTGAACGTCAAGATATCCGTCGTAGGCGATTGGTTCGTCGTACTGCGAAATCTGGTAGTTCTTCGGCTGGTCCGGGTAGAAGTAGTTCTTGCGCGCGAAGCGGGAGGACTCAGCAATCTCGCAGTTCAGCGCCAGGCCAATCTTGATGGCCCACTCAACGCCCTGACGGTTAACCACAGGCAGCGCGCCAGGTAGGCCGAGGCTGCAGGGATCGACGTTGCTATTCGGCTCGGCACCAAAGTGCGCCGAGGAGGAGGAGAACATCTTGGTATTCGTCGAGAGCTCGACGTGAACCTCCATGCCCATTACCGGGTCAAAACGTTCGAGGACCTCATCAAAGTCCATCAAGTCATCAGCGTATGCAGCGGTCATGTTTGTAGAGTCTACTAGCGATGGCCCCGCAGGCGTGCCCTAGGGTATAAGTCGTGCTCGGAGTTAACGAACACCCACCGATTCCACCGACGTCAGCACGCGATACGCCAACGTTCCGCGACGCCGCTGACCGCCACCGCGCAGGCGCTACTTTCGACAACGACCTGCAGGAAAGCGCCGACGGAGCCACGGGCTACCACCGCGTGCGCCCCGGATATCCTCCAACCGTCATCGAAGCGCTTACCCGTCTCGCACCGCACCCACAGGTAGTCGCCGATATCGGCGCCGGCACTGGGAAGCTCACCGCCTCGCTTGCCGACGTCTACCGCGATGCCACCCTGCTGGCACTCGATCCCTCCACCGCGATGCGGCAAGCACTGATGCACAATGTGCCAGCGGCGGAATGCCTGGAAGGCACTGCGGAGCGCACGGGACTGGAGTCCAACAGCGTCGATGTAGCAACATGTGCGCAGACATGGCACTGGGTGGACCCGACAGCTGCAAGTAAAGAACTCACTCGGGTGCTACGCGCGGATAGCGTGGCTATGTTGGTGTGGAACACCTTGGATGTTTCCGTACCGTGGGTGCATCGGCTCAGCCGCATAATGCACGCCGGCGACGTGTTGCGTCCCGGCTTCTACCCCGAGGTTGGCCCGGAGCTGGAGCTAGTCGATGAGGTGCGTCTGGCCTGGGAGCAGACACTGACCATCGAGGACATCGTGCTGCTGGCACGAACCCGTTCCTATTGGCTTCGTTCCAAGCCCGCCACTCGCGCCAAGGTGGAGGCGAACTTGCATTGGTATCTCCACGAACACTTGGGGCACACATACGAAGAAGGCATCGCCCTTCCCTACCGGTGCGATGCCTTCTATTTTCGAGCTGCCTAAGTTTTCGAGCTGCCTAGTCGCGCTAGTTACTTTTCTTTCTTCGGCTTAGGGTGAGCCACGCGCTTGAATGCATTCTTAGTCTGTCCGGCAAGCTTCTTCGGCGCAGTGGCTGTGGCCTCGCCTGGGAAGGAGTCCCTCGCGGTCTCGCGAGGATTGTCATCATCGGAGGCTTCCTCGATTTCGGAAAGTTTCTCCAGGCGCTCATTATCCTTTTCTACGATGCGCTCGGCGTCATCCTCGGTGAATTCAACATTATCGTCGCTGACCAGTTCCTCGACGATGTCGTCGCGGACGCTCTCCTGAAGATCGACGTTGGAAATGTTGGAGTTGGCCAAAGCGCGGTCGAGCTTCTTCTGATCGGCGGTGGTGAACTTCTTGTTCGGGTGCATCTTCCGGCGTGCGAGCTTACGGATACGGCCGCGACGCTTCGACTCCTCCATCAGCTTGTTACGTCCAGCCAGGTACGCACCACACAGAATCACGATAAGAGCGATACCGACGTAGCCAAGGGCCGGGTAGATGGAGCCAACCAGGGCCTTGAACCCAAAGAAACTTAGGCCAAAACCAATCAGCACCGTCACGATGAATACCAGGCGGAAACGCTGCGGGGTATTGCGTGTTAGGCGGCGGCCCAGCGCGTAGAACATGCCAATGGCCGTGTTGAAAATCATGGCGTAGATGATGATTGCCATCACGGTACCCAGGACCGGGTGGATGTCATTGACGATTGCCAGGGTCGGCATATCTTCGTGGCCAACATCCTTGACCTTGAAGAAGAGGGCAAAGGTCACCAGCGTCAGCAGACCTGCATAGATGCTCCCGCCCATGAGACCACCGATGCCAGCTTCACGCGGGTTCAGGTAGCTACCGCCGATGACAATCGACATCGATACGGCCACCATCACACAGAAACCGACATAGTTCAGGGCAGAAATAGACCAGTGTGGCAGCGATGTCGACAGTTCATTGGTGTACTGCGCGGCCTCCGACATCGACGTGTCGGTGGTGAACAAAGTGTAGATACCGGCTCCAAGCAGGAACACGATAATGAATGGAGTGATCATGCCAATCACGCGGCTGACCTTGTCGGCATCCAGCATGCCTACACCCAAAGTCAGGGCAACCATGATGACGGCGCCAATCCACACCTCAAGTCCGAACTGCTGGTTCAAGTTCGCACCGGCACCGGCGAACATGACGAAGCCGGTACAGAACAGCGTGATCATCACGGCGATATCCAAAATCTTCGAAACCCAACTGCGGGTGATTACGTCGAAGACCTCGGAGTGCTCATCAGCCTGCAAGTAGCTGGCAATTGACAGCACTGCCAGGCCACTGGCAATCATCACGACGGAGGCAAGTACCACGCCCCACAAGCCGTTAGTGCCAAATGCCACGAAGTACTGCATCATTTCCTGGCCGGATGCGAATCCGGCACCGACAGTTAGGCCGACAAAGGCCATCGCGATTGTTGTGGCTCTTTTCCACATAACGAGAAAATCCTAAATATAAGTCTATTTTTCAAAAACCGGAACCTTACAAAGCATACTGCCCGAGCTGGTGATTGATACACCAGCTCGGGCAGTATGCCTATTTTGTTACGAAGATGTGCCTAAATGTTTAGCAACGCGTGCTTAACCGACGCGTTTAACCAAACAGCGCAGCAGCTGCGCGGTAACGGCCATCCGGCACAACCTTCAACTCAGCAACCGCATCGTCGATGTCGATACGCTCGATGTTCTCACCGTGCAGAGCGACGATCTTGCCGAAGTCCCCCTCGTGTACTGCTCGGGTGGCGTGGACACCGTAGCGGGTAGCAAGCACGCGGTCGTACGCAGTCGGCGTACCGCCACGCTGAATGTGACCCAGCACCGTGGTGCGAACGTCGTACCCGGTGCGCTTCTTAATCTCCGCACCAATAACCTGACCAATGCCGTTGAAGGTTTGGTGGCCGAACTGGTCGACACCGCCCTCTTCGTACTCCATGGTGCCCGGCTTCGGGGTGGCGCCCTCAGCGACGACGATAATGCCGTACTTCTCACCCATCTGGAAACGGCGCTCCATCGACTTCACAATCTCGTTGATGTCGAATGGCTTTTCCGGAATGACAATGTGGTGAGCACCGCCGGCCATACCCGCATGCAAAGCGATCCAGCCCACGTGTCGACCCATGACCTCAACAATCATGACGCGCTGGTGGGATTCCGCAGTGGTGTGCAGACGGTCAACCGCGTCGGTGGCAACAGCCACAGCCGTGTCGAAACCGAAGGTGTAGTCCGTACCGTTGACGTCATTATCAATAGTCTTCGGAACACCGACGACCGGCACCCCATTGTCCGAAAGCCACTTGCCGGCCTTCAGCGTACCTTCGCCACCGATTGGGATCAGGGCATCGATGCCCGCATCAGAGAGATTTTCCTTGATGCGGTCGAGGTTAGACATGAGAATGTCCGGATGCACGCGGCCGGTGCCCAGCATCGTGCCGCCACGCAGCAGCATACGGTCAATCCGCTCATCGTCGTAAAGCTGGACCCTACGGTCTTCCATAAGACCAATCCAACCGTCCTCAAAACCGACGACGGTTGAGCCGTACTCGCTCGAGCTGGTACGGACAATTGCACGGATAACGGCATTCAGACCGGGACAATCTCCACCGGAGGTAAGGGTCGCAATTCGCATGATGCCCACCTTAGTCGCGTTAGTCAGTTCGTGCTTGACGGCCTTGGTCGAAACTACTTCTGCAGGTACTCCTGCCCTGGTAGCTCAGACGGTAGCTCCATCTTCGTCGTCACCTCCGACGCCGGCACAAGACCATATTCCTCGAGCGCCTTGCGCACGTACTCTGCGGCATCGACGTTCAGCGGAGACTCCGTCCACAATGCAATCGGCAGGTTAATAAAGCGGTTCTCCTTGACCGCCTCGAGATCCTTCGTTGCCGGATTCGTGCGCAAAACCTTGATTTTCTCTTCGAAGGTCTGACCTGGGTAGTCCACAAGCGCGATGAAGTCAGGATTCATCTCCGCGACATGCTCCCAGGAGGTCGTAGTCCAAGTGTCCTTAATCGACTCGGTCGCATTGATTGCACCGGCCTTTTCCAGGATGCCCTGCGGTGCGCCAAAGGAACCCGAGGTAATTGGTGCTTCACCGACAGAATCAAAGAGGAAGCCCACTGGCTTCTTATCTCCCTTTGGCGCGGCATCCAGGGCTTGCAGTCGGTTATCAATATCTGCAATAACCTTGTCGCCCTCACCGTCGTGTCCGGTCAAGGTAGCGATATTCTTCAAATCAATTTTGACAGCTTCCCACGGATCCACCAGACCACGAGTATGCCCCGGGTCGCCACTGCCTTCCTTGCCCGCCGAGGCTGCGTCACCAGTACGGCAAGATTCCGTCAGGGTGTAGGCACCGATACCGTGCTCGGAAAGCGATTCCGGGGTAATGCCCTTGTCTTCACTAAAGCCATAGCCCCAGCCCGCCAGCATCACATCCGGTTCGGCCGCAATGACCTGCTCCAGATTCGGGTATTCCTTCGCAACTTCTGGCTTCTGCGCAATTGCATCGCCATAAGCTGCGGTCAACACCGGCAGATGCGAGGCCATAGAGCTCACCGCTGTGATCTCATCCGCAGCACCGACAGCCAGCGCCAGCGAAGCAATATTGCCGTCATTAATCAGCAGCTTTTTAGCTACACCCGGGTAGCTGACTTCTTCACCGCAGTTGGTGAGGGTAAGGCCTGACGACGAGGCCTGCGTTCCCTCATCAGAGCCACAGGCGGCGGCTCCGAATGCCAGAGCAGCCACAGCGATACCAGCTGCTGAGGCACGAAGGGGACGTCGGAAAGCATGTGCGTTATTCAAGGGAGTACTCCTAGTTGATGGTGGCAGCATCCAGCTCGCTATCGATTGCGAGGTGGCGGCGGCCAGCGGGGGAATTGAGCTGACAGGATTCAACCTGAAAGATTTGGGCGACAAAGTCGCGGGTAAGCACTTCTGCGGGAATGCCGTCGGCCGCGATACCGCCGTCCGCGACCACGATGACGCGGTCGAAGTGGTTCATCACCAGGTCCAAGTCGTGGATCGCGGCAATGACACACGCTCCGCTGGAGCGGGCCAGACGGAGGACGGATTGTTGATGGCGCACGTCGAGGTGGTTAGTGGGCTCGTCGAGAAGCATGATTGGCGAGTCCTGGGCGATGGCACGCGCCAGACACACGCGACGACGTTGCCCACCCGAGAGTTGCCCACACAGGCGTTGCGCAACCGCTTCCAACCCCACGAGCTCCAGCGCACGGTCGACGTGGGAATTGTCCTCGGCGGTGTTGCCACCAAAAAGGCGCTGGTAGGGCAAGCGCCCCAGGGAGACAAAGTCGCGCACGCGCATTTCGGCGGGTGGAACCTCGTTTTGCGCGACGAAAGCCAGATCGCGGGCGCGGTGCTTCGAGCTGATTGAGCTCATCGATTTGCCGTTAATCTCGACCTCGCCCGTGGCCGGTTTCGTGATTCCACCGAGCGCACGCAGCAACGTGGATTTACCCGCGCCGTTAACACCAATGATGGCGGTCATGGGTTCTGCACCGAAGTTGAGGTTGACTCCGCTGACAATGGTGCGCCCAGCGATATCACAGCGCATATCTTTAGCGGCGAGTACAGATTTTGGTAGAGCGCTCATTTACTCAGCACCTCCGTAGCTGTAGTGCGAGCGGCTCATGAGGTAGAGGAAAAGTGGTGCGCCAACCAATCCCGTGACTACTCCCAGCGGCATTTCCTGGCTTCCGCCCACTACGCGCGCGATGATGTCCACCCAGATGAGAAACAGTCCACCCATGAGGGCAGCAACCGGTAGGACAACGCGGTGCGTGGCCCCTACCAAGATGCGGGTCAAGTGTGGAATCACCAGGCCGACAAACCCGATGCCGCCAGAGACCGCAACGAGCGTGCCAACGAGGACAGCCTGGAGCACAAATACCTGTGTGCGTAGCCGAGAAACATCAATACCTACGGCCGCTGCGGTGCTCTCACCAGTTGCCAGCGCATCCAGATGACGGGCTTTGACCAGGAAAAACAACAGTACTGCGATGAGGACAATGAGCGGGAAGAGCGTCTTCAGCCATGTCGCACCGGCAACAGAGCCCAGCATCCAAAACATCACGGACTGCGCGGCCCTCGGGTCTGGCCCAGCGAAGACCATGAAGCTACTCAGCGCGGAAAACGCAGCGGAGAGCACAACGCCGGAGAGCACCAAACGCAGCGGAGTCAGCCCACCGCCTGCAGTGGCGAAAGCACCGACCGCGAGGGTGGCCATTACTGCACCGAGGAGTGCACCGAATGTCAGCGGCGCGATGGGGCTACCGGAGAAAGCACCAAAGATAATCACCGCGGTCGCACCGGCACCGGCGCCGGCGGAAATACCTAGCAGATATGGGTCTGCCAACGGGTTACGGACCAATGTCTGCATAGCCACACCGGAGACAGCTAGCCCCGCCCCTACAATCGCTGCGAGAATACCCCGGGGAGCGCGGAGATTCCAGACGATGGTGTCCGAACTGGCGGGCACAGATTCATCGAGCTCAATGCCGAAGATGTGATGCGAAATGACCTGTGTCGTGGTGGACCAGGTGATATCCGCCGAGCCGAAGACCACCGCAGCGACCAGACTGACGGCAATGGCTATGACAATGACCAGCCCATAGATCCAAGGCATAAACCGCGGTGGGTTTTTAAATCTAACTCTCTCCATGTTTGCGTTCCTGCGTATGTATGAAACTCTCCCCGACACGACAACAACCGCCGCTCTCCCACTTCAGTGAGAAAACGACGGTTGCAGAAAACCGACTAAGGCTTATTGAGCGTCTTTATGCAATCGAGCCGCGAACCTTTTCGTAGGCAGCGCCGACCTTGTACAGACGATCGTCACCGTGGCGCGGAGCCATAATCTGCAGGCCTACCGGCAGGCCGGTGTCTTCAGCCAGGCCCGACGGCACGGACATGCCACACATGCCGGCCAGGTTGAGCGGCAGAGTACACAGGTCGAACATGTACATGCTCAGCGGGTCGTCAACCTTCTCGCCCAACTTAAACGCAGTGGTCGGAGTGGTCGGCGAGATCAGGACATCTACCTGTTCGAAGGCCCGCTCGAAGTCCTGCTGAATCAGGGTACGGACGCGCTGTGCCTGGATGTAGTAGGCATCGTAGTAACCGACCGATAGCGCGTAGGTACCAATGATGATGCGTCGCTTAACCTCATCGCCGAAACCAGCGGCACGGGTCATAGCCATGACCTCATCGGCCGAGTGCGAACCGTCATCACCAACACGCTGGCCGTAACGCATGCCGTCGAAACGAGCCAGGTTGGAGCTGACCTCACACGGCAGAATCAGGTAGTACGCGCTCAGTGCGTGGTCGAAGTTCGGGCAATCGACCTCGACCACCTCTGCGCCAGCTTCCTTAAGCTTGTCGACGGCCTCGTGGAAGCTGTCCAGTACGCCGGCCTGGTAACCCTCGGTGCGGTCGAACTGCTTGACGATGCCGACCTTAACCCCCGTGAGGTCACCGGTAGCACCTTCCTTGGCAGCAGCAACCACATCGGCAATCGGCTGCTCCGTGGAAGTCGAGTCATTCTCGTCGTGACCAGCAATGATTTCGTGCAGCAGCGCGGTGTCCAGAACGGTTCGCGCGGTCGGCCCACCCTGATCCAACGAGGAGGCGCAAGCGACCAGGCCGTAGCGGGATACCGTGCCATAGGTCGGCTTCACGCCGACCGTTGCGGTCAGAGCTGCTGGCTGACGAATCGAGCCACCGGTGTCAGTACCGATAGCCAGCGGAGCCATACCGGAGGCCAGCGCCGCGGAAGAGCCACCACCGGAACCGCCTGCGGTGCGCTCAACATCCCACGGGTTGTGAGTCGGGCCGTAAGCGGAGTTTTCAGTCGACGAGCCCATGGCGAACTCATCCATGTTGGTCTTACCCAGAATTGGGATGCCAGCTGCACGCAGCTTGGCAGTAACCGTTGCGTCGTAAGGGCTCATGTAGCCCTCGAGCATCTTGGAAGCGCAGGTGGTCGGCGCATCGGTGGTAGTGAAGACATCCTTCAGCGCCAGCGGAACACCGGCCAGCGCGGAGGCCGGCTCCTCGCCAGCATCCAGCGACTCATCGACCTTGCGAGCTGCAGCCAGGGCCTCTTCGGCACCGACGTGCAGGAATGCGTGAATGTCCTCATCAATTGCCGCGATACGGTCGAGGAACGCCTGGGTGACCTCTACCGAGGTCAGCTCACGAGCGTGAATCTTCTGTGCGAGCTCAAAAGCGCTCAGCCCCAGAATCGGGTCCTCAGCAACAGCGGCATGCAGGTTCGGGTTAGCTGCAATCATTTCTTCCACGTACTCCTACTCGCCGAGAATCTGGGGAACTTCGAAGCGCTGGCGGTCCTGCGACGGCGCCTGGTCCAGCGCCTGCTCCGCAGTCAGCGTCGGCTTGACGACGTCCTCGCGCATCACACCGGACAGCGAAGAGGGGTGACTCATCGGTTCCACATCATCCGCAGCCACCTTTTGAACGGCCTGGACGTGGTTAATAATGCCGTCGATCTGACCGGCGAACTCGTCGAGTTCCGCGTCAGTCAGAGCCAGACGGGACAATCGCGCTAGGTGTGCGACCTCATCGCGTGAGATAGCTGGCACGCTAGTACCCCTTTCATTTCTTCGTACGAAGCTAGTGCACAGAAGTTTAGTTGAAACTGATTTTGAACCGCGCGAGCGGGCTGTACTTGCCAACAGTAGTCGTTGTCGCCAAGCAGTTGTCCGCAGGGTCTTACATTTCAAAGGTTTACCCTGTAGCCTAAATCACTACTTCTATAGTTACACCGCAAGAATCACTCTCAATTATTCGAAAGGTTGTACACACAGCCATGAGTTACCTCCTTCGCATCCAGCTTCCCGACGAACCAGGCGCACTTGGCTACGTCGCGGCTGCCCTGGGCGAAGTAGAGGGTGATATTCGCAGTGTCGATGTCGTAGATTACGGCGCTAATGGCGTTGTTGTCGACGACATCGTGGTTGACCTGCCCATGGGCCTGCTCCCAGACACACTGATTACGGCGGCTCAGTCCATTAGCGGAGTGGAAGTCGATTCAATTAGGCCTTTTTCCGGCTCGGTCGACCGCCGCGGACAGATTGCGCTGCTGGCCAAGTTCTCACAGCACACGAAGAATTTGGATCGTGCCCTCGGAGATGTCGTCGACGGCCTGCCTCAGACTATGACTGCCGGCTGGGCTATCGTCCTCGGCGAACAGAGCGATGGCCGGTGGGTACGTCGCGCTTCCTCTACCGCTGCTCCAGAGGATAACGGCCGGACTCTGCCGGAAGCCCCGATTGACTCGCCACGAAACCTGGATCCGGACGAAGAAACGTGGCTTCCGGAGGACTGGACGGTTATGGACTCCTCCATTGCCGCTACCCCAATGGGCAAGGGCCTCGTTCTCGTTATTGGCCGGCCCGGCGGGCCAGACTTCCTGCCAAGTGAGGTTGAGCACTTGGGACGTATTGGCACGATTGTCGGTGCGATTATCGACTAGCAGCGGCTAGTGGGCTGCTCCCTTCTGTGGGCTGCTCCCTTCTGTGGGCTGCTCCCTTCTGCTCGAAGCTCTTACCCTATGGCTCCTCCCCTATGGAGCGCAGTGATTCACGCTTAGCGGTAAAGTCTGGAAATGATACCAGTCAATAAGGAGCTTCTTTGATGTCGAACTTGAGTGACCTCGTCGGATCCCACGTGCGTGCCGAATCCGGCCGTGTCCCCCAGTCGTCCACTGAGATGGAATTCTGGTCCGGTCTGTCACGGGTTGTTGTCGATGACCTAGCGGACAACTGGCAGCGCACCACGGAGGCATACGCTGCTACCCGCCAGCAGCACTACTTCTCCGCCGAGTTCCTCATGGGTCGCGCCCTGCTGAACAACCTGCTCAATGCAGGCCTCGTGGATGAGGCCTCCGCTGCGGTGGAAAAGTACGGCAAGAATCTGACAGACGTGCTCGAGGCCGAACACGACGCCGCTCTCGGTAACGGTGGCCTGGGGCGTCTGGCCGCCTGCTTCCTGGATTCCTGTGCCACGCAGAATCTGCCGGTGACCGGTTATGGCATCCTCTACCGCTACGGTCTGTTCAAGCAGAGCTTTGAAAACGGCTTCCAGGATGAGCACCCGGATCCGTGGATGGAAGAGGGCTACCCCTTCGTTATTCGTCGCGAGGAACTGTCCAAGATTGTCACCTTTGATGACCTGGTCGTGCGCGCTGTTCCATATGACATGCCAATTACCGGCTATGGCACCGATAACGTCGGCACGCTGCGCCTGTGGCACTCGGAGCCAATGCGTGAGTTCGACTATGACGCCTTCAACTCACAGCGTTTCACCGACGCCATTGTCGAACGGGAGCGCGTCCATGACCTGTGCCGCGTGCTCTACCCGAATGACTCGACCTATGACGGCAAGGTCCTGCGCGTTCGCCAGCAGTACTTCTTCGTCTCGGCTTCGCTGCAGACGATGATTGATTCTTACATCGAGAATCACGGCGAGGACCTGCGCGATTTCCACAAGTACAACTCCATTCAGCTCAATGACACCCACCCGGTGCTCGCGATCCCAGAGCTGATGCGTCTGCTCCTGGATGAGCACGATATGAGCTGGGACGACGCCTGGAACGTCGTGTCCAACACCTTCGCCTACACCAACCACACCGTTCTGGCAGAAGCGTTGGAGACCTGGGAATACTCCATTTTTGACCGTCTCTTCGGCCGCGTTCTGGAGATCACCCGTGAGATCGACCGCCGCTTCCGCGAAGACCTCGCGGAGCGCGGCTTCGACCAGGGCAAGATTGACTACATGGCGCCGATTTCCCACGGGCGTATCCACATGGCATGGATTGCCTGCTACGCCGCGTACTCCATCAACGGTGTTGCCGCTCTGCACACGGAAATCATTAAGCGCGAAACGTTGAAGGACTGGCACGATATCTGGCCGGAGCGCTTCAACAACAAGACCAACGGAGTCACCCCGCGCCGCTGGCTCAACCAGTGCAACCCGCGCCTGTCGGCACTGCTGACTCGCCTGTCGGGTTCGGACGCCTGGGTCACCGACCTGGACAAGCTCGCTGAGCTCGAAAAGTTTGCTGACGACGAGGCCGTGTTGCGTGAGATTCTCGACATCAAGCACGAGAACAAGAAGGACTTCGCCACCTGGCTGGAACACCGCCAGGGTATTTCGGTGAACCCGGACGCCATCTTCGATACCCAGATTAAGCGTCTGCACGAGTACAAGCGCCAGCTTCTCAACGCGCTCTACATCCTCGATCTCTACTACCGCATCAAGGAAGACCCAGCGCTGGACGTGCCACCGCGCGTGTTCATCTTCGGTGCCAAGGCCGCCCCAGGCTACGTTCGCGCGAAGGCCATCATTAAGTTCATCAACGCTATCGCGGACAAGGTCAATAACGATCCGGACATGGACGGTCGCCTGCAGGTCGCTTTCGTTGAGAATTACAACGTCACCCCGGCAGAGCACATCATCCCGGCCACCGACGTCTCCGAGCAGATTTCCACTGCCGGTAAGGAGGCTTCGGGTACCTCGAACATGAAGTTCATGATGAACGGCGCACTGACGCTGGGCACCATGGACGGCGCAAACGTCGAAATCGTCGACGCCGCCGGCGAAGAGAACGCCTACATCTTCGGTGCGCTGGAAGAGGAGCTGCCGGAGCTGCGTCGCACCTACAGCCCGCGTGGCACTTACGAAACGGTGCCGGGTCTCAAGCGCGCGGTCGATTCGCTTGTCGACGGCACTTTTGCTGACGGTGGCAGCGGAATGTTCCACGACCTGCACTTCTCGCTGCTGGAGTCCAACGGGTACGAGCCAGCCGATGTCTACTACGTCCTCGGCGACTTCGCTGACTACCGCGAGACCCGCGACCGCATGGCCGAGGACTACCGCGACGAGCTGGCGTGGGCCAAGAAGTGCTTCCTGAACATCATCCGTTCGGGCCGCTTCTCCTCCGACCGCACTATCCGCGATTACGCCAATGAGGTCTGGAAGCTGGAAGAGACCAAGATTTAGGCCCGGCTGGGTCAAATCCTGGCTGGGCCAAGCCCCAGCTAGGCCTGACCAGTTTCCAGCAATCGCTTGAACCCATCCTCGTCGAGGATGGGCAAGCCCAGCTCCTCGGCCTTTGTGGCCTTGGAACCGGCGTTTTCGCCAACCACCACGTAGTCGGTCTTCTTCGACACCGACCCTGCGGCCTTACCGCCACGGGAGATAACGGCTTCCTTCGCGCTGTCGCGAGTGAAGTCCTCCAAAGAGCCGGTGACTACCACGGTCAATCCCTCTAGCACCTGATCTGGACGATCGGCGACCTCATCGGCCATACGCACACCGGCAGCTTCCCAGCGCTCGACAACCTCGCGGTGCCAGTCCACCTCGAACCAGTCAGCCACGGAATCGCCGATGATCTCGCCAATGCCATCGATGGCCGAAATCTCCTCGCGGCTCGCAGCGCGCAGCGCCTCCATCGAGCCGAACTTCTGTGCCAAGGTCCGCGCCACTGTTGGACCCACATGACGAATGGACAGGCTGACCAATACGCGCCACAGCTCTTTATCCTTAGCTGCCTCGATGTTGGCCAACAGTTTCTTACCATTGGCGTTCAGGGTTTTCCGCGAAGCCGTAGTGTAGACCTCAGTGCCGAGCAAATCTTCCTCGGTGAGGTCGAAGAGGCGGGACTCGTCGTCAAGCACGCCGCGATGAATCAAATCGGCAGCGCCCCTCTCCCCCAGGTTTTCGATATCGAACCCGGAGCGGGAGGCGAGGAATTCAATTCGACGCCGCAGCTGACCTGGACAGTAGCGGGTATTGGGGCAACGCCAATCGGCATCGCTGTCCTTTGCCGGAGCCAAACGAGTACCGCACTCGGGGCAGAGAGTCGGGTAAATGTACTTTCGCTCGCTACCATCTCGGAGATCGGCTACGGGGCCGAGTACCTCTGGAATCACGTCACCGGCCTTGCGGATGGTCACACGGTCCCCGATGAGCACACCCTTTCGGTGCACCTCGGAAGGGTTGTGTAGCGTCGCCATCTCGACAGTTGACCCGGCCACGAAGACCGGCTTCATCACGGCATATGGCGTCGCACGACCAGTTCGGCCGATGGAGACTCGAATGTCCAGCAGGTCCGTGGTGACCTCTTCTGGCGGATACTTGTAGGCAATCGCCCAGCGCGGCGCCCGCGAGGTCGCGCCCAACGCGCGCTGCTCGGAAAGGGAGTCAACCTTGACCACAAGCCCGTCCATCTCGTGGATGGCGTCGTGGCGGTGCTCGCCCCAGTACTGCATCTGCTTAACGACGTCATCCGCGGAATGAACCTGCTTTGTATACGGCGACACGTGGAAACCCCACTCGTCCAAGGCACGATATGCCTCGTGCTGGGACTGTGGACGCCAGCCCTCGATATGACCAATTCCATGGCAAATCATGGACAACCGGCGCTTGGCCACTTCTGCAACATCCTTCTGTCGCAGGGAACCGGCGGCGGCGTTACGGGGGTTGGCAAACGGCTTCTGACCCGCTTCGACGCGATCGGCGTTGATGCGTTCGAACTCTTCCAACGAGATAAAGACTTCACCACGCACCTCGAGCACGTCGGGGATGTTCTCGCCGCTGATTTCATGCGGAATATCTTCGATAGTGCGCGCATTGGCGGTGACGTTCTCCCCCACGCGGCCGTCTCCGCGGGTGGCCGCCCGGACAAGGCGGCCATTCTCATAGACCAGATCGATAGACAGGCCATCGATTTTCAGCTCGGTCAGATACGTGCTGGCCGGGGTGCGGGCCAGCCAGCCGCGCAACTCCTGCTCATCGAAAACATTGTCCAAGCTGTAAAGGCGTTCGAGGTGCTCAACAGGCTCGAACACTTCCCCGTCGGCAGGCGTGTCGACCTGCGCACCGACCTGCTGCGTGGGGCTGTCCGGCACCACCAGATCGGGCCACTGCTCCTCTAACCGCTGCAGTTGACGGAACATCTCGTCGTATTCAGCATCGGAGATAACCGGCTGCGCGGTGTAGTACAGCGCAGCGTTTTCACGAATGCGAGTTGCTAGATCTTGCCACTTCTCCCGGACGTCCGCCGGCGCTGGCTCGGAGGCGGGGGCGCTGGAAAACGAAGACAAATCGGAGGTTGACAGGTCGGAGTTCTCATCGGTCGAGGAAGTCACGTCGCTCATTCTATGTCATTGCCCGGATGCGCCGGAGGACACGGAAATTCTCTTGACCTTGTTCCTGCCCCTCAGCGAATCCGCACTCTCCGCTACAGTTGAGACATGCATAATTTCGATCCGCGACGCATGCTCGCGTTTGATCTGGAGACTACCGGCACGGATCCTCGCACCTGCAAGATTGTCACTTCCGCACTGGTCCGACTGACTGAGCAGGGCAAAGATTCCACCATCATGCTCGCTAATCCCGGTGTCGAAATTCCACAAGCTGCGTCTGATGTGCATGGCATCACCACTGAAAAAGCTCGCGCGGAGGGGCGCCCGCACGATGAAGTGCTAGCGGATACCATTGCCGGCCTTCGAGCTGCCTGGCGCGATGGTCTGACCGTAGTGGCCTATAACGCGGCTTATGATCTGACGGTACTGCGCTCGCAGGATCCCAGTTTTACTGTTGACGGCCTCGTCGTCGACCCCTTTGTGCTGGATAATTACTTCGACCCGGAACGTCGTGAAAAACGCACTTTGACTGATGTCTCCCGCCATTATCAGGTGCGCCTGGACGGGGCACATGATGCCACCGAAGATGCTCTGGCGGCTGCGCGCATCGCATGGGTGATGGCGCGCCACTACCGGGAGCTAACCGAAAAATCAGGGGAAGAGCTGATGGAGCTGCAGGCCGTCGCGTACTACCAGTACAAGAAGAACCTGCAGCAGTACCTGACCGAAAAGGGTAAGGATACGTCGGACTTCACCTTCGGGTGGCCGATGGACTGAGCAGCGGCCCCTCACCCTCCCCGGCTCTCCCAATATCCAGAGTTTTGTGATTATCCAACGGAAACCGAATATCCAAAATTCGGCGGGATATCCAAGTTATCCAAGTCGATGTGGATTATCCATTGCTATGATTGATGCGTGACCACTCGCAGCGACAAGGCCATCTCCATCCCACGCAATCCTTTCCACCCCACATTCGGCCGATCCCCGGCCATCATCGGTGGGCGCGATGTCGAGCTGGACTCGTTTGAGCTGGCTCTGGCGGAAGGCCCCGGTAATCCCTGGCGAACCGCGCTAATTTCCGGTACCCGCGGAATCGGCAAGACGGTACTTCTCAACGAGTTTGAAGCCGCAGCAAAGCAACTGGGATGGATTGTGCTGCGTGCTCACATCGGCTCTGAAATGATTTCTGAGCTCACCGATGTCACCATTCCGCGCGCTTTCAGTGCCATTGACAGTGCACCGACGGGCAAGGGCCGTCACCTCACCGGCCTGTCCATCGCCGGCATTGGCGGGTTTAAGACGGAAGTCAGCACTTCTCAGCCCGAGCCCGGCAGGAATCTGCTCAGCCAACTTCAGGATCTCTCGGCTCTCCTCATGCCACAGGGATCCGGCATCTTGCTCACTCTCGACGAGGTGCAAAGTGCAGACCCCGCACAGCTCAACGAAATTGCCCATGCAATCCAGGACCTAAATCGCGACGATGCGGAGATTGCCTTTGTCGCAGCCGGGCTGCCCAGCGGTATCGAAGACTTGCTCCAGCTAGAGGGCGCAACATTCTTACGCCGTGCCGAACGCGTGACTCTGGGTCGATTGGACGTGGATACCACCAAGGACATCATTCGCAGAACTGCAGAACTCGGCGAACGCGCGATGACCGAGGATGCCGTCGAGCTGGCCGCTGAACTCAGCCACGGCTACCCGTATCTCATACAGACCATTGGCTCAGTCGCTTGGGCTAAGGCCAGGTTGGCCCACTCGGACACCATTACCGCTCAGCATGCCTCGGATGCCACAGCGGAATCCATCCGCCGCATCGGGCTGCAAGTTCATGCGCCCAGCCTGCGGAAAGTGCCACCTCGCCAGATTGATTTTCTCAAAGCGATGGCGAGCCTCTCCGCCAATGGAAAGCCCGTGTCCACGAGCGCCATCGCAGAGACCATGGGACGCAAACTCTCTGGCATCTCACAGCTTCGCCATGACCTGATTTACCGCGAGTTGATTGTGTCAGCGTCGACGGGATACGTGGAATTCACACTTCCCTACTTCGCCGACTACCTCAATACGCTGGTGGAATAAGGTCACTATTCGTCGCGAGCCAAGTCACCGGCTGCCCGACGAAGAAGCTCCGTGGCATTGCGGCCTGCGCCGAGTTGCGCCTGTGCTTCTTCATTGGAGCTGGCAGCAAAGCCGCCCATCGGCGCCAGATTCAGGCTCTCAGCAATCTGTAGGCGCGAATAGCCCAGCTCATCCCAGAACAGCGCTGCTTGCTCAGCGAGTGCTCGAGCCGGTGTCGCCACCGGGACGCCCGTGTGCTCTTCTCGCTCCGTGACCGTCACTGGCACAATACCCAGCTCCAGGGACATATCGGCACCGACCACGGCAGCCGCAAAATCCAGTTGCTGCGTAGTGGTCAGTTCTTTGCGAGGTAGCCACACTCCGGCCGCACCGGAATCCGCCAAGGCCTGAACAGCCAGGCCATCGGGGCTCGACAGCGCGATGGTCACTTCGATGTCGTCGTCACGCAGCGGCCCCGTGACTTCGAGGAAGATCTCCGCGATCTCGCGGTGCCCCTGGGCGGGGAGATAACCCGCGTTGCCCATCAGCATGGACGGGGCCTTGATTTTGCCCTGTACGACTGCGCCGAGTGCGGGTTCTGCCAGAAGTACCTCGATGTCGCTGTCGAAACGCCGACGGACATCGGTGATGTGGGAAGCCAATCCCGCGGCTAGCGACTGCGCGAAGTATTTCACGGCGCCGCGGTCAACGGCGATGAGATGGCCTGCGGCATTTTCCACCGAAGCCGCCATCGTCCATGGGCCGAGAGCGGTCAGGCGAATCTTCTGCGGGGTGCGCCCCCACGCTTCCTCGCACGCGTCGATGTCGCGGTGGAGATAATCAGTGGCCAAGGCACTCGCGCGACCACGACGGTCGGTGACTTTCCAGGAGCGCGCTCCCCTGTCGACGACGAGGTCAGCCATGAGGGCGGCCGTGCGACCGACGGCATCGGCGCCGAATCCACGGGCAGGCAACGTCGGTAGCGTGACGTGACCTTCCAGGCATTCCCCAATGACAATCTCTGCCGCCTCGTGTGGATTGCGACCCGGCATCGGGCCAAGGCCGACAAAGGAGGTCACGACAAGTCCTCTTCACGGGCGGTCGAGACAATCGTGCCGGAGCCCAGCACGTAGTCGCCCGCAGTGTCAGTGTGGTACAAAACAGCGGCCTGACCAGGAGCGACACCACGAAGCGGATCGCTCAGGTGCAGCCGGAAGGCGCCACCGCGTCCGGTGACGTCATCGTCAGGTCCTGCCAGCACTTCAATACGGCAGTCGATGGGGCGACCGTGCGCACGCACCTGCACCTGCAGCTTGCCGGCCTCCGAGGCAGCGAGTACCTCATCCGGGTTGGCCAGCCAGATGGCACGGTCAGCCTCGAGCACGTTGACATTCAAGTCCGCAGCCGTGCCGATTGTCACCGTGCCGGTCTCTGCGTCAATGCCGGTGACATAGCGCGGCTTGCCATCAGGCATCGGCCCCGCCAGGCCAATCCCCTTGCGCTGACCAATGGTGAAACCGTAGACACCGTCGTGCTCAGCGACAGTGTCGCCAGTTTCCTTATCCACAATGGTGCCCGGGCGACGGCCAATCTTCGCGCCCAGGAACGCCTTGGTATTGCCATCCGGGATGAAGCAGATGTCGTAAGAGTCCGGCTTGTTGGCAGTGCCTAGTCCCATCCCGCGGGCTTCTTCACGAATCTCTGGCTTCTCGGTGTTTCCTACCGGGAACATCGAGCGCTGCAGCTGCTCGCGATCCAGCACGCCCAGGACATAGGACTGGTCCTTCTTCGCATCGCGGCCGCGGCGCAACAGGCCGTCGTCGCCAAGCAAAGCGTAGTGCCCCGTGACCACAGCGTCGAAGCCGAGCGCGATGCCACGCTCTAGTAGAGCGGCGAACTTGATGCGTTCATTGCAGCGCAGGCATGGGTTCGGCGTCTCGCCGCGCTCGTAGGAGTCGTAGAAGTCATCCATGACCTCTTCTTTGAAGCGCTCGGAGAAATCCCAGACGTAGAAAGGAATGCCCAGCTCATCGCAGACGCGGCGGGCATCGCCGGAGTCCTCTAGCGAACAGCAGCCGCGGGATCCAGCGCGAACGGACTGCGGATCTTTCGACAGCGCCAAGTGCACGCCGACGACCTCGTGACCTGCGGCCAATGCACGCGCCGCAGCCACGGAAGAATCCACACCACCGCTCATTGCTGCAAGAACTCGCATTGCGTTGCAACCTTTCCCCTCTAGATTTTGTGCACGTGTCACCGTACCACCACGGGGCAAAAACTAAGCCATGCCAGCACGCCGCGCCCGCTCGACCGTTTCCGGCAGCGCCGAAATGACGGCGTCGACATCCGCCTGCGTCGAGGTGTACCCCAGCGTAAAACGAATCGACGATCGCGCTTCCGGCTCCGAAACGCCCATCGCCATCAGCACGTGCGAGGGACGGTTAACGCCCGCGCTACATGCCGATCCCGTAGAGCAGTCAATTCCCGCCGCATCGAACAGCATGATCAAACTATCGGCCTCCGCGCCCGGGAAGCTAGCGTAGACGTGCCCCGGCAAAGCGAGCTCGCTGGTGTGGATAATCGCACCGTCGATGTGCACGATTGCCCTGATGAGCTGCTGCGTCAGACCGCGGATTCGCTCATTGTCCGCCGCCATCGCGTCCACCGCCGCGCGCAGTCCTGCCGCCATGCCCGCCGCCGACGCCACGTCCTGCGTGCCCGAACGCAGTCCGCGTTCCTGCCCGCCGCCGTTGTTATGCGGGGTAAGTTTCGCTTCACGACGAACAAGCAGCGCCCCAATCCCACGGGGACCGCCGAACTTGTGCGCGGAGATGGCCATTGTAGTGGCGCCACTTGCGTGGAAATCAATTGGCAGATGTCCGGCTGCCTGCACAGCATCGATATGGAAAGGCACGCGAGCCTCCTTCGCCCGCTTGGCAATCTCCTCCACCGGCTGGATAGTGCCGGTCTCATTGTTCGCCCACATGCACGTCACCAGCGCGGTGTTCTGCCGACTCATCGCCGGGAACTGCACCATGTCAACGCGACCATCAGCACCTACAGGAGCCTCAACAATCTTGGCCCAGTGTTCCTTTTCCAGATGGTGGCATGTCTTCAACACTGCATCGTGCTCGATTGGTGGAACCACAATGTCCGAGCCAGAGGCCTTGAAGTACAGGCCTGAAATCGCTAGATTGTCGGCCTCAGTTCCACCGGAAGTAAAAACTACCTCGATGGGATCGGCACCGAGCAGCTCTGCAATTTCCTCTCGGGACTCTTCCAGAACCTTTTTCGCAATGCGTGCGGTGGCGTACTGCCCCGAGGGGTTGGCCAGACCTAGGTTCTCGACCATTGCCGTGCGCGCTTCTGGGCGCAATGGCGTAGTCGCGGCATGATCCACAAAGTGACGGGTATTCGCAGCAGACTTCATTTCACTCTTCTCGTCCGGAGCGGCAACGATGTGGTCATTAAGCATGCAGGCAGTATAACGCTGCGTGCGGCTTATGCTCACTATCCGCCATAGTTAAACCTCACTGTCTGCACGAACAGATGAGTAGGACCAAAAAAATGCTCGGAGCGGGAACAGACAGGAAATCTGTGCCCACCCCGAGCGGGTAGTTGCTAGCCGAGTTGACTCTCGGCCAGCAGCCTTACGCAACTAGCAGCCTTAAGGCAAGTGCGTATTACTTCAGGTTCTCGATAGCCTGCGGGACAACGTCGAACAGGTCACCGACGACACCGAAGTCAGCAATCTCGAACAGCGGAGCCTCTTCGTCCTTGTTGACCACAACGATGGTCTTGGAGGTCTGCATACCTGCCTTGTGCTGGATAGCACCGGAAATACCCAGAGCAACGTAGAGGTCCGGGGAAACGGTCTTACCGGTCTGGCCAACCTGGAACTGACCCGGGTAGTAGCCAGCGTCAACAGCAGCACGGGAAGCACCAACAGCTGCGCCGAGAACGTCTGCCAGCGGCTCAACAACGTTCTTGAAGCCATCCTCGGATGCGACACCGCGGCCACCGGAAACAACCAGCTTAGCCTCGGTCAGCTCCGGACGGTCGCCGCCCTCAGCCGGCGCAAAGGAAACGATCTCGACAGCGTTGTTGCCGATCTCTGGGAATGCAATCTCGGTAACGTCAGCGGAACCGGACTTCTCCTCCGGGTCAACGGAGCCCGGACGCAGAGCGTAGACCGGGGATGCGCCGTAGCCGACACCGTCAACGATGTACTCGCCACCGAAGATGGAGTACTTAACGGAAGCGTCATCGTTGATAGCAACAACGTCGGACAGCAGACCGGAACCGGTCAGCGCAGCGACGCGGCCAGCGATTTCCTTGCCGGTTGCGGAAGCGGAAACCAGCACCGGAACCTCACGCTCGGAGGCCAGGCCGACGAGAACGTCAACCTCAGGGGTGATCAGGTACTTGTCGGCATCGTCGGACTCAGCAGCGAGAATCTCGCCAGCGCCGTAGGAGGCCAGGGTGTCTGCGAAGCCAGCAGCGGTACCCAGGGTACCCACGACAACTGCGGCCGGGGTGCCGAATGCGGAAGCAGCGGTCAGCAGTTCAGCGGTGGTGTTCTTCAGCTCGCCATTTGCGTGCTCGACGAGAACGAGGACGTCGGTCATAGTGATCTTTCTCCTACTTGTATCTCTATTTGTCTTCTATTCGCGTCAAGCGCCTTAGATGAACTTCTGGGCCTTGAGGTACTCGGCCAGCTTGGCGCCGCCGTCTCCCTCATCGTTAATGCGCTCACCAGCGGTCTTAGCCGGCTTCGGAGTGGAGCCAGTGACACCGGTAGCAGCGTTTTCGAGACCAACCTGCTCTGCCTCAGCAGCAACATCGTCCAGGGTCAGCTCGGTGACCGGCTTCTTCTTAGCGGCCATGATGCCCTTGAAGGATGCGAAGCGCGGGCTGTTTGCCTTCTCAGTGACGGAGACGACTGCCGGCAGGGATGCCTTGAGCTGGTAGATGCCGTCTTCAACCTCGCGCTCACCGGTGATGGAGTCACCGTCGATAGCGACGGAACGCAGGTGAGTCAGAACCGGGAGGTCGCGGTAAACACCGAGGACAGCCGGAACGGAGCCGGTACCACCGTCAGTGGAGGCGTTGCCGGTGATGATGAGGTCAACATCCTCGAGGGTGTCAATGACGTTGGACAGAGCCCATGCAGTCTGGACTGCGTCAGAGCCCTCAAGTGCGTCGTCCGAAAGAATGACGGCATCGTCAGCACCCATGGACAGAGCCTTGCGCAGTGCCTCGATGGCACGATCCGGGCCTACAGTTGCGACGGTAACGTTTCCGCCGTGCTCTTCCTTCAGCTGCAGGGCAGCCTCAACAGCGTTCTCATTAATCTCGTCGAGAACTGCGTCTGCAGACTCACGATCGAGGACAAACTTGTCGTCGGTGAGCTTACGCTCGGACCAGGTGTCCGGAACCTGCTTGACCAGAACCACAATGTTCGGCATTTTTCTGTCGTCCTTACTGGTTGATTACTGGTGAACGTTTATCTGACCTTACTTCGCAAGCCACCTCACAATAAAGTGAACCAGGCCACGCTCTAGGTCGTCTGTGTTGAAGATAACAGAACCTGTCGCCAATGCGAAGGTGATCCAGATAACAATGTCGTTATTTTTTTAAATTTTTTCTCACGTCACGAGCCCACCCCACCCGCTAACATGCCATTTCCGCATGTCAGAGGTTAATAATACGCAACCGATCGCAGTTGCCTCCGTGGTATTCGCCAACAGCAAACACCGATCCCCAACAGGCTACCCCCACCAATTTTCCGTCGTAACGCGGTCCTTAACCGATCTCTCGAGGCTCACAGATAAACGCCGTCGCGCTCCGCCCAATACGCGTGATCACCACCGCCAATGCCCTGGCACCTTTCAGCTTCCACTGCTTGCGCAACACGTCCGGGTTCACGTCCACACCGCGCACGAGAATCTCCGCCGCCCCGCAATCCAACGCCGCCAGCGCCTTGCGAACCTGCTTCAAATTCACTTGCTCAATAACTTCAAACCCGGCAATGCCCTGTGGCAACGCATCACCGCTAAGATGCGCAATCCGTTCATCGAGCTGCCACAGCCCATGTGCCGCCGCAAAATGCCGCACCAGCCCGGCGCGCACGATTGCTCCGTCCGGGTCAATGATGTACCGACCGGCCGCCCGTACGTCGATGTCGTCAGGCATGGTGTCGTCGTATGTCTGCACGTTCACCGCCGACAACTCTAATGGCCTGTGCTTATCGACGGTCTGGACAACCATCGCCGACCGCGTTACGGATTGCCCCTCGGTAACTCTGACCAGCCCCGGCGTATATAGACACGCCTCCTTGACCGCACCGTCGACCGAAGTGACAGCTACTTCCCCGCTCCACTCGCTGAAGTCGAGGCCCGGCGCACATTTGATAGCTAGTTCTTTGTCGGGCCAGGCGGCTATGAGCGCCGACAGTGGCGGAAGCAGGTCCTCCGGGTTGGTGATCCTGCGACCACCGGAGCGGCGTGCAGGGTCAGCGACAATGACGGGTGCGTCAAAGGCCGGTTGCAAAGCATCGGCCTGCGCGAAGATGTTCTTGCCGACGTTATGCCGCGCCATGGCCAGCCGCGCAAGGTCGAGATCAGACCCGACAACGGTCAGGCCCTCGTGGTCAATTGCTGCCACTTCAGTACCAATGGAGCAGGTCACATCGGCCACTGCTTCGACACCGAGATCCGCAAGCCTACGGGCGCGAGCCATCGCGACGACAAAGGGCGTGGCCTGTTGCGCTGCTTCGGAAGAGAAGATCCAGTCCCCTGGCAGTTTGCTGACCGCCGAACGCCGAGCTGCCGCAACTTCAATGACCGCGCGACCAAACTCGCCACAGTGTTGGCGTAGATGCGCGGAGTCTGCAATCAGAGACTTTTTAGTGAGCGCGAGCTGGTCGGCCTCATCTAGCCACTCCGGGTGAGCAGCAACAGCGGCCACCTCTGCAGCGGACAGGGACACTCGTTATCTCCTTCCAACTAGGGATCAGCCGGTTAACGGGGGTTGAGTAGTCGGCTAACGGTTCATACGTTTGCGCAAATGCCCCATGTGGGTGGCAACGGCAAAGTACTCATCCATAAAAGGTTCCCCGAGGAAGTCACTACTGGTGCGTCGCACCGGAGTGTTTCTGGCCGCCTCGAGAGCCTCGGCCACAGTACTGACGCCGTCCAAGCGAGTTAGTTGCGCCCAGGTCGGAGGCATGAGGCCAAGTAGCCCACGGCGCCATCCATCCAAAATCGTAGTCGGTCGGAACCAACCTGAAGATGATGCCTCAGAGGTGTCACCGTCGGCCCTTTGACCGTCGGGAAGCGCGGCGAGGAAGAAATAGGTGTCGTAGCGAATGGGGTTGGATTCGGGTGTCACCCAGTTAGCCCAAGGACTGACGAGTTCGGCATCGAGCGCCAGATTTTCATTGCTAAGGAAATCCGTCAATGACAACTCGTGGGCTTCCAACTGTCGTCGCTGACGGTGGAAGCGGTGACCATCTGCGACAATCTCACCGCCAGCATCGCGAACCAACAGAGTGCCTGTTTCCTCAAAGGTCTCACGCACGGCCGCGCAGGTGAGCGCGTGCGCCCGCGCGCAGTCGACGTTAAAAGCCTGCGCGATCCGCGACTCGGGGTCGGCCTCCAACAGCTCGGTCACGGCCATGACCTCATTCGCGACAGCGGGGAAATCACGCTGGTCTACTCCACCGCCGGGGAACACGGTCATGTTGGCCGCAAAGCGCATTGAGGATACGCGTTCTTGAACGTAGACCTCGAGCCCGCAGTGGGTGTCGCGGAGCAGCAACACAGTCGCAGCCAGTTTCGGCGACGCGGGTGTATTCGGGGTTTCAGGTGTCGGAACCGCCATGAGCGTCTACTTCTTCCGGTGCTTTCCAGCAGGCCGTGCCCGGCGCGCAAAGTAGCGATCATCGATGCGATCGACGACGATTTCCTGGTGGAAAGCCTTGGTCAGGTTCTCACTGGTCAGGACGTCGTCAATAAGCCCCTGTGCGATGACATTGCCTTCGTCGAGGAGCATCGCATGGGTGAAGCCGTACGGAATTTCTTCCGGGTGGTGCGTAATCATCACCATCGCCGGCGCATCCGGGTCGAGTGCGAGTTCGCCTAAGTAACCGACGAGGTCCTCGCGACCGCCGAGGTCGAGTCCGGCTCCCGGCTCGTCGAGAAGCAGCAATTCGGGGTTGACCATCATGGCTCGTGCGATGAGTACGCGCTTGCGCTCTCCCTCACTGAGAGTGCCCCAGGTGCGGTCTGCAAGATGCTCAGCACCCATGCGCTCGAGAATCTCGGAGAGCTGTTCGAAATCCATCTCTTCATAGGTCTCACGCCAGCGCCCCAGGACGGAGTAACTGGCGGAAATAACAAGGTCCGCGACCTTTTCGTCATTGGGAATGCGGTGAGCAATCGACGATGATGTCAAACCAATCATGGTGCGCAGATCACGCATGTCGGTGCGCCCAATCTGCTCGCCCATCACATGGGCCACCCCTGAAGACGGGAACTCCTCCGCTGCAGCAATGCGCATCAAAGAAGTTTTGCCTGCACCGTTCGGCCCCATGATGACCCAGCGTTCGTCAAGTTCTACTTGCCAATCGACCGGCCCGACCAGCGTACGGCCACCACGGATGAGGTTTACGTCGCGAAAGTCGAGTAGCAAATCTTCGTTAAAGTCTTCTTCCAATTCAGCCACACATCCATGGTGCCCTAACTTTGCCCAAATGTGCGCTTGGACATTCTCATCTATCCTCGGTAGAGAGCAAATCGAGTTCACTCGAGATGGTTTTGCTTCGATTTTCACCTAGCTCGCCGACAATTAGGAGAACGTCTTTTATGACTGGTCGAATCGGTATTGATGACATCCGTCCTCAAATCAACGGTGGTGCAACTCCATCGAAGGCCGTAGTGGGTGAAGTCGTCCCAACCTTTGCCGTCATTTGGCGAGAAGGCCACGACGCGATGAACGCCACGCTCAACGTCAAGGGGCCGAAGGAATCAGCTTTTGCTTCCCGCTCACAGCGCATCCCAATGCACTTTTCTGACCATGATCCAAATCAGGTCAATGCCACCTTCGTCCCAGATGTTCCCGGGCTGTGGACCATTCGCATTGATGCCTGGTCCGACCCGATGGCAACGTGGCGCAACGCTATCACCAAGAAGTTCGAGGCCGGTCAGAGCGAAGCTGAACTCGCTAATGATCTAGAAATTGGCGCCGCTCTCTTCGACCGCGCCGCCGCTGGTGCCGCTGCTATCCACCGCAACCACCTACGCTCCATCGCCGCAGGTCTGCGCGGCGACGGCGATCTTCGCGCCCGCATTGCAGCCGCGCTTTCCGACGAGACCCGCGCCATTTTGCAGGCGCACCCGGTGCGCGACCTTTTGACCCGCGGAAAGACCCGCAAGATCAAGGTTGACCGCCGCGAAGCCCTGTACTCCTCTTGGTATGAGTTCTTCC
Source organism: Corynebacterium sp. 239_CJEI (assembly GCF_001055995.1). NCBI lineage: Bacteria > Bacillati > Actinomycetota > Actinomycetes > Mycobacteriales > Corynebacteriaceae > Corynebacterium > Corynebacterium sp. 239_CJEI. The sequence goes on along the minus strand of NZ_JVOW01000026.1, from coordinate 80,055 downwards.
CTCGTTCCAACGGTGGTTACGGCGAAAATGGCGAGCTGCTGCACGGCACATTCAAGACTGCGGTTGCACAGCTTGATCGCGCTCAGCGCATGGGCTTCGACACGGTCTATCTGCCCCCGATTCACCCAATCGGTGAAATCAATCGCAAGGGTCGCAACAACACCCTGACCCCGGAACCGGGCGATGTCGGATCTCCGTGGGCTATCGGCTCCGCAGAAGGTGGCCACGACGCCATCCACCCGAGCCTCGGTGACGAAAAGGACTTCAAGGAATTCATCAAGGCTGCTAAGGAGCGCGACCTCGAGGTCGCTATCGACCTAGCGCTCCAGTGTGCACCGGACCACCCCTGGGCTAAGGCTCACCCGGAGTGGTTCACCGTGCTGCCGGACGGCACCATTGCCTACGCCGAGAATCCGCCGAAGAAGTACCAGGACATCTACCCGCTGAATTTCGACAACGATGCCAAGGGCCTGTACGCAGAGGTTCTGCGTGTAGTGAAGTTTTGGGTCAAGCGTGGAGTCAAGGTCTTCCGCGTGGATAACCCCCACACCAAGCCGGGCAACTTCTGGGAATGGCTGATTGAAACCGTTCACGAAACCAACCCGGAGGTCATCTTCCTCGCCGAGGCCTTCACCGCCCCAGCCCGTCTCTACGGTCTGGCCAAGGCTGGCTTCACTCAGTCCTACATCTACTTCCCGTGGAAGACTACGAAGGAAGAGCTGACCGAATTCGGCGAGGAGATTACCCGCCATGCGGACATCGCTCGCCCATCCCTATGGGTCAATACCCCAGATATTCTGCATGACTTCCTGGTCAAGGGCGGCCGTGGAGCCTTCGCCATCCGCGCCGCGCTGGCTTCCACCCTATCTCCGCTGTGGGGCATGTACTCCGGCTTCGAGCTGTTTGAAAACGTTCCGGTCAAGGAGGGCTCCGAGGAGTACCTCGACAGCGAGAAGTACCAGCTCCGCAGCCGCGATTACGACCAGGCACTGGCCACCGGCAACTCGCTGGAGCCGTTCATTGCCACGCTGAACAAGATTCGCCGCGAGCACCCGGCTCTGCAGCAGCTGCGCAACCTGCACTTCCACGACATCGACAATGACAACCTGCTGGCTTACTCGAAGCTCGATCCGGTCACCGGCGATGCCATCCTCGTTGTTCTCAACCTCGATCCGTGGAATGCCCAGGAAGCTACCGTGCACCTCGACATGGATCGCATTGGGCTCCGCAACCACGACCGCATGGATGTCACTGACCTGATTACCGGCAACCAGTTCAACTGGGGCAAGGACAACTACGTCCGCCTGGCACCGTGGGAAAACGTTGCGCACATCATCAAGCTGCCGGAAATCGATGTCAAGCTCCGCCACAAGTTGGCTTGGCGCGACGTCCCCGACTACGAGGGCTAGAACGCTTGCTGGGAACTTTCGGGGTTAGTGGGCCGCTGACCTGACCACTGTCGCAACGATTCGTCGTTAGGCTGGCGGGTGAGTTAGCAGCCCACTGTCCCCTACCTCCCTCTATTTCTTTAAAACTTAACTCAACAACTTCACATTCACCTACCTAGAAACGCTTCGGAAGGACCTTCCATGGGAGCCCACACAGATCCCCGCCTCGCAATTGATTCCGGCGATATGGATCGCCTGCGCTACTGCACCCATCACGATCCGCACAGCATCTACGGCGCACACGTCGTGGACGGTGACACGGTTATTCGCACGAGGGTCTTCGGCGCTCAGGCAGTTACTGTCGTCAGCACGCGCGGCGAGTTTGAAGCGGAGAACCTGGGCGACGGTTTCTTCACCGCCCTCGTCCCCGGCGGCGATGACTTCGACTACCGTCTGCGCATTACGTGGGACTCCGGCGAGACCGTAGAGCGTGCCGACGGCTACCGTTTCCTCCCCACTATCGGCGCTGGTGACCTACACCTAATCGGCGAGGGACGTCATGAGGAACTGTGGAAGGTTCTCGGTGCTCACCTTCGCAGTTACGACACAGAGCTGGGTACGGTCGAAGGCACCTCGTTTACGGTCTGGGCTCCGAACGCACGCGGCGTCGCCGTGGTCGGTGACTTCTGTATGTGGAACGGCGCGCAGTACCCAATGCGCTCTATGGGTGGCGCAGGTATCTGGGAGCTGTTCATCCCGGGTGTGGGTGAGGGCGAAGTCTACAAGTTCGCCATCACGACACCGGAGGGACAGCGTCGCGATAAGGCCGACCCGATGGCGCGTGCTGCTGAGCTCCCACCGGCTACCGGGTCGATTGTTGCGACCTCCGACTACGCCTGGAGCGACCAAGCGTGGATGGAAAAGCGCGCCAACACAGACTGGACCGAAGAGCCCATCTCTATCTACGAGGTCCACTTGGGTTCCTGGAAGCAGGGCCTGAGCTACGAGGTTATGGCGGAGAAGCTGGTGCGTTACGTGGTCGACATGGGCTACACCCATGTGGAGTTCATGCCAGTATGTGAGCACCCGTTCACCGGTTCCTGGGGTTATCAGGTTTCCGGCTACTACGCTCCGACCAGCCGCTTCGGCACCCCAGATCAGTTCCGCGGTCTAGTTGATGCCTTCCACGCCGCTGGCATCGGTGTCATCATGGACTGGGTTCCGGGGCACTTCCCGAAGGACGAGTTCGCACTTGCCCGCTTCGATGGCACGGCTTGCTACGAGCACCCGGACTGGCGCCGCGGCGAGCAGCGCGACTGGGGCACCTACGTTTTCGACTTCGGCCGCAACGAGGTACGCAACTTCCTCTACGCCAACGCACTGTACTGGGCAGAAGAGTTCCACATCGACGGTCTGCGCGTCGACGCAGTGGCTTCCATGCTGTACCTGGACTACTCCCGCAATGAAGGCGAGTGGCTGCCGAACCAGTACGGTGGCCGTGAAAACCTCGATGCTGTTCAGTTCCTGCAGGAATTCAACGCCACGGTACACAAGCACAACCCGGGCTTCCTCACCGTGGCCGAAGAATCTACTTCTTGGCCGGGTGTGACCGCACCTACCGAGCACGGTGGCTTGGGCTTCTCTATGAAGTGGAACATGGGCTGGATGAATGACACGCTGGAGTACTTCAGCAAGGAGCCGATTTACCGCTCCTACCACCACCATGAGCTCACCTTCGCTATGGTCTACGCCTACTCGGAAGAGTTCATTCTGCCGATTAGCCACGACGAGGTCGTGCACGGCAAGGGCTCGCTGTGGGAGCGCATGCCGGGCGGCGATTGGGATAAGGCCGCAGGCCTACGTACTTTCCTGACCTTCATGTGGGCGCACCCGGGCAAGCAGCTTCTATTCCAGGGTCAGGATCTTGGCCAGAACCACGAGTGGAACCACGATGAGTCCGTGGCTTGGGACAACCTCGAAGGTTGGAGCGGCGAATTCCACCGCGGCATTCAGCTGCTGGTTAAGGACATCAACGCCATCTACAAGGAAAACCCAGCGTTCTACACCCAGGATGACCGCCCAGAGGGCTTCCAGTGGATTAACGCGGATGATTCCACAAACAATGTTGTGTCCTTTGTCCGTTACGGCACCGATGACTCGGTCGTCGCCTGCGTCTATAACCTGTCGGGAACCACGCAGGAAATCTACAAGATTGGCGTACCGCGCGGTGGCCAATGGACGGAGATTCTGAACACAAACGCATCGCGTTACGAGGGCTCCGGCTACGGTGAAAACGGTACTGTGACCGCGGTCGAGCACGGTTGGAACGGCCAGGCTCACTCGATTGATTTGGTGCTGCCGGCCAACACCGCCGTTTGGCTGAAGTGGCAGGGCTAGTCCCGAATCCAGCCAAACAAAAGACAATCACATAGGAATTGCCCGTGCTGCACGGTTTTCAGTGATCTGAGTTTCCTCCTGAAAACCTGACACACGGGCAATTTTGTTTTGGGGAGCGTATCCAGGTTTTATCCTCGGAACGGATTGAACCAGTCAGGTTCCAAAGATTCGTTGTAATTCGCAGAATCTGAATCATCGGTGTACGCGGATCCATCCATGCTGTCGGTTCCGATGCGATCCGGAATGCCGTCGCCATCCTCATCCGCGCTCCACGTCGCAGCCTGCTTGGCAGTCAGTGGCTTGCCATCCTTACCAAGGCGATTGTAATCCGGCAGAAGCGGGGCTATTTGGGAACCCAGCTGGCCGAGCAGGCCGTCGGTAAGCTCATTGAGCGGCACCTCATCAAAGCGCGTCGTAATGGCGTAAGCGATGGGGCCGGCTGCGGTGTACAAAATACCGTGGTCATTAACGCCCTCGGCAGTGTCACCGGTCTTCTGGACTGCGGAGCCGACGTACATCACAAACTTCTGCGAACCACCGTAAGTGAGGTAGGTCAATGCAGTTTGTGCCGTGTCCTTGGTAATGAAGTTGTGCTTTGAGGTGCCATCGGCCACTTCCTGGAGACGTGCCATGAACAGCGCAGCTTGAGAGGGAGTAAACCAGGACCGATCACCGCTGGGATTGGGGATGTTGAACTTGTTGCCCAGGTGGTAGCGCTTGTCATCAACACCGGCTTCCTTGATGGTTTTGTTGACCTCGTCGAAACCAGCGACAGCGTCAATCAACCCATTCGCCGCGGTGTTGTCCGAATACCGCATCACGTACTGCAACAGCCCGTCGAGCGTGTATTGGCCAGGGCCAATCACGCTTCCGCCAACACCATTGTCCCAATCGACCGTCACCGTCTTGTCTAGGTCATCGCCGAATTTCTTCAGCGCAGTAACCACTAACGGAGCCTTGATGGTCGATGCGGAGTACTCCTTCGTATCCTCGCCTACCGACGCCGTGAGCCCTTTGTATGGACCGTCAATGACACGCAAATAGACACCTAAATCAATGCCATAGTTGTCGGAGAAACTCTTAGCCGCAGTATCGAGGACGTCCTGTGCATCAGACCAGGTGACTTCCTCGGAAGCATCCCAACCGTTATCTGGAGCATTAGGTTTTGTGGTAGCAGTGGTGGCCTTGGACCCGGTGGTGCTTGGGACATCGATGGTGCACCCCGCCAACAGAGTCGAGGCCGAAAGCGCAACAATGACCGAGGCGGAAGTAGCGCGAAGGGCTTTGGGGCGAAGTCGCATGCAAAACTCCTGGCTGCAGAAAACTGAAGACCAAAGGCACCTAGCGCAGTATGAACTGTCTGAGGTGAACAGGTGGATGAGATGCAGTGGTAACTGCTGTAAACCACTGAGAACTGTTGGAAGATTACCACCTTCCGAAAAATCTCGTTGCACTGGGGCGCAGCTTTTGTGCAACAATGGATTAAATATAGACATGATTAAAAGAATCAATGTCCAACGGTACACCCAGGCAGTTGAGCTGCACATTTGATGCTTAATGCTTCAACGATGCCTCGTCCGAGACCGCTGCTAGAAATAGCGCACGGCACCGAAAATCGGAGGAAGTGAATCGCAATGAAGGAAAAGGTACATCGCTTGATGGACCGCATGCAGATTCGCCATGCCCATATGCGCAACACCTGGTATGGGCCGGTACTCTCCCCGGTTCTTCTCGTCGCAGGCTTCGTATTGCTCATTGTTGGCATTATCATTTTGCCAACTCCTGCTCCCGGATGGCTCTGCATCTTTGTTGCACTGGGAATTCTCTCGTTGGTGCATCCGCCGACACGTCGCCTGAACATCTGGTTGGCAGCAAAATTGGACGCCTTTTACGCCTGGTATGCGGAGCGTCATGTGGCAATGAAAGCAACACTTTTCCTGTTGCTAATGGCGTTTATGGCCGCTGTAATGGGCAGCGTCTACTACTTCATGGCTCCGGATGACTGGCCATACACCGACGCTTCAAGCTAGGAGCCTGAGCGCTTTCCAGGCTCCTAGTACAGTGCCCCTAGTCCAGTACTCCTAGTACAGTGCGCTAGCCATCCTCCGGCGTGCATCCAATGCCACTGGATCTGCGGTATCGAATAGCACAAGCAGCTCTAGTAGACGCGACTTGATGGCCTCACGGTCATCGCCAAACACCTGCGGGAGCAACTTCAACAAACGATCGAGCGCCTTCGCTGGATCGTCGACAAGCATCGTGACATCCGCGGCATCGAGGGCGAGCGCGACGTCCTTCGGCGCAGCGTCGGCCTTTGCAATTGGATCTGCGCTGCGATCGATTTTGGCAGCGCGGGCGAAGAAGGACACATTCGCGTGAGCGCGCTTCAGCCCCTGATTTGCGGGCTCGGACTGCAGCATAGCGTCATACAGCTCCAACGCTCCGTCGAAATCGCCCTCCTCGAGCAACTCTTCAGCCTGCTCCAAACGCGGGTCATCGGTGGGTACGGGATTGCCGAAGAAGTCAGTCGGCTCCGGAGCCTCCGGCCCGCTGCCCTCCCCAGCCATACGAGTTCCCGCCGGCAACCCCTTGAGACGACCCCGAGTGGCCTTCATAACCTGCGCCAGCCACTGCTCCAGCCAATCCCTGGTTTTCTCGCCGACAAACATGCCAATGGGACTGCCCATAGCCACAGCCGTGACTGTCGGCACTGCCTGCACACCGAATGCCTGGGCCAGCTGCGGATGCTCCTCAGCATCTGCCCACGCCAGGATCCAGTTCAAATTAGCCTCACGGGCCATGCCTTCTAGCTCAGCCCGAAGACGCAACGAATCAGCTGCTCCAGCCATGCCGATCAAGACAATAACCGGGACCTGCTCCGAGCGCAGAACGACTTCTGCCTCAAGGGTCTGCGGGACAATCTCAACTACAGGAGGAAGCCCATTTCCCTGATCACTGGTTGCCCGCTCGATCTCCTCTCGGCGCTTACGTTCGGCTTCGGCGCGCTGGTGGAGCTGCTCCAAATCAACCGTGCCGGGTGGTGGCGGCGGAGTCGAGCACTCGCGGTGACCGTGTGCTCCATGCGAGTGACCATGAGAATGGCCATGTGCGTGACCATGTCCAGCTGGCATCGTCAAAGGGGTTCCTCTCCAGTGTCGTCGTAAAGCCTATGTAAAGACCTATGTAGAGCCTACGTGTCCAATCCGAACAAGAGACTAGTCGGTGGCTTTCAGCGCATCCTCGACCGCATCCACTTTCGCACGCAGCTGCCCGGTGTATCCGTTGCGAATGTCCGCTTTGATGACCAGAGAAGTACGCGGACTGACACGGCTGACTGCTTCCGTGGCTCGCTTAATGACATCCATCACCTCATCCCATTCGCCTTCAACAAGGGTGAACATGGCATTGGTCTCGTTGGGCAGGCCAGATTCGCGCACAACACGCACGGCTTCAGCAACGGCCTCAGCCATTCCCTGCTCAGGATCGGAGAAAGTGGGGGCAACAGAAAATGCGACAATCATGGCGCCGATAATAGCGAGTACCCTGGAAACTATGAGTGAGACACAGATTCCCGTTCCCCATAAGTACGTAGTCGCTGTTGATCACGTCGGCGTCGCAGTCCCGGATTTTGATGCCGCTATTGAGTGGTACCGCGCAAACCTTGGTTTCATCAACTACCACGATGAAGTCAATGAAGAGCAGGGTGTCCACGAGGCCATGGTCGGCCCGGCCGACAAGGTTGAAGGTGGCACTCTGGTTCAGATTCTCGCGCCACTGAATGACCAGTCCACGATTGCAAAGTACCTGGACAAGAAGGGTCCAGGAATCCAGCAGTACGCAGTTCGTGTCACTGATCTGGAGGCGCTGATGGCGCACCTGAAGGAGCAGGGCACCCGGGTGCTGTACCCGGAGCCGAAGATCGGTACCGCAGGTTCGCGCATCAACTTCATCCACCCGAAGGATGCCGGCGGCGTCCTGCTGGAGCTCGTTGAGCCGGCTAAGTAAATCTATCCCCAGCGGCGCGTGATAGTGCGGTGAGCTCTATTGCGCCAGCAGTTAGTGTGCCAATGGCGCCGGTCATCGGCGCCTGCACCATAATCCTGCGGCCAAGCTACGATGTGCGAGGTCCCGGGCATGATTTCCTGGTCGCACCCTGGACAGCGATAAACCTTGTTCGACTGTCCAGCGCTGATGTTACGCACCGCAAAGTCCACGTCCTGCCAACCGGCAGGCCCAGATTCAGTGCGGGTGTTTTGGAAAGAACTGCCAAATGTGGGCAGGCTGCCGCGATTCTGGCCGTGGTTATTACGCCCGCCGCGTTGGTTGCCTCGTTGATTACCGCGCCGCTTGTGGTTTCGCCTAGGCATGGCTAGAACAACCGCAATTCATTGGACTCCAGGCCACGCAGGGCGTCGTAATCCACGGTCACACAGCGAATCCCACGATCCTCTGCCAGAGTCTTGGCCTGTGGCTTAATCTCCTGGGCAGCAAAAATCCCTTCCACCGGTGCCAGCAGCTCATCGCGGTTCAGCATCTCCAAGTAACGGGTTAGCTGCTCAACGCCATCGATACCGCCCCGACGCTTAACCTCGACTGCAACGGTGGCGCCGTTTTCATCGCGGCCAAGCAGGTCCACCGGTCCGATCGGGGTTGGGTATTCGCGCCTAATCAGGGTGTAGCCCTCGCCAAACGTTGTGAACTGATCTGCAAGCAGTTCCTGTAGATGCGCTTCTACCCCGTCCTTCTCCAGGCCAGGGTCCTCTCCCAGTTCGTACGTGCTATCAGCCAGCACCTTGCCGATAGTTATACGAAGCTGCTCGCCCTTCTTATTCTCGACGACCCAGAGCTTTTCACCAGTGTCTTCACCCGACTCGTCGAGAATATCCTTCTCCGTCAGCGTGCACGGCGGTGTCATCCAGTTTAGAGGCTTATATGCACGGTCGTCGGCATGCACAGAAACAGACCCATCGGCTTTCACCAACAGCAAGCGCGGGGCATGAGGCAGATGGGCATTCAAGCGACCGACATAGTCAACGGTGCATTCAGCAATCACAAGGCGCATTCCCCTACCCTAACGTGACTGCCGCGCGGGAGAAAACAATACCCACTAGAGCCTTAGCAATAGCCTGTCGTCCGAGGCTAATACTGACTTCCTCGGCCACGGTTATAAGCCGAACGGAAACGGCGCTCAATGTCTGTAGGAAACTCACGAGTCTGGCGTGACGACGGCTTCGACTCCACCCACGCCACCAGCGCAGTGTCCGAGGACGAGTCCACAGCAAACTCCCATTCGGTATTTTTCCCCGTTTTAATCCTGACTACCCGAAGCCCGGGCGCGAAAAAACCCGCCTCGATGTCAGTCGGATCTCGGCGATCCACAATAGTGACATCGTGACGGGCAAATTCGGCATCACAGCCAGGACGCAGCGAACGTAGCTTGTACATCTTCAACGTCGACTCGGAATAAACAATGACACCATGGCGCCAATGACTGCCATCACCTGCAGGAAGGCGACGAGCAATAACAGGAGTACCTTTTGCATGCAGGCTGGCGAAACGCCACAGGGCAAGGACCCCGCCGACGATCAACATCGCACCGATAATCATGAACATGATTGACATCATGGTTACGCTTGAAAACACTATCTGCCAGCCTCGCATCCGGGTGAATAGACGACGAACCTTGGTTCAAAAGCGCATTAGAGGCTTTTTACAAACCCTACCCGATTGTTGCACTGACATGAAAAATAACTAAGAAAAACGGGGCGGGAAGCTGGCAAGATTTCTCTTGCGAGCTCCCCGCCCCGTTTAAAGAAGCAGGAAGAATACGGTCGTGCGACCGGATGTTCAGGCGAACAGACTAGTTGGTGGAAGCGCGACGAGCCGCGCGGACCTCCGACTCAGCCTGAGCCTTTACTGCAGGGTCATCCGAAGTCAGGTTGGACTCGGCCTCGGAGAGGTTAACCTCGTCAGCCCAGACTGCCTTATCCGCGAGGATCGAAACCTTCGAGGTAGACACGGAAATGAACCCACCCTGTACCGAAGCGACAAGAACCTTGCCGTCTGCGGTCTTGATGGTCACCGTGCCGTTGTTGACCAGCTGGCCAAGCAACGGCTGGTGTCCGGGCAGCACGCCGATCTCACCCTCGGTGGTCTGGGCAGAGACCAAAGTGGCCTTGCCCTTCCAGAGCGGTCGCTCAACGGCAACCAGTTCAGCGGTGATTTCAGCCATGAGGATGCCCCTTACTTCTTCTGCATTTCAGCGTACTTCTTCTCGACATCGTCGAGGCCACCCAGGCCGTCGAAGGCCATCTCCGGGTAGTTGTCGAAGTCGCCCTTGCAGATGCGGTCGAAGGCAACGATGGTGTCCTTCAGCGGGACGTACGAACCAGGCAGACCCGTGAACTTCTCAGCAACGAAGAAGTTCTGACCCAAGAATCGCTGGATACGACGTGCACGCTGCACGGTCACCTTGTCCTCCTCAGACAGCTCGTCCATACCGAGGATGGCGATGATGTCCTGGAGTTCCTTGTTCTTCTGCAGGATGTTAATAACCTGCTGAGCAACTCGGTAGTGCTCCTCACCGACGATCGACGGCTCGAGGATACGAGAAGTCGAAGTCAGCGGGTTCACTGCCGGGTAAATACCCTTCGATGCAATCGAGCGGTCGAGCTCGGTGGTTGCATCGAGGTGGGCGAAGGTCGTTGCCGGAGCCGGGTCGGTGTAGTCATCGGCAGGCACGTAGACGGCCTGCAGAGAGGTAATCGAACGGCCCTTGGTGGACGTAATGCGCTCCTGCAGAACACCCATCTCGTCAGCCAGGGTCGGCTGGTAACCCACGGCGGAAGGCATACGACCCAGCAGGGTCGAAACCTCAGAACCGGCCTGGGTGAAACGGAAGATGTTGTCAATGAAGAGCAGCACGTCCTGGTGCTGAACATCGCGGAAGTACTCCGCCATGGTCAGACCCGACAGCGCGACACGCATACGGACTCCCGGCGGCTCGTCCATCTGGCCGAAGACGAGGGCGGTGTCCTGGAGAACGCCCATCTCTTCCATTTCCAGGAAGAGGTCGGTGCCCTCACGGGTACGCTCACCAACACCGGCGAAGACCGAAGTACCGGAGAACTCGCGTGCAATACGAGTAATCATCTCCTGGATCAGAACGGTCTTACCGACACCGGCACCACCGAACAGACCAATCTTGCCGCCCTTAACGTACGGGGTCAGCAGGTCGATGACCTTAATACCGGTTTCCAGAATCTCGGTCTTGCCCTCGAGCTGATCGAAGGCCGGCGGCTCACGGTGGATGCCCCACTGCTCGCCATCGCGACCCAGGCCCGGCTCGTCCAGGCAGTCGCCCATTGCGTTAAAGACGTGACCCTTGACGACGTCACCAACCGGAACCGAAATCGGCTTACCGGTGTCCTTGACCTCTGCACCGCGGACCAGGCCGTCGGTCGGGGCCATAGCAATGGTACGAACCATGTTGTCGCCGAGGTGCTGTGCAGTCTCGAGGACAATGGTCTTGGCGACCGAAGGAAGGGTAACTTCCACGGTCAGCGCGTTGTAAAGTGCCGGCAGTTCGTTACGCGGGAACTCCACGTCGACGACGGCACCGATGACACGCACAACACGGCCCACAGCCGTGGTGGTGTTCTGCTCACTTAGAGCTGTGCTCATATCTAGTCACTTTCTCCGCTGTCGTCGAGCGCACCGGCGCCACCGACGATTTCTGTGATTTCCTGGGTAATCTGTGCCTGACGTGCCTGGTTAGCAACACGCGAGAGGTCCTTGACCAGCTCGGTAGCGTTGTCCGTCGCGGACTTCATAGCGTTACGACGGGCAGCGGACTCAGAGGCAGCGGCCTCGAGCATCACTGCGAACAGGGTACGGGACACGTACTGCGGCAGAAGCTCTGCCAACAGGGTGTCTGCATCAGGCTCGAATTCGTAGTCCGGCTTGAGGTCATCTGATCCATCGGACAGCATGTCCTCGCCCTGAGCAATCTCGACATCCTCGTACACAGGCTCAATCGGGAGCATCTGGTGTGCACGCGGAATCTGAGAAAGCATGGACACGAATTCCGTGTAGACAACGTGGACCTGGTCGAAGCCCTGAACGGCCTCGCCGTTGGTGCCACGCAGGCCTTCGCGGTACTTGGCAGTGCCCTCGGCCGTAGCGTTGAAACCATCAATGAGGTGACGACGCACGTCGTGGGTTGCGGCGTAGTCCGGATCCTGGGAGAAGCCCTCCCACGTACCGGCGAGCTCGACACCACGGAAGTCGTAGTAGTCGGTGCCCTTACGGCCAGTCACGTAGAGAACGACCTCATGCCCCTGCTCTTCCAGAGCGGTACGCAGCTCTGCAGCCTTCTTCAGGACGTTGTGGTTGTAGCCGCCACACATGCCGCGGTCACTGGTGACAACCAGGACTGCAACACGCTGGTTACCCTCACGCTTTACGAGCATCGGGTGATCCAACGACGAAGCCGATGCGAGACGTCCGATGACCTTCTCGATTTCGTCGGCGTACGGCTGGGAGTCTGCTACGCGACGCTGCGCCTTGGTAATGCGCGAGGTTGCGATAAGCTCCTGGGCCTTGGTGATCTTCTTGGTCGAGTTCACCGACTTGATTCGGGCTCGAAGTTCACGAAGATTCGCCATGTCCTATTCCCTCCCTTCAATTGCGAAAACGGTCATTGAGTAGCTCAACCTGCCTAGTTCTGGGCAGTCTTGCGGGAGACCGTAATCTGCTGCTTCTTGAGCTCGCCCTCGTCGAGTGCCTCGACCGGAGCCTCGGAAGCCAGCGGTGCGCCCTCAGAAGTCTGGAAGGACTTCTTGAAGTTAGCGGTAGCGGACTTCAGAGCAGCCTTGGACTCGTCAGAGAAGGCGACGCCGCCGTCAATCTGCTCGAAGACTGCAGGCTGAGTGTCCTGCAGGTGCTCAAGCAGCTCGGCCTCGAAGCGACGGACGTCCTCAACCGGGACATCGTCGAATTCGCCCTCACCAGCGAGGTAGATGGAGGTCATCTGGTACTCGACCGGCTGCGGGTGGTTTTCCTTCTGCTTCAGCAGCTCAACCAGACGCTGACCGCGCTCCAGCTGACGCTTGGAGGCATCGTCCAGGTCGGATGCGAACATTGCGAATGCTTCCAGGTCGCGGTAGGACGCGAGGTCCAGACGCAGGTTACCGGAAACCTTCTTCATGCCCTTGGTCTGTGCGGCACCACCAACACGGGAAACCGACACACCGACGTTAATAGCCGGGCGGACACCCTGGTTGAACAGGTCGGACTCGAGGAAGACCTGGCCATCGGTAATGGAAATGACGTTGGTCGGAATGAAGGCCGACACGTCGTTTGCCTTGGTCTCGATGATCGGCAGTGCGGTCAGCGAGCCTGCACCCATGTCGTCGGAGAGCTTCGCAGCACGCTCCAGCAGACGGGAGTGGAGGTAGAAGACGTCACCCGGGTAAGCTTCGCGTCCCGGCGGGCGACGCAGCAGCAGCGAGATGGCACGGTATGCCTCTGCCTGCTTAGTCAGATCATCGTAAATGACCAGGACGTGCTTGCCCTGGTACATCCAGTGCTGACCCAGTGCGGCGCCTGCGAATGGTGCAAGCCACTTGAAGCCTGCGGCATCCGACGCCGGGGCAGCAACGATGGTGGTGTACTCGAGTGCGCCCTGCTCCTCGAGGGTCTGGCGCACACCAGCAATGGTGGAGCCCTTCTGACCGATAGCAACGTAGATGCATCGCACCTGCTTGCTCGGGTCACCGGACTCCCAGTTAGCCTTCTGGTTCAAAATGGTGTCCAGGCAGACCGCGGTCTTACCGGTCTTACGGTCACCAATGATCAGCTGACGCTGACCACGACCAATTGGGGTCATTGCGTCGATGGCCTTAATACCAGTAGCCATCGGCTCTTCAACCGGCTGACGCTGCAGCACGGTCGGTGCCTGCAGCTCGAGGACGCGGTCCTCTTCAGCCTCAATGTCGCCCAGGCCGTCAATCGGCTGGCCCAGGGGGTTAATTACGCGACCGAGGAACTTGTCCCCGACCGGAATCGAAAGGACGTCACCCGTCCGCTTTACCTCGTCACCCTCTTTAAGCGACTCGAAGTTACCCAGCACCACAACGCCGACCTTGTCGGTGTCAAGGTTCTGAGCGACGCCAATAACGCCGCCCGGGAACTCCAGAAGCTCATTCGTCATGACCGACGGCATTCCCGAAACCTGGGCGATACCATCAGCTGCACTGATAACAACGCCAACCTCCTCACGGGAGGCCTCCGGGGAGTAGCTCGAGGTGTAGTTCGCAATCGCGCTACGGATCTCGTCGGAGGAGATCGTCAGCTCCGCCATGTTCTTCCTGCTCTCGGTAATATTCTTCCAGTGATTAATCGTCTAAACCATCCGTCAGCCGAGGCCGACGCGCAGCTTCTCAAGCTTTGTTGAAAGGCTACCGTCGATGACCTCGTCGCCAACCCGGATGACCAGTCCACCGAGAATCGACTTGTCGATCACGGTGTGGATGGACATCGCCTTGCCGTAGACTCGGCCGAGCTTGTCCGCCAGTGCTCGCTCTTGCTCGTCAGAGACGGCCGTGGCACTGGTCACGCGAGCGACGACGTGGTTCCGCAGGCCGGCGGCTAGCCGGGACAGGGAGTCAATGTCGTCCGCGGGGCGCTTGGATGGGCGGCCAACAGCCTGCAGTGCCAGGGTTTCGGTCACGGAAGTGACCTTGCCGTACAGCACAGAGGCGAGGAGCCCACGCTTGGCTTCGGGGGTTGCGGCCTTGTCGGCCAGCAGCTGTTCAAGCTGCGACTGCTCAGCCAGGATGTGTCCCAGTTGGAACAGCTCAGACTCAACAGTCTCAAGCTGTCCCTGGCCTTCGGCAGAGCGAAGGAGGGCTCGACGGCCCAGCTCTACCAAACCCTCACGCATTTCACGCGGGGTGGACCATACCTGCGCGGCAGCATCCACGACGAGGTTAAGAGTCGTCTCAGATACCTTGCCCGCGAACAGGCTCCGGACAAGGCCGGAACGCTGTTCCGCAGTCGCCGAGGTGTCGGCGACAGCGACACGCAGGCCGCGGTCGGAGTCCAGGACCTCGACGATGTCGAAAAGCTCGGAACCAGTCTGAGCAGCCTGAGCAACAGCGACATTGTCGCCACCGATAGCGGCGTCCAGTCGCTGGCTAAGGGCTGCCAGGGATTCGCGGCTTGCTGCGTGCATGTCGCCTACTTTCCGGCCGGGGCCACGGTGTCAAGGTTGGACAAGAAGTTGTCAATCGTCGACGAGTTACGAACGTCGTCGGAAAGCTGCTCGCCCAGAAGGCGCTCAGCGAGATTGATGGAGTTCTGGCCCATTTCCTTACGCAGCTCTGCGACTACCTGCTCACGCTGGGCAGCGAGCTGCTTCTCACCGGACTCGATGATTCGTGCGCTCTCGTCATTAGCCTTGGTCGTAGCGTCTGCAATGATGCGCTGACCCTGTGCACGGGCTTCGTCGCGAATCTTTGCTGCTTCAGTACGGGCCTCTGCGAGCTGACTGTTGTACTTTTCCAGAGCGGCCTTGGCTTCAGCCTGTGCAGCTTCAGCGCGTTCAATGCCGCCCTCAATCCGGTCCTCCCGCTCGGTCAGGACCTCCTGGAACTTCGGAAGAACGAGCTTCCAGAAGAGAACCAGGATAACTACCAGCGGGACAACGGACCAGACGATGTCATAGGTCTTTGGCAGCAGCGGGTTAATGGACTCTCCCATCGGGAGGTCACCCGCCGCTAGCAAAAAGGTGAAATCTGTCATGGTTTACGTGTTCTCCGCTTGAAGGTCCGGACTTAGAAAACGAAGCCTGCGACCAGGCCGATCAGGGCGAGAGCCTCAGTGAAGGCGATACCCAGGAACATGGTGGTACGCAGCTGGCCGGCCATCTCAGGCTGGCGTGCCATACCCTCAACGGTCTTGCCGGCGACGATACCGATACCGAGGCCCGGGCCCAGGGTGGACAGACCGTAACCGATGGTCTTCAGGCCAGCGTTGGTGTCGACAGCCTGGACAGCGTCCTGGGCGGAGAGGATGACGTCGTTCATTATGAACCGTTCCCTTTCTTAAAGGATGGCCCCGGATTAAAGATTGTTCTAAGTAGGCCCGGGGCTTTTGTGGGTCAAGTGGGTCTTGCTATTAAATTTGCGAGGCCTTGTTGCCGAAGTTGCGGCCTCATTAGTTATGGGTTAGTGCTCGTCTGCGTGCAGCGACAGTTCGATGTAGACGGCGCTCAGCAGGGCAAAGATGTATGCCTGCAGGAAAATCACCAGCATCTCGAACAGCGTGAATGCTACCGCAGCGACAAGGGTCAACCCGGACAGGGCGGTCCAACCATTCAGCTGCCAGAAGAAGAAGTTCGTGGCACCGAAAAGCAGGACTAGAACCATGTGGCCCGCCAGCATGTTGGCCATCAGACGGATGGTCAGCGTAACTGGGCGGAGAACGAAGTTGGAGAAAATCTCGATCGGCACCACGATGAGGTGGAGTACCGGTGGCAAGTTCGGAATAACGACTGCCGACTTCACAAACTTGAAGAAGCCCATCTTCTTCGAGCCCGCGTAAATGAAGGCAACGTATGCGAACAGGGCCAGAACCAGTGGCATACCGATTCGGGCGTTCGGCGAAATATTGAGGCCAGGAATAATAGCCGCAATATTCATCGAGATAACAAGGAAGAAGATGGTGGCCAGAACCGGAAGGAAACGACGCCCCTCCTTCTTACCCAGAATCTCCTCCGCGATGTGGATGCGGACGAAGTCCAGCATCAACTCCGCAACGTTCTGCAGACCAGTCGGCACGAGCTTCGGACGACGCATTGCGACGACGAAGAACACGGCGACGATCACGGCCATCAAAAGACGAACAATCATCAGGCGGTCCATGGCGTACCAGTCGCCACTGCCACCTAAAATGAAGTCGCCAAATTGTTCACCCGGGAAATACTCCTCCTGCAAGTTGGGTGAGTGAAACTCACCCCGCATCTCGGCAAGTGTTGTAACGCTCAGCGTTCTCTCCCGTGATTGGGCCGCTAGAACTATTGTCAAGCGGTGCGAAGGACGTCATTTAACGTGTCGCGCCGCGGATTCCATTCGCTCATCAGCACGGCGCTCACGGGGACCGTACCTGTGGAAATGATAGTTATTTCGCTACAGGCCGTCTTACCCGAAACTCAGGATAACAGTTCTGACTCATTTTCCCCACCCGGTACACCCCCGCGTTTCCGACCCCGAAACCAACAAAGAGGCCGACCCCCGCTGTGGGTTTCGGCCTCTATTTGTGGCATCTTCTGCACAAACTGGACAATATGCTTATTACCTGCGGTTTTAGAGGCGCATTGCAGCCTCTCAGCAGGTCAACAAGTTATTAACGAGCTATTCGTCCTTCATTGGTTGCACATAAGTGAGGTTAGATTGCGACATTCCCCACACTTCTGCACCCAGCGTCACCATCAGCGTGAGTACAACAGTGACGAAGAAAGTCATGTTGTCATAAAACTCAAGATTTCTAATAACAACCAGGACACCGATCAATACGACAATCTTCAACAACCAGCCACCCAGTACAACGGCAAGCGTGACGGACGGCGAAGTTCGAGCAGTAAAGAGGATGCCTAGAACGGTAAGCAATACGAAGCTTCCGCTAATGCCCGCACCAAGGAGTACGCCCCAGACACCGGGCATACCGTTTTTGCCACCCCAGACCAGCAGCGAAAGCACGGTAATCACAGCGAGCGCGATTGCGCCCGAGCGAGCAGCAGCCAGCAGCGGTCGCCGCGAATCGTCGTATTTAGACTCGGGCTCCGGAGTTGTTTTTTCAGTCACGGTCGAAGATTGTACCTTCTGCGTCCACGTCGACGTCTTATAACCTGCCGGACCCCACTTCCACTTCTGGGACGCGCTCCCGTTGAACGGTCGTCGGCAAGCGCATTGCGACGGCGGAGGGTGAAGACAACCGCGATGATAAGCAGGATCCCGAAGGTGAGAGCGACAAATTCAAAGGGGAAAATGGTGGTGGCAACGGCGGCGTACGCGACGACCGACACCCATAGGTAAAGCACTAGCACCACGCGGCGATGACTGTGTCCCATCGACAGGAGGCGGTGGTGAATATGCATTTTGTCGGGTGAGAAGGGTGACTTGCCCTGGCTGACGCGGCGAACGACAGCAAGCAGCAAGTCGAGCATTGGCACGCTAATTGCTGCGATGACGACCACAACCGGCGAGATTAGAGCGATGACGTCAGCGGTGCCGTACATGGAGGGCGCGATGCGTCCCGACGCCGACACCGATGCCGCTGCGAGCAGCAAGCCGATCATCATGGCACCGGAATCGCCCATGAAAATGCGTGCGGGCTCGAAGTTGTGCGGCAAGAAGCCCAGGCAAGCGCCGAGGAGGCACGCGGAAATCATCGCGGGTGGATAGGCAGACACGGTTCCGCCTTGGTCGTGAAGCATGACCATCGAATAGACAAGGATTGCAGCTGCGGCGATCATGCCGAGTCCAGCTGCGAGACCATCGATGCCGTCAACAAAGTTGAAGGCGTTAATCAATGCCACAGTAAATAGGACAGTCAAGACTGTGGACATGATTGGATCGAGAATGAGCGTGGCGCCGCCACTGAACGGGATATAGAGCAGATACCAATTGACGCCCATAAATGACATCAAAAGTGCCGCCGCGACCTGCCCCACCAACTTCGTGAGGGCATCTAAGTCAAAGAGGTCATCCCAAATACCGACGATTAGCAAGAGCGACGCGGCCGCCACAACTGCCCTCATATCTGGAGTCATGGGCGGAAAACCACGGTTGAGAGCCGGCATCACCGAGGCAAGGGCGATAGCTGCGACCACCCCGGAGTACATCGCCACGCCTCCGAGCCTGGGCTTCGGAATATCGTGGACATCGCGCGTGCGGGGCGCATCCAACCAGCCCGAGCGGACCAGCACATAACGCACCACTCCAGTGAGCAAATAACTGACAGCAGCGGAAACTAAAACGAGCATGGCGAGCTCGCGGATGGGCACACCTGCCCCACCCGACTGGGCTGCCAATAAGCTCATGTCCGCCACTAGGTACTACTCACCCACACAATCGCTGCAGATACTAAACAGGAAAAGCCTTAGGTAGACAAGACTACTGCCCCAGCAGTCGCTCGGGCGTAGTACTCAAAACCTCGGCAACCGCCGCTGCTGACACAGCGCCTTCGCGCAGAATCCGCGGCACTGGAGTCGAGATATCGACAATCGTCGATGGGGTGCCAATCGTGGCTTCGCCGCCGTCGACGTAGACAGCCGCTTCCCCACCCAACATCTGCTTGGCACGCACGGCATTGGTGGCCGGTGCCTGGCCGGAGATGTTCGCACTGGACACGGCCATCGGACCGGTGCGGCGCAGAATCTCGATAGCAATTGGGTGCAGCGGCATGCGCAGCATGACCGTACCCGCGGTATCACCAAGGTTCCACGGCAAGCTCGGCGCCTGGTTCACAACCAGCGACAGTCCGCCCGGCCAGAAAGCCTCCACCAGCGTGCGAGCAGCTGGCGAGTATTCGCGGACGAGCCCCTCAATCGTGTTCCAGGAACCCACGAGCACCGGTACCGGCATATCCGGGCCGCGGTGCTTGGCACGCAGCAAGGAGGCAACGGCCTGGTTATCAAAGGCATCGCAGCCAAGGCCGTAGACGGTATCGGTAGGCATAACGACCAGCCGTCCTGCCTTCACTGCATCTACTGCTGCTGCAATTGCGCGTTCGCGGTTTTCATCTGTGCTGCAGTCCATAATCCTGCTCATCAGATTTGTGCTCCTGCTTCAAAGTTTGCTTTTAAGATCAATTTTTGCGTCCCACCGTAAAACGGTCACGGCCCGCAAAGTCACGGTGGACCTCTACATCAGCGTAATCCCAGGTGTCCTTTAGCAGTGAACTGACATCGTCTCCTGAAGAGTCATCGTGCTCGATGCCGATGACTCCACCCGGCCGCACCAGCGCATCCACTAGGTTCATCATAGGTCGAATGACATCTAGCCCATCGTCGCCGCCGAAGACCGCAGAGTGCGGATCAGCTCTCACTTCGGGGTCAACTTCGGTGTCTTCGGGCACATATGGAGGGTTGGACACAACAATGTCGGTCTCGCCTACCCATTCTGCGAGCTCAGCGCCATCATCAATCAGCTGAACATCCGTGACATCGCCAGCAATCAGACGCACACGCCCATCGCCGTACGTCTCGATATTCTTCGCAGCCCACGCCCGTGCCCGCTCAGAGAGCTCCACAGCCACCACGTCCGCTTCGGGTACGGCATCGGCGATCGCCAACGCCAACGCACCGGATCCAGTACACAAGTCAACGATTTTCGGCTTGACGACGCCACTTGCGACCAGTTCACGGGCTCGATCGATTGCCCACTGCGCGAGCAGTTCCGTCTCCGGCCGGGGTACAAAAACACCGGGCCCGACCTGTAGTTCCAGGCTCATCATCGGCGCCGTACCGAGGATGTGCTGCAGTGGCTCACGAGCCACTCTGCGGGCCAGTATCTCGGCCAGATACTTGCGACCGTCCTCATCGGTGTACGGTTCGTCTCCGCGGAAGATAATGTCTGCCGATCCCGCATCGACTGCGGCTGCAAATAGCGCCCGTGCGTCGGCATCCGGAGAAGCCAGCGCCGCGTCGTCAAGCGTGCGACGCGCATAGCGAAACAGCTCGCCGAGAGTACGGACGGAATCCGGTAACGTCGGCGAGCTATTTTCTGCGGGCGTGGGGCTACTCGGCTTCAAGACGCTCAGCGCGCTCCGCGTCGTGGAGGGCCTTGAGCAGGTCATCCATGTCGCCGCCCAGCACCGAGTCCAGGTTGTGAGCCTTGTAACCGATGCGGTGATCGGAAACGCGGTTCTCCGGGAAGTTGTAAGTGCGGATGCGCTCGGAGCGATCCATGTTGCGCACCTGAGACTTACGCTGGTCAGAGGCAGCCTCGGCGATCTCCTCTTCCTTCATCTGCTGCAGTCGAGCAGCAAGGACCTGCATAGCGCGGGCCTTGTTCTGAATCTGCGAGCGTTCCTTCTGACAGGTAACAACGAGACCAGTCGGAAGGTGCGTCAGGCGAACGGCGGAGTCAGTCGTGTTAACACCCTGACCGCCCTTACCGGAGGAGCGGTAGACGTCGACACGCAGATCCTTTTCATCAATCTGGATGTCTTCGACCTCGTCGGGCTCCGGGTAGACCAGCACACCAGCGGCGGACGTTTGAATACGGCCCTGAGATTCGGTAACCGGCACGCGCTGCACGCGGTGGACGCCACCTTCAAACTTGAACACGCTCCACGCACCGTCGCGGGACGGAGTCTTGGCTCGGATGGACATAGTCATGTCCTTCACGCCGCCGAGATCAGACTCGGACAGACCGAGAATCTCGGTGGTAAAGCCGTGCTTTTCTGCATAGCGCTGGTACATGCGAGCGAGCTCACCTGCGAAGAGCGCAGCCTCCTCACCGCCGGCACCGGACTTGAGCTCCATAACGATGTCATCGCTGTCGTGCGGATCGCGCGGAGCCAGCAGGTCGGCGAGCTTCTCCTCGAGTTCCTCTGCCTCGGCAGCGAGACGCTCAGCCTCAGCTGCGAACTCGGAGTCCTCGTATGCCATCTCGCGAGCTGCCTCCAGGTCATCCTGGACCTCAGTCAGCTTCTTGTGAGTCTGAATGACCGGCTGCAGCTCATTGAAGCGCTTGCCGACCTTACGGGCAGCCTTCGGGTCGTTGTGCAGCTCGGGGTCAGCCAGCTGCGCCTCGAGCCCGTGGTATTCGGAGAGGATGTCGTCAACTGCGGAAACCTGATTAGCCATTGAATATTCCTTCAGATTGTGATGGGTGAAATGCTGGTTGGTGCTGTGGTTTGCGGCTAACCCCAGCTAAAGCATGTCGTCCACATCAACGTCGGCGGCCATTGGTGCAGAAGAAGCCACCTGCATCAGGAATTCCTTGTTATTCCGGGTCTTCTTCAGCTGCTTAATCAACAGGTCAATAGCAGCCTGCGACTCCAGCGCGGAGAGGATGCGGCGCAGCTTGTGCATAATGCGAGCCTCCTCCGTGCTGAGCAGTAGCTCATCCTTACGAGTACCCGACGGGTTGACATCCACTGCCGGGAACACGCGGCGCTCGGAGATTTTACGGTCGAGCTTCAGCTCGGCGTTACCGGTGCCCTTGAACTCCTCGAAGATAACAGTGTCGCCTGCGGAACCGGTCTCCACCATCGCGGTGGCGATGATGGTGAGGCTGCCGCCTTCTTCGATGTTTCGGGCAGCACCCAAGAAGCGCTTCGGCGGGTACAGAGCGTTGGAGTCCACACCACCGGAGAGGATTCGTCCCGATGCCGGCGAAGAGTTGTTGTACGCACGGCCAAGGCGGGTAATGGAGTCCAGCAGTACGACGACGTCCTGCCCCTGTTCCACCAGACGCTTTGCACGCTCAATAGCCAACTCGGCCACTGCCGTGTGATCTGACGGCGGGCGGTCGAAGGTAGAAGCAATAACCTCGCCACGGACACTGCGCTGCATGTCGGTGACTTCCTCCGGGCGCTCGTCGACAAGCACGACCATCATGTAGCACTCGGGGTTGTTCGTCGCGATAGCGTTCGCAATGTTCTGCAGGATCGTGGTCTTACCGGCCTTCGGCGGCGAAACGATGAGCGCACGCTGACCCTTACCAATCGGCATAATCAGGTCGATGACGCGAGTGGTGAGAATCTTCTGCTCGGTCTCCAGGCGCAGGCGACGGTTCGGGTACAGCGGGGTGAGCTTAGCGAAGTTCGGCCGCTGCTTTGCCTGCTCCGGATCGATGCCGTTTACAGTTTCGACCTTGACCAGCGGGTTGTACTTGCGGCGATTACGGCCGTTGCCATGAGTGACCTGGCCCGAGCCATTCTCACGCGGCATGCGGACCTGACCAGTGACGGCGTCGCCCTTGCGCAGACCGTATTTACGAACCATTTGCGCGGACACCAGCACATCGTTAGAGCCCGGCAGGTATCCGGACGTGCGCACGAATGCGGTCTTGTTATCTAGCACATCGACGATGCCAGCCACCGGCTGGAGAACGTCATCCTCGCGGATCTCGTCCTGACCGCCGTGTCCCCCACCGTTGTTATCGCGTCCGCGACGGTCGCGGCGATTGCGACGGTTGCGGCGGTTACGGTTGCCACGACCGTCATCGTCATGGTTATTGCGGTCGTTATTGCGATTGTTGTTGCGACCGCGGCGGTTGTTGCGGTTGCCGCGGCCTTCATCGTCGTTGTCTCGATCGTGGTTGTTGCGATCGTTGCGGTTATTACGGTCGTTGCGATCACCGCGGTCATTACGATCATTACGATCGTTGCGATTGTCGTTGCGATCACCGCGGTCGTTGCCGTTATCGGAATCGTCGCGGCTATCGTTGCTGCGATCGTCCTGATTCTCCTGCTCGCGCTGACGAGCACGGTTACGACGATTTCGACGCTGCTGAGAACGGGACATCTCCTCGCGACCATCCGCGTTGGCGTCGTCTCGCTTGTCGTTGCCCTTGTCGCTCTTGTCGGCGCTCTTACTGGAACCCTTATCCGCGCTTTCCGACGGCGATTCCTTGGCATCCTTCGCCTTGGAGCCGGTATCCGCAGCCCCAGCCGCAGCCTTCTTCGCGCGAGATTTCCGAGCTGGAGCGGAACCAGCAGCCGGGGCACCATTCTTAATGGCCTCAATCAGCTCATGCTTGCGCATGGCGGAGATGCCGCGAATGCCCTTGCTGGAAGCGATTTCACGCAGTTCTGCCATTCGGAGGGCCGCAAGATTCTCTGGGCCGCCTGCCGTGGCAGTGGTGTCCGTATCGGTCACGGATGTCCTTTCATCGACCTTCCCTGCAGTCACTCTCTACAGGGGGCTATGTCATTGACACTTTTTCGCTCTTACTGCCCGCCACCGCGTGTGCTCCGTCGTCGAACCTTTACCACGTGCGGAAAAGTAGCCGCAGCTGACGGGAAACTATCGAAAAAGCCAGGCAAAAGACCTCGACGTTGAAACTAAACCGAGGCATCTTGCCTACATTATTTCCGCATCTCAAACCCGAGCGTCCGGGCTGAAGATGGTTAGGAAATTTTAGGTCCACAGCACCGCAAGACTATGTAGTCGCACTACTGATTTATGTGTTTTCAATGTCACGTTGCGCCATCGCGTTGTGTGAACAACTGCGAAGGTCAACGGCATGCGGAGTACATGAAGAAGTACGTATCTAGCCGCGTATTGAAAACGACCTATTGCCCAAGGATAGTCACCAAATAGTCAGGTAGCAACACTAGTTCTCACCTGCGTTTCGCTAGGTCGCGGGGCTGTGAGTCGGTACTGTAGAGCTCATGCGCAGTACGATGCCTCATATTCCTCTCAATATCGCTCAGATTGTGGAATACGGTCGCACCATTCACGGTCGGACTCCGGTGACCTCCTGGAACAGTGACGGCCCCGAGACCACCACTTTTGCCGCCATCGCCGCACGCGCTAGTGCGCTGGCACATGCACTTCGCGATGAGCTCGGCATCGACGGGGATCAGCGCATCGCTACCCTGATGTACAACTGCGCCGAACACTTCGAGGTCTTCCTCGGCGTCGCCTCCATGGGCGCGGTATTCCAGCCGCTGAACAAGCAGCTCATGCCGGATCAGATTGTGCACATTATCAATCACGCCGATGACCAGGTCATCATCGCGGACCCGACCGAGATCGAACTACTCGCCGAGGTTCTTCCGCACTGCCCGCGCGTCCGCGCTGTCATCATTATCGGTATCGGTGATCTGTCTGACGTGGCTGAGCAACTGCCGGATGGTATCCCGTGGTACTCCTACGAATCGCTCATCGACGGACGCCCCAGCCGCTTCGACTGGCCTGAGCTCGATGAAAACTCCGGTGCAGCCATGTGCTATTCGACGGGCACCGAGGGCGCACCTAAAGGTGTCGTCTACAGCCACCGTTCGCTGTACTTGCACAGCCTGAATATGCGCACCACTGACTCCTTTGCCATCTCGCATGGAAACCCGTGGCTTTGCTGTGTGCCCATTTATCACGTCCTGTCCTGGGGCGTGCCGCTGGCCTCCTTCATGTGCGGGGCGTCGCTAATCTTCCCCGGCGCGGACCTGTCCGCACCGCGTCTGGCAGAAATCATCGAAACCTCAATGCCGCGCGTAGCTCAGGGCGTGCCGACGCTGTGGATTAACCTCATGGCACACTACCTCAGCAATCCTCCGAAGCGCATGAGTCTGCAGGAGATTTTCTCGGGCGGTTCTCCTGTCCCACCTGCATTGATTCGGCTATGGGAAGAGCGCTACGGTGTCGATGTCATCCACTTCTGGGGCATGACCGAGACTTCGCCTATCGGTACCGTGGCACGACCTCCGTACGGCGCCTCCGGTGAGGCCCGCGAACGCTACCGTGTCAGCCAAGGACGTTTCCCGGACATCATGCAGTTCCGCATTGTTGATGACAACGACCGCGTGCTCGACCTGCATGACCGCAACCAGGGTGAGCTGCAGGTGCGCGGCAACACGGTCACCGGAGGCTACTACAGCTCTCCGGAGGCTCAAGATGGAGGCACCGCGCACTTCTTCCGCGGTGCGGAGGTCGACGAGGCTAGCGAACAGTTCACCGAGGACGGGTGGCTCCGCACTGGCGATGTCGGCTCGATTACTCACGACGGCTACCTGACTATTCATGACCGTGCTCGCGATGTCATTCGTTCCGGTGGCGAGTGGATCTACTCCGCTCAGCTGGAAAACTTCGTAATGGAAAGCCCACAGGTACTCGAGTGCGCGATTATCGGCATGCCAGATAAAAAGTGGGGTGAGCGCCCACTGGCCATTACGGTGCTGATGCCGGAAGTTGAACAGAGCAAGGAGACCGCTGAAATGCTCCGCGATGAACTGCGGCCAAAGCTGCCAAAGTGGATGCTGCCGGAGTACTGGGCCTTCGTGGACTCAATCGATAAGACCTCAGTGGGCAAGTTCGACAAGAAAGACCTGCGCTCGCACTTGAGCGCAGGTCAGTACAGCATCGTGAAACTGAAGGGGCCGGGCGAAAAGTAGGTAGCAGGCTAAGCCACTGGCCCGGCACCTGGCCGCAGCTGCGGCTTAGCCGTCGACCACGACCTTAACCGGCTCACCGATTCCCAGCTCCATGACCTTGATGCCAGCCTCGCGGGCATCGTCCAAGATCTTCTCATCTACTGCAGTAGTTCCCAGAACCATACAGGTCGGACCAGCACCCGAGAGGAATGCCGCGTAGCCACGGTTGCGCAGGCGGTTGACCCACTCTGCGGTCACCGGCAGCACGTCGGAGCGGTACGGCTGGTGCAGGCGATCTCGCGTTCCCTCCCACAGCAGTTCCGGGTGGGACTGCAGCGCTGCGGTCATAACCGCAGTACGAGAGACATTGAAACGAGCGTCGACATGCGAAACATCGCTCGGCAGCACCTGACGAACTGCATTCGTGGAGGCGTGGAATGCCGGTACGAGTGCGGTCGCCTGAATGGACTCATGCACCGGAATGCTCACTGCTCGGTACTGGGGCGCGGTGCGACCATCGACAGGCTTGTCGGTCCAGCTGACCACTGCCCCGCCGAGGACGGATGCACCAGCGTTATCCGGGTGGCCTTCGAATACCGAGGATTCTTGGATTACCTGGTCGTCGGTAAGCGGGAAGCCCGCCAGACCGTTAGCGGCAGCGACACCAGCAACGGCGGCGGCTGCGGAAGAGCCTAGACCGCGCGACTGCGGAATGGTGTTGTGGCAAATAACCTTCAGCCCCGGTGCCTCGACTCCTGCGGCGCGAAGGCCCGCGCGAATCGCGCGCACAACCAGATTAGACTCGTTGCGCGGCAGGTCGACTTCGCCCTCGCCGTGAATTTCAACGACGACACCGGACTCGATGACCTCGACCTCGACGATGTCATAGAGTGCAACTGCCAACCCCAGGGTGTCGAAGCCCGGGCCCAAGTTCGCTGACGAACCTGCAACCGTGACGGTGACCTTCTGACCCGGGAAAAGCTCCTGTGCCATTTAGATATCCATTCCTTCGATACGAATGACGTTGTTGACGGCCAAAACCGCGTCGTTGGCGCGCAATTCGTCGACCGTTGCTTCCAAATCCTTCTCCAGTGCCTTGTGGGTCACGATGACCAGGCGAGCGCCGTTGGAGCCCTCTTCCTGGCGGACGGTGCGCAGGGAGATGTTGTGATCAGAGAAGGTGCGAGCGACATCGGCAAGCACTCCGACACGATCGTCGACGTGCAGGTCGATGTGGTAGCGGGTGCGAACGTCACCGAAGTCGAGAATCGGCAGGTTAGCGTAGGTGGAATCTCCCGGTGCGCGACCACCGTGGACAATGTTGCGAGCAGCTGCAACGAGGTCACCGAGCACTGCGGAGGCGGTCGGATTACCACCAGCGCCGTTGCCGTAGAACATCAGGCGACCAGCGGCCTCGGCCTCAATGAAGACAGCGTTGAAAGACTCACGCACAGTTGCCAGCGGGTGACGACGTGGAATCAGCGCTGGGTACACGCGGGCGGAAATGGACTCCTTGCCATTTTCGTCCGTGACTCGCTCACAGGTAGCCAGCAGCTTAATGGTGCAGTCTGCGCTCTTGGCGGCTGCGATGTCGTCAGCGGTGATCTCGGTAATACCCTCGCAGTGAACATCATCAGCAGTCACGCGGGTGTGGAATGCCAGGCTGGCTAGAATAGCTGCCTTGGAAGCGGCATCGTGGCCCTCGACGTCTGCAGTCGGGTCGGCCTCGGCGTAACCCAGGCGGGTGGCCTCTGCCAGCATCTCGTCGTAGTCCGCACCAGTGGAGTCCATCGCATCAAGGATGAAGTTGGTAGTGCCGTTGACAATACCCATGACCTTATTGACAGTGTCACCGGCCAGCGAACGGCGCAGCGGCCCGACGACCGGGATAGCTGCAGCCACAGCTGCCTCGAAGAAAAGGTCGACACCCGAGGAATCGGCAGCCTCAGAGAGCTCCTCGCCGTGAGCGGCGACGAGTGCCTTGTTGGCGGTCACGACCGACTTGCCGGCACGCAGTGCCTCCAGCACAACGCGACGTGGGTAATCAATGCCGCCGATGACCTCGACTACCAGGTCAACGTCATCGCGCTGAACCAGCGAAAAAGCATCGTCGGTAAGAAGATCCTGATCCACATTCGGACGCGGCTTGGTCTTGTCGCTCACAGCAATACCAACGACCTCGACCGGTCCGCCGATGCGGCGCTCGAAGTCCTCAGCCTTCTCGTTGAGCAGGCGGTAAACCTCAGTACCGACTGTGCCAAGACCTAAAATAGCGACACCAACTTTGTGGCCCTCGCCCTTTCCAGGATTATTCGTTGCGGCAGTCATCGTGGCGTTTCACACTCCAGGCTTAGTAAGTCTTGTACGGTTTCTCGTCTTAATATTTGGGTCACTTGACCATCGCATACCGACACTACTGGTGGTCGCGTCAGCATGTTGTAGCGGCTGGCCATTGCGTAACAGTATGCCCCAGTAGCAGCGAGCGCGAACAGATCACCCTCGACAATGTCGTTCGGGTAGTTCGCATCGTTAATCAGAATGTCTCCCGATTCACAGTGCTTTCCGACGACGCGGGTGGGAATCCTGGAACCGGACACCTCGCGATTAACAACGCGACCATCATAGTTCGAGCCGTAAAGCGCCGGACGAATATTGTCGCTCATGCCGCCATCGACCGATACGTAACGACGGGTCATGCCGTCATCGATGGTCACATCCTTCAAAGTGCCCACTTCGTACACCGTGACCATGGACGGGCCAACGATGGCACGACCTGGTTCAACAGCCACTGCCGGAGTCGCAATGCCGATACGCTGCGCAAGCTTGTCTACGGCAGTGAGGATCTCGTCGGCAAGCGGAGCAACGTCGAGGGGCTGCTCGCCTGCGGTGTAGGCGATTCCGAAACCGCCACCGAGGTCGAGGGTGTTGAAGTGTTCCGAGATTTCAGTGCCGTGGCGTTCGACCAGCTTTTCCACCAGTGAGAACACGCGCTCGGCGGCGAGAATGAAACCGTCGGAATCGACAATCTGGGAGCCGATGTGGCAGTGCAGACCAACCAGGCGCAGATTGTCGTCCTCTTCTACGAGGTTGGCAGCTTCCAGCGCCGAACCGGACGCGAGGGAAAAGCCGAACTTCTGATCTTCATGCGCAGTAGCAATGAACTCGTGGGTGTGCGCTTCCACACCGGGCTTCACGCGAACGAGCACGTCCTGCACCACGCCTGCTTCAGCCGCCACCTGGGACAGGCGACGCAGCTCCGAACGGGAGTCAAGCACAATCTTGCCCACGCCAGCGGAGATAGCATCACGCAGCTCAGCGGTGGACTTGTTGTTGCCGTGGAAGGTCATGTCCTTGGCTGGGAATCCCGCAGCCAGAGCGATAGCCATCTCGTTGCCCGAGGCGACATCGAGATGCAGCCCCTCCTCCATTACCCAGCGGGCGATGGTCTTCGACAGGAAAGCCTTGGATGCGTAGTGGACATTCTCCGCGCCGCGGAAGGCCTTGGCCATCGAGCGGCAGCGGGAGCGGAAGTCCTGCTCATCGACGACAAAAACCGGAGTGCCAAATTCCTTGGCAATGTCGACCAGGCTCACGCCGCCAATTTCCACCGAGCCGGGGTTATCTTCGTCATCGCCCCGACGACGGGCGGTAGTTGGCCAGACATGCGCTGGTAGTTCATTAAATTGGGTGGAATCGGGTCGAGTGTAGCCACCCAGTTCGAAACCATTGCCGTCGATAGGCACGAAACAGCTCTCTTTCTCCGTTACCCGGGCGGAGCAACGGGGTGTAGTTTTACGGGCGCGTTCGACTACATGCGCTCAGGTGCGGTAACACCGAGCAGCTGCAGAGCATTGGCCAGCGTCTGGCGGGTAGCCTCAGCCAGGCCGAGACGAGCACGGTGTAGCTCGGATACCTCTTCGTCTGCCTTTGGCAGAATCTGGCAGGTGTCGTAGAAGCGGTGGAAGACACCGGCGAGCTGCTCAGAGTAACGGGCAATGCGGTGTGGTTCCCGCAGGTCAGCAGCAGACTTGATGATGGCCGGGAACTCACCGATAGTGCGGATGAGCTCACCTTCACGGTCCTCTACCAGCAGGGAGAAGTCAGCGCCTTCGCTGGTCACACCGGCCTCTTCGGCACGGCGGCCGATTGAGCACAAACGAGCGTGGCCGTACTGGACGTAGTAGACCGGGTTGTCGCTGGACTGCGAAGCCCACAGCCCCAGGTCGATATCCAGGCTGGAGTCCACAGAGGAACGGATTAGCGAGTAGCGAGCAGCATCGACGCCGATTGCCTCAACCAGGTCGTCCAAGGTGACCACTGTGCCCGCACGCTTCGACATCCGGACAGCCTTGCCGTCGCGAAGCAAGTTGACCATCTGACCGATGAGCACCTCGACGCCATCGGCGTTGTAGCCGAGCGCTGCAGCGGCCGCGCGCAGACGCGCGATGTAGCCGTGGTGATCGGCACCCAGCATGTAGATGCACAGGTTGTGGCCGCGGTCGAACTTGTTCTTAACGTATGCGATGTCACCTGCGATGTAGGCTGCGTCGCCGTCGGACTTGATGACCACGCGGTCCTTGTCGTCACCGTAATCGGTGGACTTCAGCCACCATGCGCCGTCAGCTTCGTAGAGCTTGCCGTTTTCCTTCAGGGAATTGACAGCTGCTTCTACCTGACCGGACTCGAACAGCGAGTTTTCGTGGAAGTAAACGTCGAAATCGGTGCCGAACTCGTGCAGAGACTTCTTGATGTGCTCGAACATCATGTCCACGCCGATGGCGCGGAAGTGCTCCTGGACCTCTTCCTCAGAGCCCTCGAGTGCCTGCGGGTTCTTCTCCAGCACAGCAGCGGCGATGTCCTGGATGTACTCTCCGCCGTAGCCATCTTCCGGAGTCGGCTCGTTGCGAGCGGCTGCAACCAAGGAGTCGGAGAAGCGGTCAATCTGGCGACCGTGGTCATTGAAGTAGTACTCGCGAGTGACCTTGGCACCGGTGGCGGACAGGACACGACCGAGAGCGTCACCGACTGCTGCCCAGCGAGTACCGCCCAGGTGGATCGGCCCGGTCGGATTCGCGGAGACGAACTCCAGGTTCACGTCGAGGTTGGAGTTGAAGTCGGCATGACCCCACTTCTCCCCCGCTGCCAGGACGTCCTCGACGATCTTGCCCTGGGCATCGGAGGCCAGGCGGATGTTAATAAAGCCCGGGCCTGCGATGGTTGCTTCATCGATGCCCTCAGAAGCGCCGAGCGCTGTGGCAATTTCAGTTGCCAAGTCACGCGGCACCATGCCGACGCGCTTGCCCAGCTGCATGGCGATATTGGTTGCATAGTCGCCGTGCTCAGGGTTACGCGGACGCTCGACGGTCGGGTTTTCCGGCACGATAGAGACATCGGCATCGTGGGCAGTCAAAACCTCGACGGTGACTTTTCGGACTAGTACAGCAAGATCAGCAGGATTCACGATTGCCTATCCTATTAGGTCAATCGCAGTCGTGGAAACATCAGCCACCAAAAGATTGATTTGAGGGGTATCTGCAGGCCACCGCGTCCGGCTGTCCTACACCGCTTTCACGGTCCAGCCGAATTCAGGTTGAGAACAGATTTAATCCGGGGCTAGGCGTAGCATTCAGGTAGGAAATTATTGCCTTACCCCTCAACCCTTTTTGGAGCGACCGTGAAAGTAGCACTTTTCGCGACCTGCATCGGGGACATGATGTTTCCAGATGCAGTGAGTGCGACCGCCAGAGTTCTCACGCGCCTAGGATGCGATGTGGTCTTTCCACCACAACAAACCTGCTGCGGCCAAATGCACGTCAACACCGGGTACCAAAAGGAAGTCCTTCCTCAGCTGGACACCTACGCTGATGCTTTTGCAGATTCCTCGATTGACTACGTTGTCGCCCCGTCCGGTTCCTGCGCCGGCGCCGTTCGCCACCAGCATCCGATGATCGCGGGCCGCTACGGTACCCGTGCCCAAGTCCACGCGGCACAGGCCTGCGCGAACAAGACGCTGGATCTCTCCGAGTTCATCACCGATGTCGCTGGCGTGACTGACGTCGGTGCTTACTTCCCCCACTCAGTGACCTACCACTCCACCTGCCACAGCTTGCGGGTACTCAAGGTGGGCGACCGTCCGTGGCGGCTGCTCAGCGCAGTCGATGGAATCGATCTGCGCGAGCTGCCCGGCGCGGCGGAGTGCTGCGGTTTTGGCGGCACCTTCTCGGTGAAGAATGCGGAGACCTCCGCTGCAATGGTTGCCGACAAGACAGCCAATATCCGCGCTACGGAAGCGGAGTTCGTCACCGCTGGCGATGCTTCCTGCTTGCTCAATATCGGTGGCGCGTTGCGTCGCCAGGACTCTGGCGTGCACGCCATCCATATGGCCGAGATTCTGGCCTCCACCAAGGAGACCCCGTTTGATGTGCACAACCGCCAAGAGGCTTCCCTGCGAGGTGAACAGTAATGGTCGCAATTAACGTCGGCATGCCAGCCCTTCCTCCCCGCGCGCCGCACAACGTCGGGCATCTGCGCGGTACGCGCGGGTTCACGGCCGCAGCGCACGAGGAACTCAAGAACACTCGCATGCGCGAAAATGTCGGTCATGCCACGCGTTCGATTCGTCAGAAGCGCGCGCATGTCGTAGCCGAGAAGAATGACTGGGAGCAGCTGCGGCTCGCGGGCAGCCACATCAAGCGCGATGTTATGGCGCGTCTGCCGGAACTGCTGGAGCAGTTTGAAGAGTCAGTTACGAACGCCGGCGGTCACGTCCACTGGGCGCGCGATGCCGCCGAGGCAAACCGCATCATCACGGACTTGGTGAAAGAGACCGGCGAAGAAAAGGTCGTCAAGATTAAGTCGATGGCCACACAGGAAATCGGCTTGAACGAAGCACTTGCCGACGCCGGCATCACCGCCCGCGAAACCGACCTGGCGGAACTCATCGTTCAGCTTGCCGACGACATGCCGAGCCACATCCTGGTTCCTGCTATCCACCGCAATCGCGAGGATATCCGCGAGATCTTCCTCAATGGAATCCCAGGAGTCGACCCGGATTTGAAAGCCAATCCGGCCGATCTGGCCGAGGCATCCCGTAAGTTTCTGCGCGAGCAGTTTATGGAGGCCAAGGTTGCGATTTCCGGCGCCAACTTCGGTGTGGCCGAAACCGGTACTGTGGCCGTCGTCGAGTCAGAGGGCAACGGCCGTATGTGTCTCACGCTGCCGGAAACACTGATTTCGGTGATGGGTATTGAGAAGCTGCTTCCCACCTTCCAGGATCTGGAAGTGTTCTTGCAGCTACTGCCACGGTCGTCGACAGGCGAGCGTATGAATCCCTACACCTCTCTGTGGACGGGAACGACCGACGGCGACGGCCCGAAGAATTTCCACATTGTGTTGCTGGACAATGGGCGCTCGGCCACTCTTGCAGATCCGATTGGGCGTGAAGCGCTGAAGTGCATTCGCTGCTCGGCATGCCTGAATATCTGCCCTGTTTATGAGCACGTGGGCGGTCACGCTTACGGTTCGGTCTACCCGGGCCCGATTGGTGCGATTTTGTCCCCGCAGCTCACTGGCATGGATTCCTACGATGATCCGAATGCTTCGCTGCCCTATGCGTCTTCGCTGTGCGGGGCTTGCTTTGAGGTCTGCCCGGTGCGAATTGACATCCCTGCGGCACTGCTGGAGCTGCGTCACCGTAAGGTCACGGAGCACCGCCCGCCGGTGGAGGGCAAGCTGTTTGCCACGCTCGGGTTCATCATGGGCAATCAGAAGCTCTGGAACATGAGCGCAAAGATGGCCTCGCTGGCCCGCGTGCTGGGCCTCAAGGACGGCGAAATTCACGCCCTGCCGCTGTTCCTCAGCGGTTGGTCCGATGTGCGTGACACGCCGGTGCCGCCGCAGAAGCCCTTCCGCTCCGTGTGGGGTTCGGAGGATCTCTCCGCTCAGTTGGCGCGTGAATCGGCGCATCAGGTACCGACCAAGATCAATGGCCAAAGCGAAAAGGAGTCCTAGCGATGACCAACTCTGGCGCCAAAAACGACATTCTCGGCCGCATCCGCAACGCGCAGAAGATTGCCTTTGAGGGCCGCGATTTAGCCTCTGACGTGGGCATTATCACCGGCGAGCCCGGCGCGCACTTCTCCGTTCCACGCGACTATGAACGAAGCTCGGAGCTGCCCCACAAGGACATCGTTTCGCTTGCCGACGAACGCATCGCCGATTACAAAGCCGATGTGCGCCGTTGTGGCAGCTCGGCAACTGAAATCAATGACGCAGTGAAGAAGGCTATTGCGGATGTTGGGGCCTCGCTGATTGGTATCCCCGAGGGCTTGGACCGCGACTGGGTTGCGGGGCTTGGCTCTGGCGAGACTGCTGAAGGGGCGACCGAAATCCGCGTCGATACCGGTTTCAACGCCCGCGAACTGGACGAACTCGATGCCATTGTCACCAGCTCTGCGGTTACCTGCGCGGAGACCGGCACCATTTTCCTGGACGGCTCCGCTACCTCCGGGCGCCGAGCCCTGACCTTGGTGCCGGATAAGCATATTTGTGTCGTCCCAGCAGAAACGATTGTCTCTGGCATTCCGGAGGCCATTTCCCGCCTGCGAGAGGTTGACCCCACGGCTCCAATCACTATGATTTCCGGGCCTTCTGCGACCTCGGATATCGAGCTTTCCCGCGTCGAAGGTGTCCACGGCCCGCGCACCTTGATTGTGATTATTGCTGGGTAGGGGCGAATACTCCCTGTTATCGCCCTGGCCAGTACCTTTTGACTGACACGAATAGCATCACCGCTACCGCCACGATTGTCACCGCAGCGGTAGCGCCAACATGGTGCCGCGGCACATTTGATGCAACTACCAGCACAATAACCAGCGCAAGGACTGCAGCCCAACCTTGTCGCGCCCTTTTATCCCATTTGAAGGCATTGTCCTCCCAGTCCGGGTCAAAGACCCCTTCCCTATTGCGGTAATCAAAAACGAACTGAACCGCGATTAGTAGCAACACACCGGGAAAAATCCACTTAGTTGTCAATCCCGCCCATGCAATGACTCCGATTAAGAACCCGAAAATGGCAGCATAGATAACTGCTTGTCCCCATACTGCACTAGGGCTTTTGGGTCTTTTCAGCGCAACTTCGGTTTCCGT
Organism: Corynebacterium sp. 239_CJEI; assembly: GCF_001055995.1. NCBI lineage: Bacteria > Bacillati > Actinomycetota > Actinomycetes > Mycobacteriales > Corynebacteriaceae > Corynebacterium > Corynebacterium sp. 239_CJEI. Next base: position 45,016 of record NZ_JVOW01000026.1, on the reverse strand, counting down.
CATAGATTCCAGGCTAAACCTCAAATCGAAGCTCCACAGCGGTTTCAACCAAACCTCGGAATATTGACATGACAACAATGCGTTATGGAAAATGAAACAACCTAGCTAAAGGAGCCTTCCATGAGCGCAATCATTCAAAAGTTCTCAGTAGCCGACAACCCACAGCTCCCCGGCATGGATCCCTTCCTGTTCGCGGTCCACCATTACGACCTATACCCGCAGGCCAAGGGCACAACCATGACACCAGATGCCTCGCTGCTCGGCCGTAATATCGGCATGGACTTTTCCGGCAAGGACGGCTGGTCCATGTACCACGGCACAACCGTCCCCGGCTTCCCCTCCCACCCACACCGCGGCTTTGAAACTATCTCGATTGTCGAGGAAGGTTACGTCGACCACACCGACTCCGAAGGTGCACAGGCTCGTTACGGCGACGGCGACACTCAGTGGCTGACCACCGGCGCAGGCACTGCGCATGCTGAAATGTTCCCGCTTCTGCATAACGACGGCCCCAATCCTCACCACATGTTTCAGATTTGGCTGAACCTGCCGCCCGAAGGCAAGGAGGCAAAGCCGCACTTCCAGATGTTCTGGGCAGAAGACACTCCGCATGTCACCGGCACTGATGACAATGGCCACGGCTACGACGTAAAGGTCATCGCGGGCGCATTCGACGATACTCAGCCGCTTGCTCCACCACCGGAATCCTGGGCCGCTGCACCAGATTCCGATGTAGCCGTGTGGGTGCTGCGCCTGCAACCGGGCGCACAGCTAACGTTGCCACCAACCAATTATGCCGAGACAATTCGGACTCTCTACTCTCTACGCGGCAGCCTCACTATCGAGGGCGAAACGCTGGTGCAAGAGGGCGCAGTGCTGCGCTCAACCGAGGCACTGGACATTTCTGCAGGTGCCGAGGGGGCCTTCGCGCTCATCCTCCAAGGCCGACCAATTGGCGCTCCCGTGTATCAGCATGGCCCGTTTGTCGCGAATAGCCGCGAAGAGCTCGTTGAGGCATTCGATGCCTACCAGCGTGGCGAGTTCGGCGCATGGCGGTTTGATTCCAACGATCCGGTTGCAACCTTTGAAGAGGGGCGCTTTGCCCGCTATCCGGACGGTACGGTTCGTCGCCCGGTCAATTAACCGGGATCCCCGACGGGGCTGCACATGTGAAACTGTGTGAGTTTATGACACTTTCAGGCCATTTTTTGGGTCATTTTTGTCATAAACGCAGTCAGTAACTCGGATTGGCCCGCTTCCGCCAGGTACACCCGAAACAAAAATCCCTCAAGCAACCAGGCGAATCTAATCGAACCTAACCGCTTAAGGGATAAGACGTGCCCCCGAGAGGAGTCGAACCTCCGACCTTCGGTACCGGAAACCGGCGCTCTATCCACTGAGCTACGGGGGCGTGTGGCACAAGCACAACAAGTGCAACGAGAAAAGATGTTACCACTTGGCTGGGGCGATTAGCGAAATGCCCCGCACCCCAGCCGAATCCGCACTATGCGGCCTCAGAAACCTGGTCTTCCTCAATAGGACACACCACAGGAACGCCTCCATCATTAAGCACGCGGGCTCGAATTCCATAGACGCGGGCCAAAAGATCCGGTGTGAGAACGTCAGCAGGACTCCCCTGGGCAACCACGTGGCCGTCGTGAAGCATGACAAGCTCATCGCAGTAGCGGGCTGCGAGATTGAGATCGTGGATTGCGACGAGCGCCAAGGAGCTCCGTGAGGCGACCTCCGCGCGGACGAGCTGTAGGAGTTCCACCTGGTGGCGCAGGTCGAGGGCGGAGGTGGGTTCGTCGAGAAGCATGACCTCGGGATTGCGGACAAACATCTGCGCGACGGCGACGAGCTGACGCTGACCGCCGGAGAGCTCGCCGACGAAGCGGTCGGCAAGGTGCTCAATACCAACCTTCCGGAGAACCGCCGCAGTGTGCTCAATCTCGGAGCCGCGCACGCGCAGACGCCCGGCGCGCCGGCCAGAGACCAGTACCGATTCGAATGCGGTCAGCGAGGCACTTGCTGGCAAATCCTGGGGCACGTAGCCCACCACATCGCGCAGTTCGGAGCCGACGACCCGCTCAGTGTCACGGGTCAGTGCAATCTCCCCGGCCATTGGCTTTCGAATCCCCGCCAGGGTGGTCATCAGTGTGGACTTACCCGCAGCGTTTGGCCCGAGCAAACCCGTCACCGTACCCGGCTTCAGCGTGCGCATCGACGCCCCGCGCAGCACCTTCCGCTTACCATAGCCTGCAGCTACTTCGTTGACATCGAGAAATACGCCCATTAGTTCCACACCGTCCTCTTACGCAGAAAAACCAAGCCGACAAAGAATGGGACACCGACGATTGCGGTAATGATGCCAATCGGCACTGCCACACCCGGCACCACCGTGATGGATACCGCATGAGCTGCCGCAAGCAGCGCCGCGCCCGCCGCCATCGATGCCGGGGCAAAGAAGCGCTGTTCTTCACCGACCAGCATGCGTGCAATGTGTGGGCCGACCAGTCCGATGAAGCCGATGATGCCGGCGAAGGCCACTGCGGTTGCTGCCAGCAGCGAGGCTACAATCAGCGTCGCAATGCGCAGCCTATCCACATTGATGCCCACGGCTTTTGCTCGGGCATCGCCAAGCCGCAACACCGTCAGCGCCCACGCATAGCGGATAGTGAACGGAATAGCGATTAGCAGCGCCGCCGCAATGATACCGTTGGCCACCCAGTTCGCGCGCTGTAGCGAGCCCATCGTCCAGAACACAATCTGCTGGAGCGCCTCGGTAGTCGCGCGGTATTGCAACAGCGCCAACAGCGCTTGGAATAGAAACACCAGACCAATGCCGAGCAGAATCATCGATTCCTTACCCGAGCCGCGCCATACCGACGCCGCCGCCACAATCGCCACAGCGACGACGGATGATACCCAGGCCACGGCCGCCAGGTTGAACTGCGCATGCGGAATAATCACCCAGCCCAGCACAATCGATGCCGCCCCACCGAACGCCGCTGCAGCCGAGATACCGAGCGTAAACGGCTCCGCCAGAGGGTTATCGAGGATTGTCTGCATCTGTGCACCGGCAAGCGACAGCGCTGCACCAATCAGCACTGCCATCACCGATGCAGGCAGACGCAGCTTCCACAGCACCGTACGAGTGGTTTCGTCCACATCATTCGGGCTCACGATGCCACGGACGACGTCTCCCACACTCAGTGACATCGGCCCCACGATTGTCGCCACTACAAACGCGCACACGGCCAGGCCTACCAGCACCGCAATAACGGCAATCTTCTGGGCCGAGCGTCGTCGGTACTGTCGCGCAGAGTCGTAGGTCGTGCTTGACGACGGACACTCGTGCTGTTCGGTGGCGGGGTGCGACTCTTGACCGCCACTGTCGTTGGTGGAGGTGGGCTCGCGGGGTTCGTCGTCAAGCCCTGACGCGGGAGCGTGCAGATTGGTGTAAGTCATCGGATTCCTTCTTCGATGGTGGAAGATGGGTTACTTGGTCGGCTCCAGCGCGGTGAAGAAGGTGCCGCTGAGTTCGAAGGGCAGATAGTCCTTGTGGAACTTGGCGAAGTCAGCGACTGGGTCGAGGTCAGCGAACTCTTCGGGGTGAATCCACTTGGCGAATTGCTCGAGGGCGAAGACGTTGTACGGCGAGTCGTAGAACTGGTGGAAGGCGGCGTACAGGTCCCCCTTCTTCGGCGCGGTCAGGGTGTCAAAACCCGGAGTCTTCAGCAGGCCTTCCAGAGTGCGCTGTGCGGTCTCTGGAGTGGCGGTGTAACCGAGCTCAACGTGTGGCAGGACTTCCGGCTTCTGCGGGTCGAGCGCCCAGGAGCCGCCGGTGGCGATGATCTTTTCCGGCTGGACGGACAGGACTTTCTCTGCGGTCACGCTGCCCGATTCGGTATTGATGAGGCTGTCTCCGAGGTTTTCACCGCCGGCTGCTGTGACGAGGTCACCGAGGTTGGACTTGTTGACGGTCGAGCAGCAATCCTTGAGACCAGCTGCTCGCCAGACAAAGGTCTTTGGCTTGTCTTCGAGCTTGGCGGCACGTTCGGTGATCTCGTTGACGCGCTCAGTGTAGAAGTCGGTGAACTTTTTGGCATTGTCCTGCTCGTCGACGATCTGGCCGAGGAGCTCGACGGACTTGGCGGTATTCTCCAGGGGCTTCTGACGGAAGTCGGTGAATACGTACTTCAGACCTGCCTGATCGAGCTTGGTGAGGAAGCCGGACTCCTCCGCGGCCTTCTTGTGGTCAAGGGTCATGACGACCACGTCTGGGTCGTGGGAGATGAGGTTTTCAACTGTGACATCGCCCTTGGCAATATTGCCGATGGTCGGCATATCCTTCAGCTCTGGATTCGTCTCGAAAAGCTTGGCTTCAAACGATGGAGCGCCCGAATGCAGATCGCTGCCCATGGCGACAACATGGTCACCCGGGTTTTCTTGGTCAAGCATCGCGGTGACAAACATGGCGCGGCCTTCACCGAGCACTACTCGTTCTGGCTGCTTGTCGAAGGTCACAGTGCGACCTGCGACATCAGTGACAGTGAGTTCTCCCTTGTTGTCGGCAGCCGTGTTCGACTCTGCGTCCGCACCGCATGCTGTAGCGACGAAGCTCAGCGCTGCACACCCGATTGCGGCCAGAGTTTTGGTCTTTGGCGCGGTTTTAGCCTTGGCGAAAATATTGACTCTCATGCGTTCTTGTTTCTGCCTTATTTATCTCTGCGTAGTTTTTTTGGTGTTTAGGGCGCACAAAGAGAAGTGAATACTCATCCCTTTGCATTAGGCACGCCTTACCTTACAGATTGAAACGGAGAGAAAAAAGCGCCCTGCTAGTGGTGGTTTTACTAGCAGGGCGTAGGAGGCTTATTTCCTTTCGAGAACCGCCTGGAAGCACCTCAACATCACTTCGCGGTCTTCATTCGCAAGTGGCGAAATAACTTCCTCGCGAACGGTGTCTACGTAATCCGGCGCCGCTTCGGCAAACACGTGTCGACCAACACCTGTTAGGACGACGACATAATCCGAGTCCGGGTCTTCGCCGTGATCTTCGGTGTGAATAAATCCGCGCTTTTCCAATCTGTTGGTATGCAGCAGCGCGCGGGGGTGGTTCCACTTCAGTCGATCACAAATCTTGTCAACATGCAGAATCCCATCCTCCACCTCATGCAAAGCGATGAGCAGGGTAAAGTCAGCGAACGTCAGCCCGGTGCGAGTGCGTAGGCTCCGCTCAATATTGCGCTCTACCTCGCGAAAAGCAGCTACCATCGACTGCCAAAAGAGCTGTTCATCATCACTCAGCCATTCAAATGAGTTCATACTGCTCTAGGCTAATGGTGAGAGCCTCGAAGCGGAGACAAATGAGAAAACACTCACAGAAAAACTTTTGACTACTCTGCTTTTCCGTCGACGGAATCGGTGACCGCAGCATTGGCGGTCGCTGCAATCTTATCGAGCACAGCGGAAATCCCCTGATAGTCGATATTTTCACCGAGCACGTCAAACAAGACATGACGTACAAGCTTCACATGGTTCGGCGCCGCCTTCTCAATCACGGTTCGACCGTGTTCAGTAAGCGTGACATCGATACCACGGTTATCGCAGGCGCAGCGTTCCTTAGTTACTAGTCCACGTCGCTCCATGCGAGTAATTTGGTGCGACATTCGGCTGCGGTCCCATTCCAGGGACTCACACAGGGTGCGCATGCGCACAACATTGTCTTCAGCCTCGGAGAGAACAACCAGAACCGAAAAATCTGCAGTGGAAATATCGAGAGAATCTTGCAGCTGAAGGTCAATTGACCTGTCAACGGCCCGTTTAGCGTTCAGAATTGAGCGCCATAACCGCTGCTCTTCATCACTTAACCACGGAACATCTTGCATATGTACAGAGCCTACTATCTTGAAACCAAATCCTGAATTTTCATAAATTCCGCTCCTGTCACGCGATCAAAACGGGCTTCATCGCACGTCAGGACTAATACCTGCATATCGCGCCCCGCTTTGGCAAGAGCATTATTCATCCGCCGCAAACGGTGTTCGTCTGAATAACCTAACGCATCATCAATAATCACCGGAGCGCCTTGGCCGCCCTCCAGGACACCGGCAACGGCCAAGCGCAGCAGAATGTCCAGCTGCTCCTGCGCTCCACCAGATAGTTCATCGACATCGAACTTGCCATCAGCATTGGACCGTGACTCAATCTGCAAGTCCTCATTCATCGTGAACTGGGTTCCCGCACCGAACACACCGCCGCCGTACTCTTCGAGCTTGCGGAGCAAGGGGTCAGCCAGCGCATTCCGCGATGCCGCACGTGCCTGTGTCATTACCTCCATAAGAGTCTTGGCGGCGGCTGCACGGCGACGCATCGAGTCCCGATCTCGCTGTGTTCGCTCCACTACCCCCTCAGCAGCTGCCAGCTTCTCATTCGCGCTGTCGAAATAGTCCAAGTGCACCCGAATCTCTTGCCGGCGCTTTTCCAGCTCAGCCAGGCGATTCTCAACTGCATCCCGTCGCTGCTTAGCGCCCGCGAGCGATGCTTCCACGTCGTCGGCATCCCGCTGCGCCAACTCTTTCAGAGCCGCAGCCAGCTGCTCTTCTGCCACCTCATAGTCCTTGCCTCGGTTTTCCACCGCAGCAAAAATCTCGGCATCCGAGGCTTTTTCTCGCGCCGTCGTGAGCGAATCTTCGCGGACCTTTAGGACGGACCGAGCCCCTTCAAGCTCGCTGCTGGCCTTCGTATAGTTGGCGTGTGCAGGACGCTTTTCCAGCTTCGACAAGCGCATATCGGCATTGTCACGCTTCGACTCGGCATCCCTACGCCCCGCTGCAGCTTCTTCCAACCGCGCCTTCGCCGCTACCAAGTCAATCTCCGTCGGCGCATCCTCGCCCGCAAGTGCCCGATACCGCTCGCCCTGTACTCGTGCTTCTTCCTTCGCATCGTCCAACTCTGCGGTGAGCTGGTGATACTCCACACCGTCGGACACCGCAGTTATGGATGTCTCCACCTGGAATCTTGCTTTTTCCGCTTCACGCCGTCGTGTGTGTGCCTCTTGTGCTTCCGCGACGGAATCAGCGCCTGCCGCCTCAAGCTGTTCCTTGAGCGATATCTCTGCTTTTTCTAGCTTGCGCTGCTGCGAATCTGAGCCGTCTCCGGGCTGGATAGCAACCGTGACGTCGCCAACTTCGATGGCCAACGGCTTAGTAACCGCACGTTGAACTGTCTCAGCCTCCGGAGCTAGCCCCACTTTCTCGCCGTCGACTGTGACCTCCTGCGCACTACTAGCCGAGAGCTGCACACTCGGGCTCGACGCCTCCAGCACAGCGGTGGCTGTTGCAACTTCGCGTTCGCAGGTCAACAGTTTTTCCATTACCTCCTCGGTAACGGAATTCCGAGCAATTACCTCCTTTTGCTCTGCCAATTGCGCGCGGAGCGCATCGAGCTTCTCCACTCGCTTCGACAAGGCTTCAACCAAGCCGCGCTTCTCCCCCAATGCGACTTCAGCTGCAGCCAGCTCTTCTGCTTTTCGAGCTTCGCGGTACGCGGTCACAACTGCATCGCGATCCTCCTGCGCCTTCTTTAAAGCTGCGACCTCCTTATCGAACGCTTCCTTAAGTTCAGCAACTTTCTTCTCTGCGACGGAATGCTGATCCCTGGCATCTTGTGCCTGCTGAATGAAGGTTTCGCGCTCTTGCTGAGCCTGTTTAGCTAAGTCCAGCTGCTGCTTCGCCGCTGCGGAGACCTCCTGTGCCTGGGACACGGCAACCCTGAACTTTTCGAGTTCTTCGAGTGCCTGCGCCCAATGCTCGACTTCGTTTTTGGCTTCTGGCAACGATGCCCGCTGCGTGTGTTGGCTTTCTTCATTACGAGCAGCTTCCTCATTGAGCGCTTCGAATTCTCGGACCTTTTTCGCCGCTTCGTCGCGCACCTGCTGGGCTTCCGTCAGCTCCTTGTCTACGTCGGTAAGCTGCTTGCGCTCTTTGCCATTTTTTTGGAAATAGTTGCCGTATTCAGCTTCAACGGCTTCAAACAGACCTACCTCTTCTGCGGTTTCCGCGCGCTGCCCCGATGCCGACTGCAGTGCGCTTGTGACCTGCGCATAACCGCCCAAGGAGAGTGTCTTTTGCGCTTGTCCCTGTTCAGCAACGAAAACCTGCCACAGGTTCTTGGTGTCCGCATTGTGCATTCGTGCGGCCAGCCACTCTTCCGCCTGGTCATCTTTAAGAACCTCGGCTGTCGGAGAGTGGACGGTGACGATTGTGCCGGTGTCCTTGGTGCTACCAAAGATCTTGTCCAGCGTAAATTCGTAGCCGTCAAGCTCCAGCCGGAGCTTAACCTGCGGCTTTTCCTGGCTGGAGTGGCTGTTCAGACTAAGCGCTTCGCTTGACCTGGACTTCCATTTTGTCGTCAGCGCAACGTGAATAGCTTTGGCGATTGTCGTCTTACCCGACTCGTTTTCACCGGAAATCACTACCACGCCCCGCTCGGCTAGCCCTGTGATTGAGAGTGAATCAATCGCACGTACATTGTGTAATTCGATGTCGTGAAAACGCATGATTTATTCCTTCTCTCCGGCCAGGCGCGCCAGCAAGCGAAGCGCATCGGCTGCTGCGGTGGATTCAGATTCTGATAGCGGGCTGCCGCTCTCGGTTCGCCCTTTGCTCAAGACCGTTAGTTTTTCTGCAGCTATGAGCGGATAACCGGTGAGATTGAGATTAGAGATATCCCCCTCGGACGGAACCACCGTCAAATCGGAACCACTTTCTCGGCGATAAAGTGCAGCGAAAAGCTGTTGATACTGCTCAAGTCGATTTTCAAAGGTAGTCGACTCCGACAGTGTCACGGTTCCTCGCAATGAATACTTCACCGCTGTGTCTGTCTTCGCCTCGATACCGTCCAGTTCAGCAAAGAACTCATCGAGGTCTTCCGCGCCAGTGATATCCATGTCAATGGCATGAAAAGCCCACTGCCCCACTCGGTGGGAGGCCACGGTAACTGAGCCCTTTTCGGGGCCGCTCTCTACAATGTCGACGACGAGTGCATTGCCGGAATCCCGTTCTTTGTCGTCGTACGCTGTGGTTTCGTGTGCGCCGGAGAAATAAACTCTGCCAGCATGGTCAAGTTGGCTCGTGGAGTGGGAATCCCCCAGCGCCACATAGTGCAACGCCCCACGGTCAATAGCCTGTTCCAAGCTGGTCAAATCAATGGTGGCTCCCGCATCAGCACCAAAGCCTTCTACTTGGCCATGTGCGACCATCACTCGGATTCCATCGGCCGGCTCAAGCTCCGTGGCTATTTCCGCCACGATGTCGTCTGCCGAATACTTGCCGCGTACTGGCACACCGATGAGTTCCACCCCGTCACGGATGGAAATGGGCTGGCTGTCGCGAATTACGTAAACTCCTCGGTCTTCCAAAGATTCGAAAGCACTACGTCGATAAATGGAAGAAGCATCAAGCGCATCATGGTTGCCGGGCAGGAGATACACCGGCACGGGTAGCTTGGCTATTCGCTCAAGAGCCCGCAAGAACACCTTGTCCGGCAATGTGTTGGAATCGAACACGTCTCCAGCGACGACGATGAACTCAGCGCCTTCGCTAGTCGCCAACTCACCGATGCGGTCGATGGCGTTGAGGCGACTTTCGTGGAACCTAGCTTGGGCTTCACCGCCATCGAGCTCTAGGAACCACCGAGTCATTCCCAGTTGCCAATCTGAGGTGTGAATGAATTTCATGACTAGCGCTCCTTTTGTCCCAGGCTCAGCGATTCCTGCAGATGTTGCCAACAATCTTCCAAATCGGCGACTGCACGAATGGTCTCTCTCGAAATTACGCAGGTTGGCTGCAATGCTTCATGCAGCAAACTACGGTCGGTAACTGTTAGTGGGGCAATAACCTCGAGCGAAGGAACACTGACTCGTTCCAAATCATTGCCCCAGTAGTCGGCTTCGACCGCGAAAAGCTCGGCAACCTTTTTCTGCTCGTTGTCACCGCCATCATTTCCACCAGCGCCATCCGCCTTCTGGGCGATTTTATTGGGATCCTCCCGAACCGCGCCGCCAAGCCCGAGGCGCTTTGGCGCAGTCCGGTTTCGCAGCTGTGTTAGTTCCTGAAGTCGGCGTTGCAATTCGCGCTGCGGATAATCGCGCAGCTGCATTAGCGACAGCGGATCACGGTCAATATCAGCGACAAGTTGAGCGGCGACTGCAACGGTGTGCTTACACACAGGTGCCGGGTCCGGGCAGGTGCATTCGCTATAAATGTGCTCTTCACCATCGCACAACAGCATTTCCATCTGCTCATACGGCAACTCGCCGTGCTCAAACTCTGTGAAGGCCGACGGATTGTTCACCAACCACCGCAGTACGTCGTCAGTTTGTTTCTGCTCCCGCCGTGGGAACCGAATAAAGACTGAGAATGGTTCCGGCTGGCTACCCTGCACTTCCCCGATGATGTAACCATCCGCGATTCGAAGCCCGAGCACATTGCCGTCGAACCTGTACTTCTCGCCTCTGTGAATACGACCCGAATCGGCACCACGGATGATGAACTCCCACACCCACCGGGCAAAAGTAGTACGTGGCTCGACCGCCACACGCGCTGAGGTTCCACGTCGCTGCTGCCCGGTAAATGCACCAGCCCAGTCCTGGGTGGCCAGGAGCTTTTCAATCGTCGAGCTGGTTGCTGGTGCGCTTCGCGCCGTAGTCCTTTTACGACCGCGCTTTCCAGAGGGGCCCTTGCCAAACTCGGCAAAGATGACATTGTCGCCCCATGTCACGTCTCCGTCACCGGCCATTAGTACCACCTCTTCTGGACTCTAAACGGTGTCACATTGTTGGGAATCGAATCGTCATCCGAGGTTGCGGAATCCAATGCCGTGGCCTCCGGGGTCACCCCATCGGTCACCGTCCCACCGGACTCTGACTCCGCTGCGTCCATCGATTCACGCAGTGACTGAATCTTGTCCTTGTCCAATTGCCACAGTGACCGCAAACGGTGAAAGTCCATCTCCGTCAGCTTGGTTTCACCAGCGCGCACAACTGCATCCGCCAATTCTGCTTTTTCAAAAATCAGCTCGTCGATGCGTTCTTCAAGCGTTCCAACACTGACCAGCTTGTGCACATGGACGTCTTTACGCTGACCGATGCGGTAGGAACGGTCCGTGGCCTGGTTTTCAACCGCTGGATTCCACCACCTGTCAATGTGAATGACGTGGTTGGCGGCAACTAGGTTGATGCCGACACCTGCCGCGAGAGTCGACAGCAAAATGATTGGCGGACCGTCCGGGGCATTAAACTCTGCCACTACTTTTTCGCGCTGTGCCGGAGTCATTGCCCCTTGAATAAACGGAATGTCCACGCCCAAGCGCTTGCTGAAATGAGGGGCAAGCATCTTGCCAAACTCCACGAACTGCGTGAACACAAGCGCGCGTTCACCGTTTTGCACAATCTCATCGACGAGCTCTTCCAACCGTGCGACCTTGCCCGAGCGATGCTGCCCATGATTAAGCAGCCCCGAGCCGTCGTGCTGGTAGTGCGCTGGGTGGTTGCAAATCTGCTTCAACTTCATGATGCCGCCGAGGATGATGCTCTTTCGCCCGAAGCTGCCAGAACGATTCCGCTTCGAGCGCTTAAGCTTGTCCTCGATATCCTTCACGGCCTCCTGATACAAGAAAGCCTGCTCCGTCGTGAGAGGAACCATCTCCACCTGCTCATTCTTCTTGGGCAGGTCCGGCGCGATAGCTGGATCCGACTTGAGTCGGCGCAGGATAAAAGGTGCTGTAATCGACTGTAATTGCAGCAGCATTTCCGCATTCCCATCACGCTCGATGGGAATCGCAAACTTGTTGCGAAATGCATTCGCCGAGCCCAGCATGCCTGGATTACAGAAATCCATGATGGTGCGCAGTTCGCCCAAGTCATTTTCCACCGGAGTACCAGTCATGGCGATGTTGTGTCGCGAGCCCAGGCTCCGCAGCGCTCTGGATACCTGTGCGTTGGGGTTCTTAATTGCCTGTGCTTCGTCAGCAATCACATGATCCCACTGCACTTGGGCGAGTTCGTTCACATCGCGGGTAGCAACACCATAGGTCGTCACAACAACATCGTGTTTTCCGATAAATTCTTGTAGTTCCCCACCATGAGGGCGGTTTGAACCATGCAGCAGCCCAACCTTAAGCTCTGGAGTGAACTTTGCCGCTTCTGCTGCCCAGTTGCGCAACACACCTGTCGGAACCACCAGCAGCGAAGTCTTGTGCCCTTGAGCCGTAGCATCTGCTTTCCGACGGCAGCGCTCATACTCCAACAGCGCCAGAATTTGCACAGTCTTACCGAGCCCCATGTCATCCGCGAGAATGACACCAAAGCCGCGGTTGGACATATCCGCCAGCCACTCCACACCGCGCTGTTGATACTCCCGCAGCTCACCGACAAAACTCGGTGGCACCTCGACCGACTCTGCGAGGGCCGTGGAACCGTCTGAGTACTTCGACACCAACGCCTTGAGCCAAGAGGGGTCCCTGGGGGCGACTGGCACTGCTGCTGGAGCTTGCGACTCTAAGCCACCGTCGAAGACCAGCTCTTTCAGGGTGGCTTGCCCCTTACCGGTTTCCTCCCCGGCCTTGGTCTGCTCCACCAAAAACTTCAGGGCTTCCCTAGCTACCTCTGGGTTCGCGTGCACCCAATGGTCTCGCAGATGCACTAGCCCCGTACTCGATGCAGCGAGCTCACGCATTTCCGCTTCCGTCAGTACGGCATCCCCCACGGCCAGCTTCCACTCGTAATCAACCAGTTGGTCAAATCCGAGTTTCGGTTCCGAACGGCGCCCAGCAGGCCCCGTCGGATCTAACTGGACGACTTCAGTGTGCAACTGCAGGGTGGTCTCCACTGACTTCCAGTTCGGCGGCAGCATCACATCGATATCAACCTTTGCCAGCTGCGAGATGCCATCAGTCATAAGCTCTATCAGCTGCTCTGAGGTCAGCAGCAGATCCAAGCCCGGGTGTCCCGCTGCTTTCGCATATTTGAGCGTTGGGAATGCCTCCTGTGCCGCCAATAGCTGCGGGCGAAGCAGCGACAGCACGGACCGGCGACACATTTCTGGATTCAGGCGCTCCGGAGCTGCGACGCCGATGCGGTAGTACATCCGCAATGGCCATAGAGTCTCATGTTCCACCGCAGCTGAACGAGGATTGAAGCGAGTTACTGAGCCGCCTTCTTCATCCGCTCGATTCCGCAACTCCAACAGCTGCGGAAGATCCACATCCGGCAAGTCTTCCAGCTGGCCTTCAAAACCAACAGGTTCCTGCACCATTAGCTGCAGACGAACATCCTCACCATCGGCCGACAGCCTCCACTTTGCCAGTGACTGCGCCACCCCCGGCGTCGCACGCCCCAGGGACTGAGACTGCAACAACGACCGCACGAAACTCTGCCGCTGTTCTGCCGGTTCATCCAGATCGGCCAGAAGCGCGTTGGTGACCCAATGAAACATCCGATTGATGAAATCCTCAGCCACCGTGGCGCCTCCGTTATCAATCAATACCGGTGGTGTACGAGAAATGACCTGACTCTGCCAAGCAATCTCACTCAGCCCCTCCGACATCCGCCACGTCGGCCACCACTCATTGTCTTCCCACGTCAGCGCCACCAATGCCCGCCCAGAGCGTGCGAAAGCATCCAATCCCTGTACAACATCCACAAAGAACCGAAGATCCGGTGCCATCGCCGCCGAGGAAACTTCCTCCTGCAATTGCACCAGTGCCGTCACCGCAGCCCATGGCGGGAACACCCATGTGGGTACCGCTTTCTCTACTGCCCGCCCCTTCGGTGTGCGCAGTTTTAGCGTCAGTTGCGCTCGACTCCCCTGGTCCAGCACTGCAAAAAGCCGACGCTGATGCGCCGGGACTTCCAGCAAATCCACGTCCGCAATAATCCGGTGCCCCTCTGGCCGCTCCACCCATAGGTGAAGACCCGAATCATCTTTCCAGACCGCGTGCAGCAGCAACGGCACCGCTGACTTAGCAACTTGGTCCATTACTTCCTCCCCACTGCTTGCTCAGTCATCACCGTCTAATCACCCGGCGACTTCGCCACCAGATATTTGTTCAATGAAGATTCTGCCACGCACCCCGGATCAGCTTTTCCACCACACCACAACATTAGCACGCATGTTCGAATTATGTATCTTGCAAAAATTACTCCTCCTCTACCCAAATACCCCTTTTCCCAGGTAATTTGTCGCACTTAACCGATTTTTAAAAGCTTTTTCAACGCTTCTTATCTTGCAATGCAGCGCATCACATGAAAACGTCGTATAGGCCACAAGAATTAAAAATGTGTGACTCGTGCAATAGTTCTGCCATGGTTCGCATGTGCCAGTAGGCTCCGCTGACTGTCGAAGATAGTCCGGAAGCTGAAGCTGTGCTGAATCGCGAACCGCAGGTTCCACCGTGGACGTCGGCCACTTTTTGGCTCGATGCTGCCGCGGCGCTGTGAACGTCGTCAAGCAGACTTGATTAAGCGAAACTGAGTTGTGCGCCGAAAATGCTTTTTGGTGCGCTAGGTAGTGCGCGAGTCCGACTGTACGACTAATAAATAATGAGGAGTTGCCCTGTGGACCAACACACATGGTTCATCATCGCACTAGTCATTTATCTGCTGTTGATGGTCTACATCGGTTGGACCGGATGGAAAAAGACTGCAGAGTATGACGAATACATGATTGGCGGCCGCGGCCTACATCCGTTCGTCGCGGCACTGTCAGCGGGTGCATCGGACATGTCCGGCTGGCTGCTGATGGGTCTGCCCGGCGCGATTTACCTTTCGGGTCTGAACCAGACCTGGATTGCAATCGGCCTGGTCGCAGGCGCATGGCTGAACTGGAAGTTCACCGCACCACGGCTGCGTAGCTACACCAAGATTGCTCGTAACTCGATTACCGTGCCGTCGTTCCTGGAGAATCGTCTGCACGATACGTCGAAGGTGCTGCGCGTTGCCGCAGGCCTGATTATTTTGCTGTTCTTCACCTTCTACGTCTCCTCGGGCATGGTGGCAGGTGGCCGTTACTGGGAGTCGACGTTCGGTGGCAACTACCTCGTCGGCATGCTGTTGGTAGCGGCTATCACTGTCGCGTACACCCTGTTCGGTGGCTTCCTGGCGGTGTCTTACACAGACACGGTGCAGGGCATCATTATGTTCATCGCACTGCTGGCGGTTCCGACTGTCGGCATCATCTACCTAATCAACAATGGCAACTCCGCCTCGGACATCTTCAGCTTTGCTGCTAACAACCCCTACCCGGGCAGCGAGGGACAGCCGGTTGAGGCCTTCTTCGATCCGTTCGCTGGTATTCCGCTAATTACGATTATCGGTCTGCTCGGCTGGGGTCTGGGCTACTTTGGCCAGCCGCATATTATCGTTCGCTTCATGGCTCTGCGCAGTGCAAAGGACGCAACTGAGGGTCGCCGCTGGGGCGTTGGCTGGCAGGCACTGTGCATGTTCGGCTCGGTCCTCGTGGCCCTGACCGCAACTGTTTTCTTCGCTACGAACCCAGATGCTTCGGTCACTGATGCGTCTTCCTACGAAACCATCTTCCTGGACATGACCCGCATCCTGTTCCACCCGCTGATTGCAGGCCTGATTCTGACTGCAGTGCTGGCAGCAATCATGTCCACCATTTCTTCGCAGCTGCTGGTGTCTTCCTCCGCGCTGATCGAGGACCTGTTCAAGGCAACGGTCAACAAGTCCCTGCGTCCGAAGACCTACATGACGCTCTCCCGCGTCGCCGTCGCGCTGATTGCCATCATCGCCGCAATCATCGCTGCTAACCCGAACAGCTCCATTCTGGATCTGGTTGGCTTCGCGTGGGCTGGCTTCGGCTCGGCATTCGGCCCGATTCTGCTGGCCGCCCTCTACTGGTCGCGCCTGAACACCCCTGGTGCTGCTGCCGGCATGATCACCGGTGCGGTTGTCTCCTTCGCATGGGGCATGAGCTCGCTCAGCGACACTCTCTACGAGATCGTCCCGGGCTTCGCCGCTGCAACTGTCGTGATGATTATTGTCACGCTGCTTACCAAGGAGCCGAACGAGAAGATCAAGGAAGAGTTCGACCACGCAGCAAAGCAGGCTCTGGTCTAACGCTTTGATCTAGGCTTGGCCTCCGCTAGCCCCGCAGGCTAGCCCCGGCGCATACCTACAAGGGAACCGAAAAAGTATTTTTCGCGCCCAACTAGGTATGCGCCCTTTTTTATTTGCCATCCTGGCCGCCTCCCTGACTGCCGCCTTTGTCTCATCCTTTGCGCTTACGCGAGTTCTCGTCACCTCCTCCCCCGCGGGCTCGGAGACGGAAGCCGTCGTCAAGCAACTGCGCACCGTACGCGTCGTCGCCGACCGCCCCACCGTCACCGGATACAAGCGCGAGCGCTTCGACGTCTGGGCAGGTTCTGCCGATTGCAATACACGCCATAAAGTGTTGGCGGCGTGGTTCGGGGGCTCTGCGTGTTCGCTTGACGACGGCTCCCCGCGCGAAATCCCTGACCCTTACACGGGTGACCCGGTTGGTGCGCATGAGGTCGATATCGACCACATTTATCCGTTGGCAGCGGCGTGGGATTTCGGAGCCTACGCCTGGGATCCCGAGAGGCGTCGGCAATTTGCCAACGATATCGAGACCAACCTCGTGCCCACGCGAAGCGCGGTCAACCGGGATAAAGGAGATGCCAGCCCGGCGGAATGGCTTCCCGAGGATGCGAAGGCGTGTGACTACTCGCATCGTTACTTAGCGGTGGCCATTAAATGGGACCTGCCCGTATCGTCGGCAGACTGGAAGGCGATGGCCACTGCGTGTGGAATCCGCGCGAGGAAAGGCACGAAATAGAGAAAATAGTGCGAGCACGTTAAGTTAAGGACTGGTCTTAATAAAGAAATATCCAGGCCACTCCTCGCTTGAACGCGAGGCCTACATTCAGTCGTGGAAAGGTAATACGTGCAAAACGTAGTTCTTATGGTTCACGTCCTGGCGGCAATTCTGCTGCTTGGACCGGTGACTGTCGCAATTTCGATGTTCCCGAAGCTCGCGCTTGCAGCCCGCGGCGGAGAGGCTGGAACGGTCGGCGCCGCGCGCACCATGCACGCCATTTCGCGCACCTACGGCATGTGGTCGCTGCTCGTGCCGCTGCTCGGCTTCGGTGTCATGTTCACCGATGTGTCGACCTACATGAAGTCCGGGGCAATGCACGCCGCAATTCTGCTGGCTATCATCGCCTGGGCACTGTTGTTCTTCCTGGTCATTCCGCGTCAGCGTCTGATGATGGCCGGCCTCGGCATCGCTGACGAAGACGAGGATGCTGACGATCCGGAGTTCATCGAGCGTCGCAAGAAGGCTGAAGAGCTCGACTGGGACAAGCAGAAGGGCCAGCTGGCTATGTTCTCCGGCATCTTCTCCCTGCTGTGGGTTGTCGCCGGCATCCTGATGTTCTTCATCTAGAGCTCACGCTCAGACACAATAAAACTGCCGGTGCGCCTGTACGTTTCGGCCCGACTTTTAGGGCTTGGAAGTACATGCGCACCGGCAGTTTTTTATTTTCTAGGTCAGCGCCAAGGGCGGTCGTCGGTTGTCGCCTGACGACGCTCCCCCCCCCCAGCTCACCTCACCTAGCAGGTTTAGCGGCGTCCGCCTCGGTAACCACCGCGACGGTCATCACGGCCACCACGGTAGCCACCGCGACCGCGACCGCCACCACGACGGTCATCGCGACCGCGACCACGGCCACCGAAATCGTCACCGTCATCGAAGTTTCCACGGTAGCCACCACGGCCACGGCCACCACCACGACGGTCATCGCGACCGCGACCACCACGGTATCCTCCGCGACCGCGGCCGCCATCACGACGATCGCCACGGTAGCCACCACGGCCACCGCGGTAGTCATCGCTGTCGTCGACCGAGGTGCCGTCGTCAAGCTTCAGCCCAATGAGCTGGCCGGAGATGCGAGTATCGGAGAGGTTGTTGATGACTTCTTGCGGCAGGTTGGCCGGCAGTTCGACCAGTGTGTGGTCGCCACGGATGTCGATGTGTCCGAAGTCCTTGGAGGACAGGCCACCCTCGTTGGCGATGGCGCCGACGATGGCACCCGGGCGGACGTGCTGGCGACGACCGACGCTGATGCGGTAGGTTGCGGTGCCCTCGCGGTCGAATTCGACCAGGTCAGCGCGCTTGCCCTGACCGCGCTCACCGCGGGAGCGACCATCGCGGCCACGGTTGCGGTCGCGGTCGAAACGATCACGGTCACGGTCGTTACGACGGCCACGCGGCGGTTCCTTCATTAGGAAGTCGCCCGACTGTGCCTGCGCAGCGATAGCGGCGGCGATATCAACCAGTGGGGTGTCGTGCTCTTCTGCGTACTCCTCGATGAGCTCACGGAAGACCGGAACCTGCGAATCAGCAAGCGCCTCGGTCAAGTCATCAGCGAACTTCTGCTTGCGAGAGTCGTTGACCTCATCGACGGTCGGCAGCTTCATCTCGTGCAGCTGCGACTTGGTTGCACGCTCAATCGAGCGCAGCAGGCGTCCCTCACGCGGGGTGACAAAGAGCAGCGCCTCGCCGGAGCGGCCAGCGCGGCCGGTACGACCGATGCGGTGGACGTAGGACTCGGTGTCGTGCGGAATGTCGTAGTTGACCACGTGGGAAATGCGGTCAACGTCCAGGCCACGAGCAGCCACATCGGTTGCCACCAGGATGTCCAGGCGGCCGTCCTTGAGCTGATCAATCGTGCGCTCACGGAGAGTCTGCGGGATGTCGCCGTTGATGGCAGCAGCGGAGAATCCGCGGGCACGCAGCTTCTCGGCGAGCTCCTCGGTCTCGTGCTTGGTGCGCACGAACATGATCATCGCTTCGAATTCCTCGACTTCGAGGATGCGGGTCAGCGCGTCCAGCTTGTTGCGGTGGCTGACCATCAGGAAGCGCTGGCGAATGTTGTCCGCAGTGCGAGTCTGGGACTTGACGGTAATCTCTTCCGGCTCCGTCAGGTACTGCTTGGACAGGCGACGAATCGCAGCCGGCATGGTAGCCGAGAACAGCGCGACCTGCTTGTCATCCGGGGTGTCGGCAAGAATGCGCTCGACATCCTCCTGGAAGCCCATCTGCAGCATCTCATCGGCCTCGTCCAGCACCAGGAAACGCAGGTCGGAAATGTCCAGCGAGCCCTTCTCCAGGTGGTCGATGACACGACCAGGCGTGCCGACGATAATCTGCGCACCTCGGCGCAGACCCGACAGCTGCACTCCATAGGACTGACCACCGTAGATTGGCAGGACCTGAATCTTGCCCAGGTGATCAGCAAACGACTGGAAGGAGTCCGCAACCTGCAGCGCCAGCTCACGGGTCGGAGCAAGCACCAGAGCCTGAGGTGCGCGGACGGAGCGATCAATGCGAGCCAGAATCGGCAGCGCAAACGCCGCGGTCTTACCGGTACCAGTCTGAGCCAGGCCGACGACGTCGCGGCCGCTCATCAGAGTCGGGATAGTAGCAGCCTGAATTGGGGACGGAGTCTCAAACCCAACCTTGCGAACTGCATTGACAATGTCATCCGGCAGCTCAAGCTCATCGAAGCCGACGGTGTCGTCGTTGTCGTCTTTGTTCTTTTCGGCCTTCTTCTCAGCCTTTTCCTTGACCTCGGCCTTTTCGGTCTTTTCCTCAGCGGCCTTCTCTTCGACCACCGGTGCTTCCTCGGCCACTACATCCTCGGCCTTCACAATTGCGTCCTCGCGGTTTTCGCGCTGATCCTCGCGGTTTTCCTCGACGCTGCCATTCATTTCATTATTAGCCATTTGGGGCTCTTCCTGGGCCTTTTCGCCCGCACACTCAATATTCAACAGTTGATTACTCACAGTTGGGTCGCACATACATGACCCGCCCAATTTACGTTCTTGTTTTTCAGTGCTCTCACGTCGGAATTGCGATGACATCGCTTCTCTTGCACATACTTCGAAAAATTGCGCCCAAACCCAATTCAGCTTTTACTTCCGAGGAGGGGCGCCCATCATGCACTATGCACTTTCAAGCGTTTCACCAGCGAATTTATACCGCTGCCAGATTCTCTGCGACATTGTCGTCAGGATTTCACACCGACTGCCCAGACTACGCCACCGTCGGTCAAAAAACCATTTCCTGTCCGCAAGGTCACAACACTAGGCGGTCGATTTCTTGGATGAGGCCCCGGCGCTGGGGCCGTCGTTAAGCGAGCGCATTGCACCCACTTCGGGGTGCCTATTTTGTAATTTCCTGGGGTGAGGTGGCTAACATTTTCCCTACAAGTTTGTACACATATCAGCTATTTTCCGCCGTGGAACACCCACCGTTCGGCGGATTTTTGCAATTTCGCAACGCATAAGCCCAAGGTCGCTAGAGAATGTCCAGCTATAACAACGCACCAGAAACGCAGCCGTCTTCGCCCCGGCAGTCCCCGCTAAAACCACATTCTCCCGAGGAGATTTCTGGGAATGGCAGGCAGGAAAATAAGGCACCGTCGAAGCTCTCGGCAATGATTGAAGTTCTCGGGTTTCCGGGCTTTATTTTGGCGGGTTCGGCGCTGGCATTCTTCTTCCCCGCCCCGTTTACTCCGCTGACGGGTTACATCACGTACTTCCTGATGATCATCATGTTCGCGATGGGCCTCACCCTGACCATCCCGGACTTTAAGCAGGTCGCTAAGCGCCCGTTGGCGATTCTCTTCGGCGTCATTGCTCAGTTTGTCATCATGCCGCTGCTAGCGATTGCCGTGGCGAAAGCCCTCGGCCTCAACCCGGCACTCGCCGTCGGCCTGCTGATGCTGGGATCCGTCCCCGGCGGCACCTCGTCGAACGTCATCGCTTACCTGGCACGCGGTGACGTCGCACTGTCCGTCGCCATGACCAGTGTGTCGACGCTGGTCTCGCCGATTATGACGCCGTTTCTTATGCTCGTGCTTGCCGACGCGCACACGGAGGTCGACGGCCTCGGGATGGCCTGGAGCCTCTGTCAGACAGTCCTCCTGCCAGTGATTGGCGGTCTGATTATCCGCTTTGTGGCCGACTCGTTTATTAATAAGATCCTGCCGATTCTGCCGTGGATTTCCATTCTCGGTATCGGTGGCGTGGTCTTCGGTGCCGTGGCCAAGAACGCTGAGAGCCTGGCGAACATTGGCCTGATTGTGTTTGTGGCTGTGATCATCCACAACGTCCTGGGCTACGTGCTCGGCTTCTTTGCAGGCCAGCTGGTGGGGATGCCGACTGCGGGCAAGCGCACGGTGGCCGTGGAGGTCGGCACACAGTCCGCTGGCCTGTCCTCCGGTATGGCAGCGAAGTTCTTTACCCCGGAGGCAGCGCTTCCCGGCGCGGTGGCCGCTGTGGTGCATAACATTACTGGCGCTATCTACGTGGCTATTTGCCGAAAGCTCGATGAAGGCAAGGAAACTAGCAAATCCGCCTCTGCTTAAGCTGTTTTCGCTTCGGCTTCTTTGGCTCCGCTGTTCGACGAGTGGGCTGGTAGAGTCTCGCGCCCGAAGATCCAGCCCACCATTGCGACCAGCGAAATGACACCGCAAACAAAGAAACCGGCCTTGAACCCTGCGGCATCCACGATTGCGCCGACAATCAGCGGGCCGGAAATCGCTCCGAAGTCCTGAGCCATCTGGAAATTGGCGAGCACCTTTCCACCTTGGCGGTTGGCGCCGATGACGTCGGCAAGCACAGCCTGCTGCGATGGATTGATCATGCCAGCGCCGAAACCCGCGAGGACGGAGAGAATCAGTAGCGGAATGGCGCCGCTGCTAAATCCGATAGCGCCAGTGAATACGCCGTTGATAAACAGCCCTGTGATGAGCAGTGGGCGACGGCCAATGCGGTCGGAGAGACGGCCGGAAAACTGCAGTGCCGTAACATTGCCGAGTGCGAAGGCCGTCAGCGCAAAACCAGCTGTGGCAGTGGCGGCTACTGCCCCATCGCTGCCCGGTTCTGGTGCGCCGACATGGGAAAACGTTGCCGCGGCGAACAACGGGACAATCGCGACGCGCACGCCGAAGTTCGACCAACCGTTGGCGAAGGCTCCGACTAGTGCGCTTCGATATGCCGAGTCACGGATTGCCTCGGAGAACTTCAGCACCGGGGTCGTGCGCTTGGGCACTACGTGGCGAAGATGCTCCGCACTCAGCGACATACCGACCACAATCGTTGCCACAATCAGCGCGCCACCGTAAATGAAAAACGGCACCCTCATGCCCCATGCGCCCATCGCAGCACCAATAATTGGTCCAAAGACATTGCCCAACAGGAAGGCTGTGCCGTAGGCAGCCGAGCTCTTACCGCGGATCTCCGGCGGTGAAATCCGCACAATCAGCCCCATTGCCGAGACCGTAAACATCGTCGAACCGATGCCTCCGAGCGCACGAAACGCCAGCAGTTGCCAATATGTCTGCGCAACACCAACAAGCAAAGTCGAGAACGCGACGATACTGATGCCGGTTAGGTACGTGCGTCGATATCCGAGCTTCTCTACCAGTGAGCCCGATGCCGGCGCGAAGATTAGCCGGAAAATGGAGAACGAACTGACCACGAAGCTGGCCGCGAACACCCCCACATCGAAGCTGCGCGCGTACTGCGGCAAGATCGGTGCAATCAGACCGAAGCCCAGCGCAATGATGAACGCAGCGCTGACCAGAATCCAAATCTCTCGCGGAATCGGCTGTTTAGTCCCGTCTAATTCACCCTGCCGAGGATCCAGACCTTGTGGTTTGCTTCCCACCTCCGATGCGATATCCGG
Organism: Corynebacterium sp. 239_CJEI; assembly: GCF_001055995.1. Taxonomy (NCBI): domain Bacteria; kingdom Bacillati; phylum Actinomycetota; class Actinomycetes; order Mycobacteriales; family Corynebacteriaceae; genus Corynebacterium; species Corynebacterium sp. 239_CJEI. Next base: position 22,214 of record NZ_JVOW01000026.1, on the reverse strand, counting down.
CTGAGATTCGCACTTTGCTTTACGACGAAGCAGGTCGCGCGAACGGGAAGCTGACAAGGTAACGGTCCTTTCTACTGTGCAAAAGCGAAAATAAGAAGCCCAAGAGTTCACCATAGCCCGATCTGCAAACAGTGACGATTACTAGAATGAGGCGCAATGACAGAACGCGGAGTTGAGATGAAAAAACGAATCGAAGTTGTAGGTGCCGTTCTTACCTACGAAGGAAAAATCTTCGCCGCCCAACGCGGCCCAGGTCGCTCGATGGAAAACTATTGGGAATTTCCCGGTGGAAAGATCGAAGAAGGCGAGTCCCCTCGTGAGGCTCTAGCCCGTGAACTAAGAGAAGAGCTAAAACTTGACGCTGAGATTGGGAACCACATTCTCACTGTCGACCATGAGTATGACTTCGCCGTTATCTCACTTGCGACATACTTTTGTTCCGTTTCTTCTCCCAAAATCAAGCTAACGGAGCACACTGAATATCGTTGGTTAGAACCGGCCGAGCTTTATTCCGTTGATTGGGCGCCAGCGGACATCCCTACAGTCGACATTCTTGTAAACGAACAGTAATCAATACAAGCGACGCAGGGTGCATTTAGTATGCTAAAACAATGATGAATTCCCTGGTCGGAGACCTACGCTACGGCTTCATCGATAAAAAATTCGTTGCCGACAAAAAATACAATCCTCGGCTCATCCGAAATGATGAGTCCGCCACTATGTACAATGCGCTCCGCGAGGAGCTTGGCACTGCAACAGGCTTTGTTTTTTCGGTTGCTTTCATTTCCGCAGAAGCCTTGGCCATGTTGAAGAATGAACTCCTTGAGTTTTCTGGCCCAAAGACGATCATTACTTCGACCTACCTTGACTTCAATACACCATCGATGTTCAGGGAACTCCTTCAGATTAAGGGACTCAATGTTTATATTTACCCCGATGATCATCACCGCGGATTTCACCCTAAGGGATACCTCTTTTACAACGACATCGGGCTCTCAGCCATCGTTGGGAGTGCGAACCTAACGAAAAAGGCGCTGCAACAAAACGAAGAATGGAATCTACACTTTTCGAGTCACCAAAATGGCGATATCACGTTCCAAATTGAGACGGCCATTGATATGCAACGTAAGCGCTGCATTCCATTAACTCACCAATGGGTCAATGAGTACGAACAGCGCCGCATCCCTCCACGTTGGAAAAACTCGAGCACCAAATTGTTGCCTGACGGCCCAATTATCGCTAATCAAATGCAGCAAGTGGCGCTGTCGAATATCGCTGACTTGAGGCAGTCAGGCGAGCGGAAAGGCCTCATAATTTCCGCTACCGGCACGGGGAAAACGATCCTTGCTGCACTAGCAGTTAAAGAAGCACAGGCCAAGCGCGTCTTGTTCGTTGCCCACCGGGAACAAATTCTGGAAAAGACAATGAAGGAGTTCCAGAAAGTACTTGCCTACTCCGGCACTGATCTTACAGACACAGACTTTGGCCTTTTAGTTGGTGGGAAAAAAGAAACTGATGCACGATACCTTTTTGCCTCAGTGCAATCCCTGTACTCCCAATCGACATACAAGACCTTTTCTCCTGATGCCTTTGACTTCATCATTATCGATGAGGTTCATCGTGGCGTTGCTAATTCCTACAAGCCAGTCTTTGAATACTTCAACAGTGAGTTTGTTCTCGGCCTAACAGCGACACCCGAGCGTCCAGATTCAGGAGACATCTTTCGGCTCTTTGATTTCAACGTTCCTTACGAAATCCGGCTGAAAGCCGCCCTTGAAGCCGACATGCTTGCACCATTCCATTATTTCGGTGTCACCGATTTTGATGATGGAGAGCGGGCTATCGGTGACAAAACCGCCTCCATTGAGGCCTTGGTCGCTAAAGATCGTATCGACTATCTCTTGGAGAAGCTCCGTGTCTATGGGTTTCCTGAAGGAGTTAAGGGACTCATATTTTGCAGTCGGAAAGACGAAGCGAAAGCGCTGTCCGAGCAACTCAACCAAGAGCAGCTTTTTGGGCGGCAGCTGCGAACGAAAGTTCTTCTTGGCGAGGACTCAATTTCAACGCGAAATGCTGTCGTCGCGGAGTTATCTGCAGGCGAACTTGACTACATCATTACTGTTGACATTTTCAATGAGGGCATTGATATTCCAGCAGTCAACCAAGTAGTAATGCTGCGAGCCACGCAGTCAAGCATCATCTTTACGCAACAGCTGGGGCGAGGCCTTCGCAAAGCCCCGGAAAAGGATCATCTCCGAGTAATTGATTTCATCGGAAATTACAAGAACAATTACCTGATTCCAATGGCTCTTTTCGGCGATTCTTCTAGAAATAAGTCGAACATGAAGGGCAAAGTCGTTGACCCATCCCCTATCCCATCAGGCTCGACTGTGAGCTTCGATGAAATCGCTAAAGAAAAGATCCTTAAGGCCATTGATACTGCCTCGCTAGACACGATTGCTGAATTTAAGAAGGATATTCAACTACTTCAGTACCGCCTTAACCGAGTTCCGCGACTAATGGATTTTGCACGGTTCGACCTCGTTGATCCCGTAGTGATCTCGACCAGACGCACCAAGAATTATTGGGAGCTCCTTCACCGAGTGGGAAAAGCCGAAACAGAGCCGACGCAAAGGCAAAGTGAATACTTGAAGTTTTTGTCCCGCGAGCTATTACCTGGGAAGCAACCGCAAGAGCTGCTTCTACTTGAGCAGCTTATTAAACATGGTTCGCTTACGCGTGGAGAGTTTTCAGATCTTCTCGGCACTAAGAGTGTTTCCAATAGCGACCAGGATCTCTCTGTTGTCGAACGAGTGCTCAACCTCGAGTTTTATCCGAAGCGGGCTTACGAGGAAATCAGTTTGGTCCATTATGATGACGAAACTTCGCGGTACAGACTGACTGATGAATTCTTGGCTTTGTACAACCAGTGGGACACGTCATATCCAAACAGTTTTCGAGAGCATGTCGACGACATTATTCAAACTGCTCTTTTCCGATCCCGAGAAAATGGTTATTTCGCAGGCGCGCTTCGTCGCAATCACCGCTACTCGAGGAAGGACGTTTCCCGCCTGTTACGACTCGAATCCGATCAGTCAGGAACGCTTAACGGCTACAAAATCGATTCCCACTCGCAGACGATTCCAATCTTTGTAAACTACCGAAAGCACAAAGGGCTTGCTCCTCGCATCGCATACGAGGATGAATTCATTGACCATTCGACGATGCGTTGGTTTACACGTTCGAATAGGACGCTAAAGAGTCAGGAAGTCCAGAGCATCATCCAACATAAATTCCCTATCCATTTGTTTGTACGCAGGGATGATTTACCAGATGAAGGATTCACCTACCTTGGCGAAGCCACTCCAAGTGATCCCCAGCAAGCAAAAATGAAGGGGGTTAAGGGAAAAGACTCGAATGTTGTCACAATGAAGCTTCACCTTGAACATCCCGTTCCCGACACATTCTTCGAGTACCTTCACGCAAAGCCGATTGACTAACGAAAGCAAACCCCCTACCCCGCCACTGTGGCGGAATAGGGGGTTGGACGGAGCGTCGTAAAGCGAACGCCCTATCTACGAGACTGCGGTGACCTGATTAGAACAGGCTCGGCAGGTTCGCCTGCGAGGAAATGTTGCTGGCTGCCTGCGTTGCCTGAGCGGTCGCACCAGACAGCTCCGGAATCGGCAGCTCCGGGAGAGATGGGCTCTCCGAGATAATGTCGGCAATCTCCGGCGGGACCTCGACGCCCTCTGGAAGCAGCTCGCCAATCGGACCCAAATCCGGCTCTTCCTGTGGGACGTGCTGCTTGGTGTACTGGGAGTCCTCGTCAATCGTGCGGAACTCGGACTGCGGTTCAGTGGAGGTCTCTACCTTGAAGCGCTCGTTGACCTGGCCGTCCGGGATGTCGTACTGCTCTTCAAGAGCAACGTCAATCGGCTGGAAGCGACTCAGCGGGCCGATGCCCATGGAGTTAACGCCAATGGCCTCGCGAGTCTCCGGGTTGAAAGCGTTTCCGCCCGAATCGCCGTGGTCAATCGGAGCGATAGCCCAGACACCATTGCGGACTCGGAAGACCTGGAAGCCGCAGCCACGGCCGGTACGGGAACCGTCGGTGCACACAGGCTCACCGAAGTTGTCGACAGAAATCTCCATCGGCTCGAGAGTGCGCTTGTCCTCGATACCGACGATCTGAACCGGCTCGCCGTGGACGTTGCCGAACTCATCAACAGAGTGGGACATAGAGGTGGTCTTGATGTCGTCCTGAACCTCAATGATGCCGTAGTCACCGCTATTGAAGAGGTCGTTGAAGAACTCCGGCATAGTGGTGTTTTCGTCGAAGTCACCCTCTTCCGGCATGATATCGGTGCCCATGTAGTCCTTGTTGACCAGCTTGTCGCCGTCCTTGGTTGGGATGAAGAACTGGCCGGTGACCTCTTCGCCGGTTTCAGTATCCTTCGCCACAACACAGTGACCGGCAGTCATGATGACACGATGCGAAACGCCATTCTGATCCACAACGGTGCCGGGAACTCCCAGAGAGCACATCGGGGACTGAACATGCCGTCCGTCGATGTTCTTACTGCTCGGGAACGGCATTCGCAACGGCGAGCCCGGGCCGATGACAACATCCGAGTTTGCCGGTGCAGCCTCAGCTACCGCGATTCCGGGCACAAAGCCACCCGCAGCTACCGACAGTGCAGCCGTGAGTGTGGCGACCTTCTTTGAACTGGCCATAGTGTGCGATACTCCATTTCTGTACAGAAAACTTGTCCCACTCAGTGTATTAGGGACACCTTTACAAAGCTCTCCAAAAATGGAACCTAGGGTGAAATTCTCAGTCGAGGAACCGTTCATTCGCCTTCACGGCACGCGCATTACACATCAAAAGGTTTGTTCAACAGCAATGCAAGAGCCAGAACCATCCGCCTTGGATGATTCTGGCTCTCTTAACGGTTCGGGGGTGATTTTTGTCAGATTCTCAGACTGGTGCTAGCCCTCAAAGCTTGGAAGCTGAATTTCTGCCAATTGAGGCAGCTCAAACGGCTGTGACGATTGTGGCAATTGGGGCGATTGTGGCAGTTCAGGGAGCTGCGGTGACTGCGGCAGCTGGTCCACAAGATCAGCTAACTGCGGTACAGAAGCTTCCTGCGAAGCCTGCGAATCCTGCGCCCGGGCATACTCCTGATCCGCCGCCATATCCTCATTGAGGGTGCGGTAGGAGGAGTCGCGCTGAGCCGTGGAATCCGATACCTCGAAGTGGTCATTTACCTGACCATCGGGAATGCCGTAGGCCTCCTGAATGGCAATATCCGCGGGCATCACACGCGAGACCGGACCGAAGGTCATCGAATTTACGCCAATAACTTCGTTAGTGGTCGGATCATAGGCATTTCCGCCGGAGTCACCATGGTCAACGCCAATACCAACCGTCCAAATGCCGTTTCGAGCCCGAAATACCTGATAGCCACAGGCACGTCCAGTACGCATGCCGTCCTTACAGATAGGTTTGCCAAAATTATCGAAGGAGACTTCGCCACGCGGCAGGTCTTCATTGTCCTGAATGCCAGTCATCGCTACAGGCTCCCCGTAGCTCTGACCATTTTCATCGATGGAGTAACTTGCGCCGGTAGTTTCTACGTCCGGATCAAGGTTGATTACCCCATAGTCCGCGCCATTAAAGGCCGCCGGCAACGACTCCAGTCCGGCATCTTCCTGCGGCACTTCCCAACGGTGAGCACCTGTCGTACCAATGCGCTTATCGCCTTCGGTGGTCGGCACATACACCTCACCAGTGACGATTGGCAGCCCCACATCCGGAGCATCATTCACGCAGTGCCCTGCGGTCAACATGACCCGATGCTTTTCCCCATTGCGGTCCGTCACCGTTCCCGGAACACCCGCCGAACACATCGGCGAGTTGATATTTCGATACCCATCCCACGGACTTCCCTCCATGGGAGTTCGAATCGGGTCACCCGGACCAACCACGACAGCATGTGCCGCGACCGGGGCTGCCAAGGACAAAAGTGCTGCGAAAGCCGATACCGCCATTCGACTTCTTGCGTGCTTCATTGAGACGAATCTTTCAAATTTTTAGTTTTCCTTTAGGACCATCCCCCACACTAATCCACCACCCCACCCCCAGAAATAGCGTTTTCTCAGACTCTTGGACTTTTACAAAAGTCGTTATCGAATCGTTTCCACAACCCCACATGTCCCTGCAATAACACCAGGCACCTAGCCAATTGACTACCCCCACTTGGGTAGCCAATTGATGCTAAACATATCTCGAACATTAGTTCTATATGTTCGAAAATGTGAGTCCGGGGTGTTCGATAACTTGTGAGCCATGAACACAGCAGACGAGTTTCCCATTCATCGCCGCCTAGCTCTTCCCCCACTTTCCGCTACCTACCGTGCAGAATGTTTCGAAGACCTCGACCTCATCCGCACAATCCTCTGCCACCCCACCATCGGCCGTAGGCATTCGCCCGGCGCGCTAGATCACACCTTCTCGCTTCCCGACGGGCCTGTGGTCACCGTCCGCGCGTCACGGATAGCGCTTCCTCGCGCACTGGTCTCCCAGCTTGCCGACGTGCACGCGGAATACTTCATCCTGAAGGATGTGCCCATGTTCATGTACTCCGTTTCCGTCAAGGTGGAATCCTCATCGGAGGTAGTCCTCCGCGGAATTGGCGGTTCGAATCGGACGCGGGAAGAAAACCGCCGACGTACTCGGGCTGTGGCTGAGGCACTCCATCGTGCGCAGGACTGCAGCAAGATACACGAAAACGGCACTGACCTCGCACTCCCCGGGCGCCGTTATAGCTGGATTGGCACCAGGGACGCGCGGCCACTGCCGTGTCCTAACGAGCTCTTTTCTTCTCGCCCATCAGCGGCTTAGTACTGGTCCCAGTGCTGCCACAGTACAGCTACTCGCTGTCGTCGCCTTCTTCGTCGTCCTCGTCGTCATAGTCGCCATCGTCATAGAGGTCATCATCGTCGTCATCGTCATCATCCCCGTCCAAGGAGGCAACGTGATCAGAGTAGATATACTCCGCGTACCCGTCATCGACGGGTGCCAGCTGATCTTCCCATTCCTCTGCGCGGTCTACCACGAGCGCAAGGACATCCATCAGCTTGTCAAAGTCCTTGAAGGTGCCCAGCGTCAGAACCTCATTGCGCAAGGTCTGGATGTCAGAGTAGAGGTCAGCGAACATCTTGCGACGGTCATCATCGGTGAGAACCGTTTCGGTGTCCGAGTCCCAGAACTCTGCGATGGCCTGGTCGACAATGTCGTCCAAGTTCGCGTCCTGAGAGATGAAGCGGACGTGTGCGCTGGGCTCGTTGTTGTGGGCAGTTACCAAAACCTGGACCAACGAGGAGGTACCAACTTCGGAGGTGACCAAGGTTGCCTCTTCGGGGTCCTGTTCAAACTCCAGGTCAGCAATGCGGTCATCATCACCATCGAGCAGAGTGCGCAGCAGGCCAACAACCTGGTCAGTAGCTACATGGTGGGCGACTGCCGCGACGGCGTCTTCGACGGAGAATACAGCGGAGACCAGAACAGCTTCGAACTCGTCGTCCTCATCATCCACATCGGCAGCGGCTACGTAAACTTCGGCAGCCGGGATGTCCTCATCAATGGTGACGAACTGAACCTCCAGGTCAGAGGTAATGGGGACGAAGAGGGTGTCATCGTTGACACGGCTTTCAATGCCCTCGCGGTCCAGTGCCGCAGCAATCTGCTCGAAAAAGCTCATGGGTGGAATCCTCCCTTGAAAGATAATTGGCCTCTACCCGCAGCCAATCGTAGCGACAAACGCGCAATCATGGGGTGCCTCATGCCCCCGGCAATTGCTGGGAAAGATCGCGCCGGCAGCGTGCGTGCTGCTGCAAAGCCGCCAACGCGGTCGGTTGAGGGGCAGGCCGCCAGCTGTCGATTCTCGAAAACAGAGCGCTCAGTAGCGTGCCCAGAGTTGATGGCGTTCCTCACGAGAACGTTTTGGACAGGAGACACACAGATCGGCATCTGGGCTGTGATAAATCATGCAGCAAGTAGCTCTCTCCAGGTGAGTAACTACATCGAAGTCCGGTTCTTCTCCCGATTCAGCAGCGGCTTCATCCCAGGGGCGCACCTCGCCTCCGCAGGAATCCATGAAACGAGGAAGAGGGACCCGATGTACTCGCTGTATTCCCTCAACGACATGTTTGCCAATAAGCGCTCCACGCCAGGGCTCCATCAGCTCATTACCGGCGGATATTGCGGCGTTAGCTACGGCATCGGCAGCCACGGCCCAAAGAGGGGCAGGCTTGATTTCCCCGACTTCTCCAACAACCTGAGCCAACGGCTCCAAGAAATGAGCCAGTGCTTCGCCGGAATCCTTCAGCTCATCCGCATCCTCAGCGGAAATGCTTTCAAACTGTTGAGCTTGGAACCCAACCCAATAGTCATCTCGAAGAAATGTGAGCCAAGAAGACCACTGCCACACTGGAACTCGATCGGACACCAACACGCATGCCAGCGATGGCCCTACCAATGCTCCGCACATGGACCACCACCACAACTGGGCCTGGAAACGGGTATCCACCTCAACCTCGGGCATGGGAAACAGCTTTCTCCCAGCCTCAATTCCGGCGGCTACAGCTTCGGTAGAAAGGTGCCACTCCGCAGCGCCGTCGTGAGGCGTGACATCTGCGGAAAACCGAGGAAAGTCCGCCAAAAGCTGGGAGTACTCGGGAGGCAATGCGGCACCCCGCGTGACATCGTTCACCAGTCTCATCCTTCTATCGACTGTGTTAATCGCCGTACACCTGTCTATTTTTCCACCGACTACGGAATTTCCCCACAGCTCAGTAGTGTTTATATGGGCATATGGCTCTCAACGGACCCGTTTAGGAGGTCTACTACTTTGTTCCAAAAGACGAAGAAGGATTCAACTCGCACAGTAACTGATGCGGTGAACTCAACCCCCGAAGCGATCGAACGTGATGCCGGAAAACTGGGAACCCTTCTTATCCAAACCCTGGATAAGACCATGAGCTGGCAGTCGTCTGCCATCACCGGGTACGTCAGTTCCCTACACAAGCGAAAAAAAGATGAAACTCCGGCGCAGGTACAGGAACGTATTGATTCCCACTACCTCAACCTGGTCACCGGAACCGGTGGTGCCGCCGGCGGCAGTGCGGTTCTTCCCGGCGTCGGCATGATCACGGGCTTGGCTGCGGTTACCGGTGAATCGCTGCTGTTTCTGGAAGCATCAGCCTGGTACACACTGGCCTCAGCAACCCTGCGCAATATTGACATCACCGATCCGCAACGCCGTCGCACGCTGATTCTTGCGGCCATGAGTGGTTCTGAGGGGACAGCTATTATGGCCTCTCTGCTTGGCGAGGAATCGCTGCGGAAGCAGACCAAAACTTCCGTGAATTCTCTACTGCCACGGCTTGGTGTTCCGCAGCTGGGTGCAGCAAACCGCCTGCTGATTCGCGAGGCACGCAAGCGCTTGATGAAGAACGCTCGTCTGGCCATCATCGGTAAGATTTTGCCATTTGGAATTGGCGCCGTGGTTGGGGCCTCCGCCAATCGCAAGCTCGGTGGCATTCTTATCAGCTCCACTCGCGCATCTCTGGGCCCGCTTCCCCAGGATTGGTCGGACTTTGAACGAAAGCTACCGGCTAAATCCAACACCTCTGAGGACTCGAAGAAGGGCTCAAGGTCATCGAGGTTCTCTATCCCCTCGGCGCTGAAGTGGCCGAAGAAAAAGAAGAATAAGTAGTTCCTCTTACCCGATTACCCTTCAGCGACTTACCCTTCAGCGACGTTTTTCAATGGAAGAGCGGTACCCACCATGGCCCAGAGCAAACCCCTCAGAACCTCTCCCATGAAGTTCTTGTGGAAACAGTCTCTTCACAGGCCACTACCGCTCTATGGTGTCGTTGTCGCAGCGCTAATCGTTGTCGGGCTGGAGTCCGTACTTCCACTTCTCACTAGAGATGCCATTGATGTGGCAACGGGCACTTCCGATGGCGGTGTCCCCGCACGCCTACTGCCTTCCCTAACTCCCCTGCAGGCAGTCATTTCTGTATTTCTGACCATCGCGTTAGTACGCTTCGTCGCCCAGATGGGGCGCAGATTCTTCTCCGGCAAACTCTCCATTGATGTTCAGCACGACCTGCGACTAAAGATCCTTCGCTCCCTACAAAACCTCGATGGTCCAGCACAAGACCGAGTCAACACCGGCCAGGTTGTGTCACGGTCAATTTCTGACCTCCAGGCAGTGTCCGGACTACTGGCGATGTTGCCGTTGACGCTGGGATCCGTCGTCAAGCTGTTCATCACAATCGGCATCATGCTCGCCCTCTCGCTGCCCCTGACACTGGTCGGCCTCGCCGTCGTGCCAGCGATTGTCTACATTGCGGTGAATTCGCGTGACAAACTCCATGCCGCAACCTGGGCTGCCCAACAGCAAGCAGGCGAGATCGCCGGACAAGTCGAGGAAACCGTTTCCGGCATCCGCGTTGTCAAGGCGTTTGCGCAGGGTGACAACGAAGTTGCGAAGATGGAGCGTAACTCGTCGCTGCTCTATTCCCTACGCCTGCGAGCGGCAAAACTCAGCGCTCGATTCCAACCGGCGCTGCAGTCGTTGCCGCAACTGTCCCTCGTCGGAAATATCGCGGTCGGTGGCTGGCTCGCGATTAACGGACACATCACCCTAGGCACGTTCGTAGCTTTTGCCACGTATCTCACCAGCCTGACTGCCCTGTCGCGTCTGGTCTCCAACATGGTCATCTCGATACATCTGACGTCGGCAAGCATCGACCGCATTTCCGATGTCATCGACGCCCGACCAGACAACCCCGAACCCACCGACGCGCTTCCTCTCCCCGACGGCCCCGTTGGCATCAGCTTCAACCACGTCACCCACAGCCGTGGCGGACGCACGCTTATCGACGATGTCTCATTCTCCGTCGCGCCAGGGGCGACCTTAGCGTTGATTGGCCCACCGGGGTCCGGAAAGACTATCGCCACGGAGTTACTCGGCCGTCACTATCTGCCGGATTCGGGAACCATCACTATCGATGCGCCCAGCCACGGCACATCCACAGATACGGCGCGCATTCTCTCCAGCGATGTGTATGACGCTATTACTGTCGTTCCGGACACTCCTTATCTATTTGCGGGCACGTTGCGTGAGAACATCGCATTCGCCAATCCCGCGGCGTCCCAGGAAGAGATTAACGCCGCAGCGACCGCCGCCCAGGTCAACTTCGTCGACGACCTGCCTCAGGGGTGGGACACAGCCATCGGTGAGCGCGGGCATAATCTCTCCGGCGGACAAGCTCAACGCGTGGCGTTAGCACGGGCATTCCTCGCCCGTCCTCGGGTTTTGGTTCTCGATGACGCGACCTCAGCAATCGATGCCGCGACAGAGTTGGAAATCTTCAGCGCGCTGACCTCACAGCTGGCGGATACGACTATCGTCATCGTGGCGCATCGATCTTCCACTCTCGAGCAGGCGGACCACATCGCCATTTTCGAAGACGGTGCCATCACTGGCATTGGCACCAAGGCCGAACTGATTGCTTCTCATCCGCGCTTCACCGAGCTGATGGACATCGACCAGAACGCCTACCCCGAAATCGAAAACCTCGTTCTCGACCCCATTGGCAGTGAGGACCCCAGCCCCGAGGAACTCTGGCCCGACGAAACCGCGCCAACCTCCGACAACTCCACGCCAGACACCGCTGCGCGGCTTCCCGGAGGTGCCACTTCTCAAATGAGCCGCGGGGTTGGCCGAGCCGGAGGCGGTCCAGGTGGCCGCGGCGGCGGTCGTGGTGGCATGGGGGCGGCTCTCGCCAATGCTCCTGCGACGCCTGAGCTTCTCGAGCGTGTGCGAAACCTCCCACCCGCTACCGAAAAACCGCGTGTGCCCGCTGCGGCACTCGACAACTCCGAGCTTTTTTCTCTACGCCGGCTGCTCTCCTATGTCCGCGGCCTATTTATAAGTGTCATCGCGCTGCTCGCCCTCATTGCCGTTGCCGATCTGGCGTTCCCCATGCTCGTGCGCTACGCCATTGACCACGGCATCAGTGAGCACAATGAGGCCGTGCTGTGGGCCTGCGCCGCAGGTGGCTTGGCGACGGTCCTCATCAGTTGGCTTGCCGTAGCCACAAATGCTGTTATTACTGCGCGCACTGGTGAGCGGCTGCTCTATGCCCTGCGTGTGCGCTGCTACCGTCACCTGCAGTCGCTTGGCATTAACTACTTCGAGGCCAATCGCTCGGGCGCCATCATGACGAGGATGACAACCGACATCGATGCGCTCTCCTCTTTCCTGCAAACGGGACTGGCAGAGGGGGCAATCGCCGCGTTTACTCTGCTCGGTGTCACGGCGCTGTTGCTTGCCACACAGGTGTCACTCGCCGCGGTGGCGTTGGCATCGCTTCCCATCATTGTGGTGTCCACTCTGGTATTCCGCCGGATCTCCTCGCGCCTATACAAGGCTGCGCGAGAGCAGCTCTCCTTGGTCAACGCTGATTTTCAGGAGACTATTGGTGGGCTTCGCGAGATTCAGATGTACCACCGCGTCGCCGATATCGAATCTTCCTTTGCCGAGGAATCCAACAAGTACCGCGCAATTCGTCAGAGAGCACAGCTGGCCGTGGCTCTATTCTTCCCCGGCATCAACTTCGTCTCTGAGTTGGCAACAGCCGCGGTATTGGCTGTCGGTGCCCAACAGGTTGCTTCGGGAACCACGACACCCGGCGTACTCGTCGCCTTCACGCTGTACCTAGGAATGCTCTTTGGCCCGATTCAGCAGCTGTCCCATGTTTTCGACGGCTACCAGCAGGCGAAGGTCGGCCTCAATCGCATTGATGACCTCCTACAGACCGCCCCCATGCCAGATCACGGTACTACTGACGGCGCGTCCCGCGCAGCTGCTGGCGACCTGCGCTTAGACAAGGTAACTTTCTCCTACCCCGCCGCCGACTCTGAGCACGAACGCCCGCAGGTTCTCGATGCTCTCGATTTGCAGATTCCTGCCGGAGAAACAGTCGCAATTGTCGGATCCACCGGCGCCGGAAAATCAACAATCATTAAGTTGTTTGCTCGGTTCTACGATCCAGTTGACGGTGTGGTGCGAGCCTCCGAAACTGACATCCGCGACTTCCCTCTTAACGATTGGCGACGCACCCTCGGCTATGTCCCCCAAGAATCACACCTGTTTTCGGGGACAGTAGCAACAAATATTTCCTACGGTCTACCGGACAGCAGTCATGCTGAAATTCAGCAGGCCGCGAAAAACGTCGGTGCCCTCAGCACCATTGCCAGCCTGCCCGGTGGCTTCCACCACCCCGTCGGCCCAGATGGCCGAGGGCTCTCCTCCGGACAGCGTCAGCTCATCGCACTCGCTCGTGCCGAAATGATGCGTCCTGAACTGCTGCTTCTCGACGAAGCCACCGCGACACTCGACCCTGCAACAGAGTCGGCAATCCTTGAAGCCACTGACCGTGCGTCGCGTCAACGCTCGGCAATTATTGTGGCCCACCGCCTGGCTACAGCGGCTCGGGCCAACCGGATTTTGGTACTTGACCACGGGCGTATTGTCGAGGACGGCTCCCATGACGAGCTCCTAGCGGCGGGTGGCCAATACGCAGAGCTTTGGAGCAAGTACCATATGGGGAGCGCGACGGTGTAGTAATTCAGAATTTTCGTTATCCTTGAATGACACTTTGACACTTGCGCTAATTAGAATAAACGTGAGTTAGTAAAACTAAGACGAAAAGAGGCGAGTACCTGCCGTGAGCAGCGACATGAGCTTCGGCCAGAACGAATGGCTGGTCGACGAGATGTACCAGCAATTCCAGAAGGATCCACAATCTGTGGGTCAGGAATGGCGCGAATTCTTCGCAACCCACACCCCGTCCCAAAAGGGCGAGGACCTTTCCAATATGGCAAAGCCAGCAGCAGCCACGAAGGAGGAAGCTAAGGCAACCGGACGTCGTGAATCCAAGGGAGTCGAACCCACTAAGACCCCGAACAAGCCGGCGTCCCCGAAGCCAAAGAAGTCCCCAATGGATGCAGCAGCCAAGGTTTCGGCTGTTGAATCCGGCGAGGAGCCTCTGAAGGGCGTCGCACGGGCTATCGCTAAGAACATGGATGTCTCCCTGGAGATGCCGACCGCTACGTCGGTTCGCGATATGCCGGCACGTCTGATGTTTGAAAACCGCACCCTGGTTAACAATCATCTGGCACGCGCCCGCGGCGGCAAGATCTCCTTCACCCACATCATTGGTTACGCCATGGTGAAGGCTGTCATGCTCCACCCGGACATGAACAACAACTACAAGGTGGTTGACGGCAAGCCAGTTCTGGTTACCCCGGAGCACATTAACCTCGGCCTGGCCATTGATATGCCAGCTAAGGACGGCTCTCGTTCGCTCGTAGTTGCTGCTATCCGCGAGTGTGAAACCCTGACCTTCAAGCAGTTCGTCGACGCCTACGAGGACATCGTCGTTCGTGCTCGCCACGGCAAGCTGACCGGTAAGGACTTCCAGGGCGTCACCATTTCCCTGACCAACCCGGGCGGTATCGGTACTCGCCACTCCGTCCCGCGCCTTACCAAGGGGCAGGGCGCGATTATCGGTGTCGGCTCCATGGATTACCCGGCTGAGTTCGCCGGTGCTTCCGCGGACCGTCTGGCAGAGATGGGCATCGGCAAGCTGGTGACCATCACCTCTACTTACGATCACCGCATTATCCAGGGTGCAGAGTCCGGTGAGTTCCTGCGCACGATGAGCAACCTGCTCGTCGACGACAAGTTCTGGGACCACATCTTCCAGACCATGCGCGTCCCCTACACCCCAATCCGTTGGGCACAGGATCTGCCGAACACGGGTATCGACAAGAACACCCGCGTTATGCGTCTGATTGAGGCCTACCGCTCCCGCGGTCACTTGCTGGCTGATATCGACCCGCTGCGTTCTGACCAGCCGAATGATTCCGCTCCGAACCACGCTGACCTCGATATTGAGGAGCACGGTCTGACCCTGTGGGATCTGGACCGTACCTTCAACGTCGGTGGTTTCGGCGGCAAGGAGACGATGACGCTGCGCGAAGTTCTCTCGCGCCTGCAGAACGCATACTGCCTCAAGGTCGGTTCCGAGTACGCTCACATCCTCGACCGCGAAGAGCGCGAGTGGCTGGAAGAGCGCATTGAGGGCGGCCAGCCAAAGCCGTCCCACGCTGAGCAGAAGTACATTCTGCAGAAGCTGAACGCCGCTGAGGCATTCGAGAACTTCCTGCAGACCAAGTACGTCGGCCAGAAGCGCTTCTCCCTTGAGGGCGCAGAGTCGCTGATTCCGCTGATGGACTCCGCCATTGACACCGCTGCTGGTGCTGGCCTGGATGAGGTCGTCATCGGTATGCCACACCGCGGTCGACTGAATGTGCTCGCAAACATCGTCGGCAAGCCACTGCGCCAGATCTTCACCGAGTTCGAAGGCAACATCGACCCGGCACAGGTCGGCGGTTCTGGTGACGTCAAGTACCACCTGGGTACTACTGGCCGTCACATCCAGATGTTCGGCGAGGGCGAGATTGACGTCACCCTGACTGCGAACCCGTCCCACCTCGAGGCCGTCAACCCGGTCGTTGAGGGTCTTGCTCGTGCACGCCAGGACAAGATCAACAAGGGCGAAGAGGGCTACTCCGTCATGCCGCTGCTGCTGCACGGTGACGCATCCTTCGCCGGCCTGGGCATTGTCCAGGAGACCCTGAACCTCATGTCCCTGCGTGGTTACAAGGTCGGCGGTACCGTCCACATCGTGGTGAACAATCAGATTGGCTTCACCACTTCGCCGGACTCCGGTCGTTCCTCCTACTACGCAACCGACATCGCCAAGGCATACGGCTGCCCGGTCTTCCACGTCAACGGTGACGACCCGGAGGCTGTCGTCTGGGTCGGCCAGCTGGCTGTTGAGTACCGTAACCGCTACGGCAAGGACGTCTTCATCGACCTGGTCTGCTACCGCAAGCGCGGCCACAACGAGGCCGATGACCCGTCCATGACTCAGCCGCTGATGTACAAGATCATCGACGAGAAGGAAAGCGTTCGTGCTCAGTACACCGAGGACCTCATCGGTCGCGGTGACATCTCCGAGGAAGAGTACGAAGCAGTACGCCGAGACTTCCACGACCAGATGGAAGCGGTCTTCAACGAGGTTCGCGCAGCTCAGGACGCAAAGCCGGGCGAGCAGACCGGTATCGCCGGTTCTCAGCCGCTGCCGCACGGTCTCAAGACCGGCATCGACAAGGCTGAAATCGTCGAGATTGGTCAGTCCTACGTCAACCTCCCTGAGGGCTTCAAGATTCACCCGCGTGTTGCGCCGGTCGCTAAGAAGCGCGCGGAGATGACTCAGGAAGGTGGCATCGACTGGGGTATGGCCGAGCTGCTGGCAATCGGCTCCTTCACCGGTGCTGGCATCGACGTCCGCTTCGCAGGTGAGGATGTCCGCCGCGGTACCTTTACCTCTCGCCATGCAGTTCTGATTGACTCCGAGGACGGTTCGGAATACAACCCGATCGACGCCTACGGTAAGTCCAAGAACGGTGGTCGCTTCATGATCTACAACTCGGCTCTGACCGAGTACGCAGGCATGGGCTTCGAGTACGGCTACACCCTGGGTAACCCGGACGCAGCAGTGTTCTGGGAAGCACAGTTCGGTGACTTCGCCAACGGCGCTCAGACCACCATTGACCAGTACGTTTCCTCCGGCGAGGCCAAGTGGGGTCAGACCTCCAAGCTGATTCTGCTGCTACCGCACGGCTACGAGGGCATGGGCCCGGACCACTCTTCGGCACGTATCGAGCGCTTCCTGCAGCTCGCAGCCGAGGGCTCCTACACCGTTGCTCAGCCGTCCGAGCCGGCTAACTACTTCCACCTGCTGCGTCGCCACGTCCTGTCCGACCTGCACCGTCCGCTGGTTGTGTTCTCGCCGAAGTCGATGCTGCGCAACAAGATGGCAGCGTCTGCTGTCGAGGACTTCACCAACCCGAACAAGTTCCGCTCGGTCATCGATGACCCGAACTTCGAGTCCAAGGACAAGTCCGGCATCAAGACCCTGCTGCTCTGCTCCGGCAAGATCTACTGGGAGCTGGAGAAGAAGCGTAAGAAGGACAAGCGCGACGATCTTGCAATCGCTCGCCTGGAGATGCTGCACCCGCTGCCGCACAACCGCCTCCGCGACATCTTCGAGTCCTACCCGGATCTTGAGGAAGTCCGCTGGGTTCAGGACGAGCCGGCTAACCAGGGTCCATGGCCGTTCCTGGCACTGAACCTCCCAGAGGTTCTGCCGGATATGCCGAAGCTGACCCGCGTTTCCCGCCGTGCACAGTCCTCCACCGCAACTGGTGTGGCTAAGGTCCACCAGATTGAGGAGAAGGCTCTGCTGGAAGAGGCTCTCAAGTAGGTCTCATTGACTGGTCTTCGCCAGTTGGCGTGTAAACGCTAAGGGGCTCCAACCGAACGGTTGGAGCCCCTTTCCTGTTGCTTGGGCGATCGTTGCCAGGCATCAAGGGCGAATAGTCAAAAAGCGTGTCCGGTCGGCGTGCCACCGGGTCGGCACCATTTACTACTTAGTCCTCAATGCGAGTTACTGACTACGTTTATGACAAAAATGTCCCGAAAAATGGCATGAAAGTGTCATAAACTCGCACAGTTTCACATTTGCAGCCCGCATTCATGGGTTAATCAACAAACTTGGCGGCAGCCAACAGCAGATACACGTCCGATACCGCCACAACTAGCCCCCGCCACCCCGACTACGCCTTGTCCAGCCACTCTTGAGCGACCAACTCAGGGCTGGCGCCACCAGCCACAGCCCGGGTCATCAGCTTTAAGTCCTCAGTGCTCAGCGAACCCGCAATTTCATTGAGCACGCGGACTCGATCATCTCGGTCCAGCGCTGGCTTGACGTAGAAAGGCACAAGCCATTGCGGCAAGTCAGCCCCGGCATTGTCAGCTGACACATCTGCGCAGCCCTGTGCCATGCCCGCGTCGGTGGCCATTACTTCGCCCGGCAGCGACCGCGAAAATGCGTCGTACACACGGTCGCGCCACTCGCCGCTGAACTGCTTGTCCGGGGTGGAGTCGTCCGCGTATTCCTCCGCCAGTGAAGCCGCCGACGCAGGGTCGCTCAGGCCGAGTAGCTCACCTGTGCATCCGAAGGAGACCAGGACCGCTTCATTGCGTACGGCCCGCAACCGGTCGTCAGCATTGCGAATGCCAACGACCTCCGCTTGCCGACCTATCCTCTCAAAGCTCTGCGCATACACGTACGCAAGAGCTGCTTGCTCAGGGTTGCGTAGGTCTGCCCCGACAGTCACTACCGCCTCCTGCTCAGGAGGAACGGGCATCTGCGGATCCAAATCAGAACATGCGGCAAGACCGAACCCCGTCGCCCCAGTGACCAACGCCAGGGCGGTAAAAGTGCACGCAGTAGCCGTGGAGCTACCCTTGCACCCCATTGAGCGGATGCGAAAGTGGAACCCGGCGTTCGCACGTCTAGAATCAATCATCGACACCAGCGTAACCTACGAACGGATTGTGAGGTCACCCAGAATGGGCGAAGAGAAAAGCCGCAACATCAGCGCTTCGGCGAAGGCTCGCAATCCGCGAACTAGCTCGGCCAGTCAAAGCCCAAAACCGTCGGCCACAGCAAAACCCGGTAAAACCGCTCGGGCGACGAATGCGGCTAAATCCGCAGCGAAGTCGGCTGTCTCGAAGGTGACGCGCACCAACGGCTCGTCGTCAAGCACAGGAACAGGACAGTCGAGGGCGGTGCGCGATGCCCTGCGCGATTGCGGCGTCTACATCGGCGGCAAGCGGTTGCCCGGCACCTACGACCACTTCTCCGGGCTGTCCGAGGTACGGAATTTTGGCGAGGGCTTCACGTGGCTGTCATTGTCGCGTCCCAACGCGACACAGATGGACGCCATCGCCGAGCTTTACGGGCTGGATGAGCTGACGGTGGAGGACGCACTGACTAACCGCCAGCGTCCCAAGATTGAGATCCACGATGATCACGTGGTTTTTGTAATTCGCTCGATTCATTACTCCCCGGAAGGCCTCGCGGATGACGAAAATGAGATTATTCGCTCCGGCCAGCTGATGATTGTTATCGGCCCGGAGTACGTCATCACCATTCGCATGGGCATGCCGAGCTCGGATATGCAGCGCATTAGCGCACGCGTGGAGAACACCACCGACGCCATCGACTACGGCCCCGCGGGCGTGCTGTGGGCGCTGACGGACAATCTCGTCGATGCGTACCTGCGCATCGCGATGCAGCTGGAAGATCGCGTGGAGATCATGGAAGACGAAGTCTTCGAGCCGAACTTGGATTCGGATATTGAGGACATTTACATCCTCAAACGAGAGATTCTGGAAATGCGCCACGCGATCGATCCGCTGACACCGGCACTGCGCTCCCTGATGAATCTGCGGGAAGACATCATGCCTAAGGACGTCAGCCGTTATCTTTCCGATGTTCTCGACCACCAGCTCGCCGCCGCGGACCTCGTCTCCGGACTCGACGAACGACTCTCCGCCCTCATCGACGCCGCCGCCGTGAAAATCCAGCTGCAGCAGAACCAGGATATGCGTACCATCTCGGCGTACGCGGCTATTCTCGCCGTCCCGACCGCCCTGGCCGGCATCTACGGCATGAACTTTGACCACATGCCCGAGCTGCACTGGGAGTACGGCTACTTCATCGTCCTCGCCATCATGTTTGCCATCGTGGCGTTTTTGGTGTGGGTCCTGCGCCGCAACAAGTGGCTGTAGGTACTGCTTCTGGCAGGCATCGCTTTACGACGGATACAGCAACCTACCCGCGATTCCCACCGAGCGCCCGCTGCGCCAACAGGTCACGGGCCCGCTCGGCATTGCGGGGATTGCACAGGACGTCGTAGCGACGGGCAACAATCTCCGTTGTGCTCGAGAAATCCCGCTTGCCGTTTTGCATTGCGTACGGAACTGCGGCCAGCACGATGCCGAAGATGGCGCCCATACCGAGGCCAACAATCAGCGGACTAACCCAATCCTCCTGGAAAAGCCCCAGAATCAGGCCGAAGAACAGGCCCATCCACAGCCCGTACAGCGCGCCGCCGCCGAGCACCTTCGGCCAGGTCAGCCTGCCAACCACGCGCTCCACCTGCATCAGGTCAACACCGACGATGGTGAGGTCGGAAACCGGGAACTCATCGCGATCACTGAGCGAATCCACCGCCGCCTGCGCGTCGGAGTAGTTGGTGAAACTGCCCACCGGCCACCCCTCGGGTACCTGGCGCTGAGGCAACCGGGACTTCATGCTCTGTTCCCGGCCGCTCCCCCAACCGCTGCCCGCTTCCCCATTTGCCATCGGTACTCTCACCGTTCCCTTGCAGTTGTTGTCACAGTAAAAGGTGACTCAGTTGCTGAAAATATTGCTAAAACTATCGCCAAAAGGCGTTCTATCAAGGACAACGTCAGACGATTGGCAATTGTTCCACCGACTGGTCCGCCGCCCATTCCACCGCCACCGCTCTTGCCGGAAGGGTTGGTCGCTGTGACCGTCGTAAAGCGGCAAACTACTGATTTTGTCAGTAGTTCTTTGTCTTGCGGGGTCTCACGATAAGATTCACTACATAATGTCTACGATTACTGAAGCTGAAGTTCGCACCGCCCTGGCGCAGGTCGAAGATCCTGAGGTACGTCGCCCGATTACCGAGATTGGCATGGTCAAGTCCATCTCGGTGGCGGACAACAATGACGTGGCCGTGGAGATTTACCTCACCATCGCCGGTTGCCCCATGAAAAACACCATCATCGAGCGCACCGAAGAGGCGCTGAACGGTATCGAGGGCGTTGGCAACGTCACCGTCACCACCGATGTGATGAATGACGAGCAGCGCCGCGAGTTCCGCAACGCCGTCCGCGGCACCGCCTCCGAGCCGGTGATCCCATTCGCCCAGCCGGACTCCCGCACCCGCGTGTTCGCCGTCGCCTCCGGTAAGGGTGGCGTTGGTAAGTCCTCCGTGACCGTGAACCTCGCCGCCGCGCTGGCCGCGAAGGGTCTGTCTGTCGGTGTCCTCGATGCCGACGTCTACGGACACTCCATTCCGCACATGATGGGCTCCGAGGAAAAGCCGCACCAGGTCGACGACATGATCATGCCTCCGCAGGCGCACGGCGTGTCACTGATTTCTATCGGACACTTCGTCGACGACAACGCACCGGTTGTCTGGCGTGGGCCAATGCTGCACCGCGCTATCCAGCAGTTCCTCGCAGACGTGTTCTGGGGCGACCTGGACGTCCTGCTTTTCGACCTGCCCCCGGGAACCGGCGACATCGCCATCTCCGTGGCGCAGCTCGTGCCGAACGCTGAGCTGCTGATTGTTACTACCCCGCAGATGGCCGCCGCCGAGGTCGCAGAGCGCGCCGGCACCATTTCGCTGCAGACCCGCCAGCGCATCGCCGGTGTCATCGAGAACATGAGCTGGATGGAAATGCCCGACGGCTCCAAGATGGAGGTCTTCGGCACAGGCGGCGGCGAGACCGTTGCCCGTCGTCTTACCCAGATCACCGGCGGAAAGGTCGAGCTGCTCGGCCAGGTACCGCTGGACACCGAGCTCCGCGAAGGCGGCGACAAGGGCACTCCGATTGTCCTGTCCAAGCCGGATTCGGGCGCGGGCGAGGCCCTGAACGCTATCGCTGGCAAGCTGGTTGTTCGTCGCGAGTCGCTCGCAGGCAAGTCGCTCGGCTTGGGCGTGACTCCGAAGTAGGCCTTCGCTTTACGACGATCACAGCGACGCCCCCTCCCCGGTATTTTCGGTGCCGGGAAGGGGGCGTCTGCTTTTGCGGCTGCGGTGTCTGGGGCGTATGTGTTGTGGGCGTTTTCGGTGGTGCATCCACCAAAGCGGCTGCGTGCACTTACTGACTAGGTTTATGACACTTTCGTGGCAAAATTTGTGCGGTAGGTTCAGGCGGTGAATGCATCACCACTTTCGACCAGGAGAAGTAGTGAAGCAAACCCGCCGAACGAAATACAGTGCCATCAAACCNATTGCGCTTCAACACATTGCCAACGGGGCATCAGCAAGCGCGGTTGGACGTGAGTTAGGGATACCCTCACCAACTGTCAGGCGGTGGGCGCGACAAGCCGGA
>NZ_JVOW01000025.1:0-1973 GCF_001055995.1 Corynebacterium sp. 239_CJEI | reverse complement strand
GCGGCCTGGCCGTTATCCAAAAATAAAACGTTCTCCCCTTCGAACCGACGAGGCCAAAAAAGAAGAGAACAACCATGATCTTTCCCACAAATGAAAAAACCACGCGAAAAGCACCCAAACAAAGGCGCCGCCACGCAATCCATCACCCGCAAGCACAAAAGGACCCAAAACAAACAAAGGCCCCCGGCACCCACCGGCAACACACACGCAAACGACAACCAAACAAGCACTTTCCCAAAAAAGTATTAGTTAGTACATCGGCACACTATTGAGTTCTCACACAACACACACCCACGAAGACAACCACCCCAACCAGGGCAACCACCACGTGAGCAGCAGAAGAAGACTCTACCTTCACTGCAAACACAAGTCAAACCGACCGTGAATACAAAGTAAACTCTCCCCCACATCACCACAACAAGCAATCACATCGCCCTGTCGCGCTGACCCCGGATACATTACACACACTTCACACATAAAGCGAACCCGCAGGTCACGGAGCATTTTGTAACGCGCATCAGCACATTAACAGCCATAAGCAATCTAACAACAACACGCGCGAGGCAGTAAGTGAAGCGTGCTGGATCTAGTTCCTACCTCGGTCCTGGAATCCGTCCGAGCATCACCACGTTCCACGATTCTTAACACGACGCTCCAACTGAGGGAGTCGACACTCTCTACAAGACAAAACTCATTCATACGCAAGACTCGTGAACATAGAAGCGGAAATCGAACTTGCCACTTTGCGGACGATGCATTGGTAAAGAATTATGCGGATACACAAAGTGCTGGACTAGCCACACCACGGGAAGCGCAAACCAAGTGCTACCTTGCCTATTTCATCAACCCAGGGTCGTAAAAAGCGGAACTAACCCCAGGACACTTGAACATACGCATGAATACCTCGGATATAGAGTGCTCCACCGAAAATGTGTGGTGAAGCCATATGAATCCGGAAGCGAGATTGAATCAGAGACCACTAAACGCGGGTGTCTATTCATCCGCAAGTTCGAGGATGTTCCCGATGATGGTGGGCAAATGCTCATTGAGGGAATAGACCGCACGCCCCGGCAGGTTATCGCGAACCTATTGGACTGGATGGAATTACTGCTTAGCTGAAAGCGGAAAGAGCAAGCGGACAAAGAGGTGGTGACTGAAGCTCCTAGTTTCAAATGCGATTAGCTAGGTAGCTTGTACGAGTCTTTCTACCAACACTGGGAGCTGGTACCACCCCGAGATCTGATTAATCGATTCGAGGTTCTACTCGCCGAGGTAATCCAACTGGTACCCTGACTGGCCGAAGCAGAGCTGTTTGAGTCTGAGCAGCGAGCGTGGGCGTCTTCCACTCCGTCAGTATGACCGGTGTGGAAGTGGGTACATATCAACACTGTTGCCCCCCTCACTACGTTTCGTACCAAGATAAGGACATGGGAGAAACTCGCTGCTTGCTAGTTGATTGACTCAACCACGTCGACCCCTGTCTTGAGCACAAAGCAAATTTGACCGGCTCTAACAACATGGTTGATCCGAGCCGTTCATTGGAATGACTAGAGGTGCTGCATCGGCTCTTTGGCTAGTTGCCGGTATGCACCAGTAATCGTTGTACGACCGACGTATTTGATTCTGATTTGCTCGTAGGTTTGCTGCCGGTCGACTAAAGGTTTGCATATCCGCCGCGATCAAACCGACCTAATGGCAAACCGTCCTAACCAGAAAGAGACCATAAGCATTAAAACGCTAGTTAATTCCGTTTACCTGTGGGTAAAACAAAAGTGGGCCGCAGCACCCAACCCCACACAAGGGGCAAGGCAACCACGACCCACACAATAAACTTTTTATGCCGGCGGCGACCTACTCTCCCACACCCTCCCGAGTGCAGTACCATCGGCGCTGGTGGACTTAGCTTCCGGGTTCGGAATGGGACCGGGCGTGACCCCACCGCTAACACCACCGACAAAAACCAGGCAACAACC
>NZ_JVOW01000024.1:0-7852 GCF_001055995.1 Corynebacterium sp. 239_CJEI | reverse complement strand
GGTTGTTGCCTGGTTTTTGTCGGTGGTGTTAGCGGTGGGGTCACGCCCGGTCCCATTCCGAACCCGGAAGCTAAGTCCACCAGCGCCGATGGTACTGCACTCGGGAGGGTGTGGGAGAGTAGGTCGCCGCCGGCATAAAAAGTTTATTGTGTGGGTCGTGGTTGCCTTGCCCCTTGTGTGGGGTTGGGTGCTGCGGCCCACTTTTGTTTTACCCACAGGTAAACGGAATTAACTAAGCGTCGATCGGATCCTCGGTTTCCTCTTTTGGTGAATCCTCGTTGGCTCTCTGTGGCAGACTGTCTCTATGACTAATCAGACACCTAACTCCGATGTGGTTAACCTCGCTTCTTCTGAGGACGAGGCTCAAGACAACTTCACTCCCGTAACGACCGAAGAAGGTAAGCTACAACAGCTTATTGAATGGCTCGAAGAACACGTCTCGGCCTATTCCTACTTGAGCGAGGTTGTCCCCTTGGGTGCCTCTGAGGAAGACATTAAGAAGGCTCGTGCGTCAGTCAATGACCGCGGCGCTCGTATGCCAGACGCCATTATTCACGGTTCGATGATGGTCCTGGGGGCGGCTGTCAACCACTCTTCGCCATACCTTGCGTATGCCGACGGCAAGGTAGAGGTGACGGATACGACGGTGGGGGATAGTCCTAGCGTTCCGGTTCGGGTTTTTGTCCCGCAGGATCCAACCGGGTCTGTGGTAGTTGCTGCACACGGCGGCGCTTTCTGGATGGGTGACGGCAGTCTGCGTGAGAATTCCTTCGGCCCAAATATGGCTGCCCTGGCAGCCCGATCGGGCGCAATTGTTGTGGATGTGGATTACCGTCTCGCGCCAGAGCATAAAGTATCTGAGGCCGTCAATGACATCGCGCGGGTAGTCGCATCTGTTGCAGATGATTCGTTGCAGCTTCAAAAATTGGGTGCAATGCCCATCAGTGATCAGAACCCGATAGTTCTCTATGGTGTCTCTTCAGGCGGCCACAACGTTGTTTCTGCGGTGGACCAGATTAGTCAAGACACTCCGGTTGCTCTGTTGCTCGTTGCCCCGGCTCTAGACCTGCGTGGTGCTCCTGCGGTGTGGTTGCAGGCATTCTTCGGCACCTCTGATGATTCGGCAAAGGAAGTGTCACCGGGATTGCATGAGCCGTCGCGAAGCATGCGTGTCCACGTTCAGGCGGCCTCCCGCGATACTGTCGTTCGGCCAGCTACCGAGTACCTGAAGAAGGTTGAGGAGGCAGGGGGAGAGGCCTCTCAGGCGGTATTCTTGGCGACTCACCAGATTGCGGTTCCAAAGGTTCAGCGAGAACAGATTACGGACGCGGCGCGGTTCATTCTAGAGGCCACTCACACGGAACGTGAGCTGCCAGAGGATCCGGCAGGTGAATACGATAAGGAAGCGATCGACCGGCAGAACGAAGAGTCATGGGGCAAGAGCTAGTCAATCCGTTTCAGTTCCCAATGGCGCTCTCGCCGTGCATGTGAGCACCGCGGAGGGGGCGCTGCTAAGGGAAATCGGGGGCGGGTCTAGAACAGTTCAGTGCCAAAATGTCGGGGGCTAACAGCCCCCGGACTAGTTCAGCGGCAGGAGGTTGCGCTTCGTTGCGTGTACCTCTTCCACCCGGTCGATGTTGCGTTCGAGCACATTCCAATCGTTGACAGGAATATTGCGCTGGGCTTGGGCAATGATTGACTTGTCTGGAGTGGACCACGCGAGCGGCACTGGGGTGATCTCGTCGTAGAACTCGGTGCGGCTCTTGTGTGTACCGGCCACAGCAACAGCTGGCACCTTCGCGCCCACGCGGCGGGGGACACCGGAAATCGTGGTGACCGTACGTGTAGCCAGGGCCGGGACGGGCTCGCCATCGGAGGGGTTTTTACGCATGTCCACCAGGGTCATCAGCACCATGGTCCGCTCATCCACACGTGCAATCATGGCCGGAACCAGCGGGGATTCGTCGTAAAGCTCTTGCGGATCCTTAATTGCGCGTCGCACCTGGAAGGTAACGCCGACGTAGAGAGCCGCGAGGGCGAAAAGCACAACCGCGCTGCCGATAACAAACGGCGTGCGGTCGAAAACTATTAGAACCAGCACAGCGCCGACGAGCAGCAGAGCAGAGAAAATGCCGGAGGAGATGAGCAGTCGGCGGGCATCGCGGTAGTACTCGTTGTTGGCGTTGGTGTGCTCGCGGTTGACGGGGAAGTGAAAGTTCATGGCAGTCCTTTAGTTATCCAGTTTTCTAGGATTCCGAGCTAGCGGTGGAATCACCGGGCAGGGAGGGCCCGAGGTACTCGTCTGCGTCGACGATTCGGTAGGCGTAGCCCTGTTCCGCCAGGAAACGCTGGCGGTGAGCTGCGTATTCGGTATCGAGCGTATCGCGAGTCACCACCGAGTAAAAGACGGCGCCACCACCATCGGACTTCGGGCGCAGGAGACGCCCCAGGCGCTGTGCCTCCTCCTGTCGGGAACCGAAGGTGCCGGAGATTTGCACGGCGACAGAGGCTTCGGGAAGGTCGATGGAAAAGTTCGCAACCTTGGAGACCACCAGCGTGTTGATCTCGCCGCGCCGGAACTTCCCAAAGAGCTCCTCGCGTTTGGCGTTGGACGTCTTTCCTTCGATGACGTCGACGCCGAGCTCTTCGCCGATCTCTTCGAGCTGATCCAGGTAGGCACCAATCACCAGAGCGGGTTCGCCCTCGTGTCGGGCAAGGATTTGCTTGACGACGGGAATCTTCGTCGGCGTCGTTGCGGCCAGACGATACCTGTCGGAGGCCTCAGCCGTGGCGTAGAGCATGCGCTCGGACTCGGTCGGGGTCACGCGGACCTCAACGCAGTCTGCCGGTGCGATCCAGCCCTGGGCTTCAATGTCCTTCCATGGGGCGTCGTAGCGCTTCGGGCCAATCAGGCTGAAGACGTCGCCCTCGCGGCCATCTTCGCGCACCAGGGTAGCGGTGAGCCCCAGTCGACGGCGCGACTGCAGATCCGCACTCATTCGGAACACGGGAGCGGGCAGGAGGTGGACCTCGTCGTAGATGATGAGGCCCCAGTCGCGGGAATCGAATAGCTCGAGTGCGCGGTATTCTCCCTTAGTCTTGCGCGTGACCACTTGGTAGGTCGCAATGGTGACGGGGCGAATTTCCTTCTTTTCGCCGGAGTATTCGCCGATTTCGTCCTCGGTCAGCGAGGTGCGTCGCAGCAGCTCGTCGCGCCACTGCCTGCCGGCGACGGTGTTGGTGACCAGAATCAAAGTGGTGCGCTGCGCGTCTACCATGGCCGCTGCACCGACGATTGTTTTGCCTGCGCCACAGGGCAGCACCACGACGCCGGAGCCGCCTTCGCGGAAGGAATCAGCCGCCATGCGTTGGTAGTCGCGCAGTTCCCAGGTGTCGTGGCCGCCGGTGCCCTGATCCTGCCAAGCGATGGCGTGTGCCTCACCATCGATGTAGCCGGCGGTGTCATTGGCCGGCCAACCGACCTTCAGCAGCTCCTGTTTGATTCGGCCTCGCTCGGAGGGGTGCACGGTCCAGGTGTCGGCGTCGATTTGCTCGCCGAGCATCGGACGAATCTTTTTGTGCTTGGTCACCTCGGCCAGTACCGCAGGGTCGTGTGAAACCAGAATAAGGCCGTGAGCTGGATGCTTGGTCAGGCTCAGGCGACCGTAGCGGTCCATGGTCTCCGCGACGTCGATAAGCAGCGGCTGTGGGACGGGGAACTTGGAGAAGCGCTCGAGGACATCGACCACCTGCTCCGCGTCGTGACCGGCGGCGCGGGCATTCCACAGCGCCAGCGGGGTGATGCGGTAGGTGTGCACATGTTCAGGAGCACGTTCGAGCTCCGCGAACGGTGCCAGCGCCGCGCGTGCCGCATCCGCCTCCGGATTATCGACCTCCAGCAGCACCGTCTTGTCCGATTGGACGATCAGCGGACCCGTGCCGAAACCCATTATTTCCTCGCCTCGCAGACATTCGACCAAAAATAAGCTAAAGGTCAATTCTGCCACGATTACGCAGAAGATGCGGCACGGGCTCGAATCATCCCGAACCGCCACATTCGCTTCTGCATCGCTTTACGACGGTCCGCGCGCCCGCCGCCTAGTCGACAGGATGTACTTCGGTAATGCGATGCAGCAGGAAGCGCAGCACTTGACTGGTGGCCGGGTCGATAGCATCGACCTGCCCACCGGAGACGGTGACTGGGCGCACGCGCTTGCGGCCGGGTTTGCCGTTGCGGTCAACGTAGCTCAAATACAGGTCGTCGCCATGGCGAGCCGCGCGCTGCAGAAGCTTGAACGCTTCGGTGCCGGAGGCGTAGTCGCTCGTGCCACCGGTGCTAGCGCTGGCACCGGCAGCCGTGCCCGTACCTGTCGCCGAATCCGCAGCCGAGCCAGAGACCCCAGCAGTGTTGCCACTGGCTGCAGTGCCACTGGAACTACCAGCGTGCTCAGCAGCACGGTTGCCATCGGCAATAGCCGTCAACGCCTGGCTGATGCGTTCCGGTTCGGGCATCGTTGTACGCGCAGTAGGCACCGGAGCTGGCGCCTCAATGCGGCAGGGAGCGCGACCGAGATCCAGCACCAAACCCTCTGCATCTTCGGCGATGATGGAAAAGCCCGCATTTCTAGCGGTCTCAATCACCTGGGCAAGCGGGGCCTGGCTAATTAGCACCGTTTCGGCAATCTTCCGCAACGCCAGGCTTTGCCCAGCCTGGTGACTCTGGAATGAGGCCAGCAGGGCCGGATCGTCACAGCGGATAAACGAAGCTGCGGGGCCACCGCGGAGACGACCGTGGCGGCGGGCGACGTCGTCAAGCAAATAGGTAATGGACTGCGGCACCTCGCCGACGGCGTAGCGCGAAAGAAACTCCGAGATATCGGCGGCGTTGATGCCGGCGTCGAGGGCATCGCGGAGGCTGTCTTCGGTCACACGGTAGACGCTGGCGAGGCCGGGAGATTCCAGCTGCGCAATCGAACTGAGCATGCGTTCCATCTCCGGGGATGCGGGGCCCGGTACGACGATGGTGTTGTCCGCCTGGACCATCAGGTACGAGGCGTTCGGCGGCAAGAGGTTGTTGCAGGCGGCACGTAGATCGTCGAAGGCCTCGGCAGTGCCGGATTCGATGAGCGCGACCGTGGCTTTGCCGACCTCGCTAAGTCCGACGGAAATTGTTTCCACGCCCGGGTCCCGCACGACGATGCCGAGGGCGACCAGCTCGTCGACCACGCCACTGAGCGTCTCGTCTGTGCACCTCGCGTTGGTGATTGGGTAGTAGTAGGCGGCGGATTCACGCAGGTCAGTCAGAGCAATGACGTCGTTGTCGCTTGCCGACGACGCCACCTGCGCACAGCAGGCCAGCACCATTTCCCGGATTGACGGTACCCCGGAGAGCCGAGCTTGTGGGGAGAGCAGAGCAATGCGCTTGCCTTCCTCATTGAGCTGGTCGACCCGCCAGGGAGCTGCGTCGCTAGTGCGAGTGCCGACCGTCAAACTCACCCACCGGTCAACCAGATCGGCGTCGAGAAAGCCGTCGGCTGCCAGCGTGGGGGCGAAATAGTCACCACCGGTGTCATGCAGTGGCACCGGATGCGGAGTGCCGACATGAACCAGGCCCGCTGCACTGAGATTAGCCACGCCGCGAGCCAGCTCCGAGATGTCGACGCCGAGCTCCTCGATGAGATTGCGGGTTTCCCGCACTCCGATGACACCGTTTTTCAAGGTCGGCGCGGGGTCGGTTCCCAGCAAGTCCAGCAGGTCAGTCGCCTGTCGCAAAGTTTCCCAGGCAGTGGCGGCAGCACGGTCGTTACCGCTGGCGATCACCTGGGTAGCGGGGGTTTCGGGGCGCAGGGGGACGTCGTCGTCGGCAAGCCCGACTCCACGCATAAGCGCGCGAACGGTGGCGGGCAGGCGGACGGTGCCCTCGTCGATGCGTTCGAGCAGGCCGGCGTTGATGAGCGCTGGGACCGGCAGTGAAGGGTCGGCATCCGGATGAGCGTCCTTTGTGACGCCGAGCCCTCCGGAGTTGGCGAGAGTATCCAGGAGACGCTGCTGCCTGTCTGTGACCTCGGTGAGTGCCGTGCGTAGCTGGCTGCGGCTGGGGCCATCGGGATTGGGCAGAAGATACCAGCCAGGTGGCAACGAGGTGGCGACCTCATCGCTGAGACAGAAGTAGTCCTGCCAGGGCAGAGGTTTCTTGCGGGTGGACTTGCCGGTGAAGGTGCCGCGGGGGCCGGGACCGTTGCCCCAGATGAGTCCGTATTCGCGCAGGGTATCGAGGCTTGTCCGAATATGCGTGGCCGTGGGCCGTTGATTGGCGGGAACCTCTGCTCGAGAGAGTAAGTCGAGAATGTAGTCGATGAGGGCGTCCGCAGTGACGGGTTCGGCGTCAGCACCGAGGTCGGCGGCGGCCTCAATGCAGGCGAGCTCCAGTGCGGGCAGTTTGGTCAGCGCGCGGGAGACAGAAGCGCGGAGCTGGAGCCTTGCCGCTAGCACCTGGGAAGACTTCGGCGGTGGCGACAGCGCATCGGGGCGATTGCTGAGGATAGTGCCCACAAATTGGTCTGGTTGACCTGCCAGCCAGTCGGAAAAGAGTGCAAAGGGGGTGGTGCTAGTCATGACAATCCCCACTTTAGTGAGATTTAAGGAGGGGAGAAGGTGACTGGGGAGAAAATTTTTGGGATAATCTCAGCATGGCTAACGTTGCAAAGAAATCCTATGTCGATCCCGGCTGGCCGAAGGACCTCGAGCCTGGTCAGCACGCTGTTACTGAACTGATTGCTCACCACGCTGGTGCAGATTCGCCTTTCGGCGACATTGAGTTCCCGGTTGATCCGGAGACTCTGGGTTACGTGCACCCGACCACGGTGATTAACAAGTAATCTTTTAGATTCTTAGCAGAGCTACTTCTGCTGGAGGCCCGCAGCCGTGACTGCTAGTTCAGCCATGGCTGCGGGTTTTCACATCAGTGGCCTCGGGGCGGGGGCTTGAGTAGGGGCGCTTGAAGTGGGGGCTTGAAGTGGGCGGGGGCTTATTCAAGCCCAGTTTTTTGGCCAATCCACCGGAATGGCCCCATGGATGCGGGCTGCAAATGTGAAACTGTGTAAGTTTATGACACTTTCAAGCCATTTTTCGGGCGGTAGGGTCAGGCGGTCATTGCATCATGGATAACACCAGAGATTACCTCCCGGGGAGTTAACCCGTCGAGCACTACCCGTGGCCGGTTATTCAGCAATGCTTCCGCCTCGGCGACCTCTTGGTCGGTGACATCGGTAAAGTTGGTGCCTTTGGGGAAATAAAACCGGATATCCCGGTTCATCCGCTCATTGCTACCTCGCTGCCACGGCGAATGCGGATCGGCGAAAAACACCTGGATATTCTCCGCGACAGAAAACTCGGTGTGTTTGGCAAACTCCACTCCCTGATCCCAGGTCAACGTCGAAATCGTGGTGTCCATCGACTCTTTGAGCCGACGAATCATCCGTACCATCACCTCATTGACACTGGCGGCAGTATGGTCAGTGCCGAGTCTGCCGAGCAGCACAAACCTGCTGCGGCGTTCCACCAACGTCGCTAAAGCACTGGTGCCATCTGCGCCAATAATCAAATCGCCTTCCCAATGACCGGGTACCGCACGATCATTGGCTTCGGCTGGGCGAAGTGAAATATTGGCATCATGAGTCCAGCGTTTTCCACGTGGCTTGGGCACCCCGGCTAAAAGCGAGCGGGGTTTACGCCCTGGCCGGGTAGTCCGGCAGGACTTTTCAAACACAAGTTCTTTGCGCAAGCTGCCTGCCCCTTGTACGTAAAGGGCCTGGTAAATCGACTCGTGGCTAATAGTCATGGACGTATTATC
>NZ_JVOW01000023.1:0-35901 GCF_001055995.1 Corynebacterium sp. 239_CJEI | reverse complement strand
GTTGCCGCCGGGTGCCAGGACTTTCGATGACAGCTGATAGGGACACGGCCAGTTTTAAACTAGGTCTCTTTGTAACGTGGGTGCTTGCAACGAAGGTCATGACACCAGCGACTGGAACAACGCCATACCCATCTCGTTTTCTAGGAGCTCATCATGTCTCCGGAGCATTCCATCGACATATTCCTTGGGTTAGACGTCGGCAAATCTGAACACCACGCCTGCGCCTTAGACCGTGATGGCAACAAGGTCTTCGACAAACCGTTGCCTCAACTCGAATCCGAACTAGCAGGCGTTTTTCACCAGCTTCAGAAGCTTGGCACCGTGCTCGTGATCGTCGACCAACCCAACACCATCGGCGCACTACCGATTGCTGTAGCCCGGGACTGCGGTTGCGAAGTCGGATACCTGCCAGGTCTTGCGATGCGCAAAGCTGCAGATCTCTATCCGGGACGTGCAAAAACAGACAAACGCGACGCATTCATCATCGCCGACACCGCCCGCACAATGCCCCACACGCTACGTGCCGTCGACCGCAATGATGAGGTACTCTCCGCCCTAAAGATGCTGTCCGGCTTCGATGATGACATCGCCCGCGATTGCACTCGCACTGTCAATCGGCTTCGCAGTGTCCTCACCCAGATCTACCCCAGCCTGGAACGAGTTTTTGCTGGTAGCACCCTGACTCGCACGCCGATCC
This sequence comes from Corynebacterium sp. 239_CJEI, assembly GCF_001055995.1. Lineage (NCBI taxonomy): Bacteria > Bacillati > Actinomycetota > Actinomycetes > Mycobacteriales > Corynebacteriaceae > Corynebacterium > Corynebacterium sp. 239_CJEI. The sequence continues at coordinate 35,204 of NZ_JVOW01000023.1, read as the reverse complement.
TGGAATTATTGATCCATTACAAGGGACCGCAGGGGCTAAAAAGAGCCGGATACCAACGAGTGTTGAACTGGATGATCAAGCGCACACGTAAAGACCCCACCCCGCTGGTAGACGACATTTTTACAGCGCTGAAAGCTCAAACAGTCACCGTGCCTGGAAGCGATGCCGCCGAGTTAGTAATTCCTCAACTGGCTGCAAACATCCAGGCCCTCAAAGAGCAACGAAACACCATTGCTGAGCAGGTTGAAGAGATGCTCGCTGATTTCCCTCTTTGTGAGGTCTTGATGAGTATGCCCGGAGTCGGCATCAAGACCGCAGCGCAGATCCTTCTTGCGATCGGTGATGGCTCCGACTTCGCTAGTGCTGGCCACTTAGCTGCTTATGCTGGAATAGCACCCGTGACTAGACGATCCGGTTCGTCGATCAGAGGTGAATTCCCGGCACGGTCAGGCAATAAACGACTGAAAAACGCCTTGTTCTACTCCGCATTCGCAGTTATCCGCAGCCACGAACCGTCACGGCGGTATTACGAACGCAAACGCGCTGAAGGAAAACGCCACAACGCAGCAGTCATCTGCCTGGCACGACGCCGATGCAATGTCATCTACGCGATGCTGAAAAACAAGGAGTTCTTCCGCGAAATCCCGCCACGCCCCGTCGCCGCATAAAGCCCCAAAGACGAAGCCGACCAGCACACGCTGGCCGGCTCCTAGGCACGCCTAAGAAACTACTCCCAAGACTGTGCTCGTCAACATCGGTCTGGCACTTGACAAAAACATAGGGACACCCCCCCAAAGTGGCTTCACCTTTGGTTTCCATTTGTCAACGCCGATGGGTTACTTTTTGCCACCCCCGCGACCACACCCTTAGTTCACCCGGAAACTACTTGCCGATCCCCCCCTACCCAGCCCCTCGATTAAGGGGCATCCGCCATAAATCCCCTGGCAACACACCGGTTGCGCTTCACCGGATCCGTGATACAAGACAACAGCCCCACGGCCACAGCACGGCCCTATTGAACTGAAACTGACGAATCAGCGAACAAGTTCTCTAAAAACAAGTTGCTTGCCCTATATCGAACCGTTATTATCGCAGAAGTTAGATAACAGTTGGGTTACAAAGAGTTTCGTTGGCAGGGAGATTGAAGTGACGTTTTTCAATGCTCGTCGCGGAGGCGGAAAGCACCGCAAGGTAGAGGTTTCCGCAACTTCTCGCGCAGCACTGGTCGCACTGTCCGCATCGACGATCGCTTCCTCCAACGCGGTCGCCCACGCAGCTGAGACCGAGAATAAGGCTCCGGAGAACTCAGCTTCGACTCAGACCCGCGCTGCTCAGCCGAAGAACAACGCTCCGATGGTGCTGGCCTCCAGCTCCTTCAATCCGAGCACTAACCTCAGCGACCACCTCGCTACGGCGTTGCAGTACAACCAGGAGCGCGTTGCTCGCGACCAGGCTGCCCGCGCTCCGAAACTCTCCATCCCGACCGTGGGGCTGCTGACCTCACCGTTCGGCTCACGCTGGGGAACCTTCCACTACGGTGTCGACCTGGCTAACGTCACCAACACCCCAATCATGTCCGTCATGGACGGCACTGTTATCGATGCAGGCCCGGCTCAGGGCTACGGCCAGTGGATTCGCGTTCGCCATGACGACGGCTCTGTTTCCGTCTACGGCCACATCGAGTCCATCTACGTTGCTGTCGGAGAAGCTGTCCGAGCTGGTCAGGTCATCGCCGGTATGGGCAACCGCGGCTTCTCCACCGGTACGCACCTCCACTTCGAGATCCACCCGGATGGCACCACTCCGGTCGACCCGGTGACCTGGTTCATCCAGCGTGGTCTGAACCTGAACTAATCAGGTATCGGCACAGGTACGAGCAAGCCTGGCCGCTCTGCGAAGGCCCTACCTGTGCACCGGCCCCTGTTTGACCGCGGCTGCAAGCCTCCCCTGATTAAATTTTTCAGAAACCGGCATCGCCGCCGGTACTGGGGCTTTACTCTTGACACATGGCAGAGACTCAAACATTCCGCATGTGGAAGAAGTTGGCTGCGACTCCAGTCGTCGGCAAGCGTCTATTTTCCTTAACCGCCGCATTGACGGCGCCATATTTCCGCACAATCTGTCCCAAGCTAGAGACGATGCAGCCTGGACTGGCGGTAGCGCGCATGCCCGCTTGGTGGGGCGTGCGTAATCACATTAAGTCCGTGCATGCGATTGCTGCGTGTAACCTCGCTGAATTCGCGATGGGCATGCTCTGTGAGGCCAGCGTACCGACAACGCATCGCTGGGTTCCAAAGGGCATGACGACGAACTACAAGCGCATCTCCGTTGGTGGCCTGACGGCTGTGGCCAAGGCTGAGTTGCCGGACTTCTCCACCATCACACCGGAGACTGGTGGGGTAGATTTTCCCGTCCACATCGTGCTGACCGATGCCAACGGCACCGAAGTACAAGATGCCACCATCAACTGCTGGGTGACAGCGAAGAAGCCTAAGTAGCCTCCACGCGATAGTGGCACGTGCACGGCCGCGGGTAGGGACGGCCAGTCGGGCGGTGGTTGTTCTTTTACAACTTCTCCATGGGCACGCCGCCGATAAGCATCATGCGGACCTTACCTGCGGATCCAAAGTCAATCATCGCAGTTGCCCGGGGCGCGGCCCCTTGGACCTCAAGCACAGTGCCTAAGCCGTACTTGTCGTGAACAACCTTGTCACCGGGCTCTAGGTGCAAGACCTGATTCTTCTTTCGGGATGACGCACCAGAGTTAGAGGATCCACCAGAGCCGAAGCCCGAGCTGGAACCGAAGCCCGACGAGGCACCATGGCCACGACCAAACGCGCTGCCCGCGCCGTAGCCACCAGAACCAAAACCACCAGAACCGGCGCCCCAGCTGCGAGCCGGAGCCTCGCGCAGCCAATCGATCAGGTCGCTTGGGACTTCCCCCAGGAAACGTGAAGGCGGATTATTCTGCGGCGAACCCCACGAGGACCGAGTCACAGCGCGCGTGAGATACAGCTGCTTGCGAGCTCGGGTAATACCCACATAGGCCAGACGTCGCTCTTCAGCCAGCTCCTTCGGATCGCCCAGGGCGCGCAGGTGCGGGAACAGTCCGTCTTCCCAGCCAATGAGAAATACCACCGGAAACTCCAGGCCCTTAGCCGTATGTAGCGTCATCAACGTCACTACACCGGTGTCATCATCCGGAATCTGATCCGCATCGGCCACCAGAGAAACTCGCTCGAGGAATGCCTGCAGACTTCCCGGTTCCGCTTCCCCATCGTTGTCGAAGTCGGCCGCGAAATCACGCGCGAGGTCATTCGCGATTCCAGATTCCACCTCGGACTCGCCACTAGTATCAGCACCGCTTTCAGCATCAGCTGCAGCGCCAGAGCCTTCATTTACATCAGCGCTAATATCCACCGACGACATCATCCGCGCCTCTGCAGAGAACTCCCGCGCAACGCTGACGAGCTCATTGAGGTTGTCCAGGCGCGTGGCATCTTGCGGATCATTGGAGCGCTCGAGCTCCGACTTGTACCCACTGCGATCAATAATCGCGTTGACCAAATCACCGATATCGGCCAGTTCACCGGATGCCATATCCGCCGCCAAGCCATCAATCATCTCGACGAACGCCGCCATCGCGTTTCGACTCCGCGCCGCCACCGCCGGAACCTTACCCTCCGCTACGGCACGTAGCGCCGTGCCGAACGAGCACCTCTCGTCCTCGGCATAGAGCGACACATGAGCCACCGCACGGTCACCGATTCCGCGGCGCGGCGTATTGATAATGCGACGCAGCGAAACATCATCGTCGAAGTTCTCAATAACGCGCAGGTAGGCGACAATATCGCGTACTTCCTTACGCTCATAGAACCTGGTGCCACCAACCACCGTGTACGGAACGCCCATACGAATGAAGACATCCTCTAGCGCACGGGAGGAATTATTGGTGCGGTAGAAAATCGCCACATCTGAATACGAGTACGGCCCGTAGTCGACCAATTGCTCAATCTCGTTAGCGATAAACCGAGCCTCATCGTGCTCATTGTCCGCCACGTAGCCCTTGATCTTGCCGCCCTCACCGAGATCGGTCCACAGCTTCTTCTCCCGGCGGTTCTCATTGCGCGCAATCAACGCATTGGCCGCCGACAGAATCGTCTGCGTCGAGCGATAGTTTTGCTCCAGCAGAATCGACGTGGCCTCCGGATAGTCCTTCTCAAACTCCTCAATATTGCGAATAGTCGCACCACGGAAGGCATAAATGGACTGGTCCGAATCGCCCACCACACACAGCTCACTCGGAGGCACATCTCCACCGGGCTTGCCGACGAGCGTCGAGACCAAAACATACTGCGCATGGTTGGTGTCCTGGTATTCGTCCACCAACACATGCCGGAAACGGCGACGGTAATACTCTGCAACCTGCGGGTGATTGGTGAAAATCCGAACGACCTCACCGATTAGATCGTCAAAGTCCACGGCATTAGCCGCCCGTAGCCTGGTCTGGTACTCCAGGTAAACCCGTGCAACGACGTCATCAAAAGGATTGCGCGTCGTCGACGCGTCCGCGAGGGCCTTCTCCGGGTCAATCAACTCATTCTTGAGATTGGAGATACGCGACGAGAGCACGCGGCCGGTGAACTTCTTGGCATCTAGGTCCATGTCCTTAGCGATAATGGACAGCAAACGCCGGGAGTCGTCCGAATCATAAATAGAGAAATTGGAATTAAGCCCCGGTACTAGCGCATGCTGCATGCGCAGTATGCGCACACACATGGAGTGGAACGTGGACACCCACATACGCCGCGCCTGGTCACCGACCAGTCCCGCCACACGCTCGCGCATCTCGGCTGCGGCCTTATTGGTAAAGGTAATAGCCAAAATTTGGCTTGGCAGGACCCCACGCGCACCGATCAGGTATGCAATCCTGCGCGTCAGCACAGATGTCTTTCCTGAACCCGCTCCAGCCACAATCAACAGTGGTGAACCAATGTGCTCCACTGCTTGGCGCTGCTGCGGATTAAGCCCCTCTAGCAGCGACTCTGAATCAAAACTGGGCTCGAAGCCACCGCCAAAACCGCCGCCAAAGCTGGCAGCGTCACTCGGTGCGCTATTGCTACCAGCGCTGGCGAAGTGGCCGAACCCACCACGGCCAGGCGTAGCACCGCCCGCCTCACCGTGGTTCGAACCAGCATGGCTATCGCCACTACGTCCATCGTCAGCATTGAAGGACCCGAACAGCATTCCAGTTTCATTTCCCATGATGGCTACTACAGTAGCCGAGCCCCCGGATTGGACTGTTCGAATCCTTTGGCACAATAAGAACTATGAGCGAAAACCCTGCGGACACTCGCGCCGCACACACCGACAACACCGACGGCGCCGAGCACAGCCAGCAGGCGGCGGCAGTATCCCCTTTTGAAGTCCGCACCCCCACCGGTACCGATGACCCGTTGAGCTCCGCGGAGATCGAACAGTACCGCAAGGAAATCAACCGCCTTGACGGGCTGATTATCGATGCCATTCAACGCCGCACCGCAATCAGTAAGGCCGTCGGCAAAACCCGCCTGGGATCTGGCGGCACGCGTCTCGTGCACGGCCGAGAGGTGCAGATCATCAACGAGTTCCGCGACGCACTTGGCCCAGAGGGCCCGGCAATCGCGTCGGCTCTGCTGCGCATGGGACGCGGTCGCCTGGGCTAACCCTCGCCAGCTACCTGTCCGGCTAGCCTTCCAGGGAAATCAGCTTTTCCTCTAGGAACTCATCGATACCGGTGAAACCACCCTCACGTCCAAGGCCGGACTGCTTGACACCACCGAACGGCGCCGACGGGTCCGACAGCGAGCCCTTATTGACCGCAACCATGCCCGACTCCAACGTCTCTGCCGCACCAAGTGCCTTGGTCAGGTTCTCACTGAACACATACGCCGCCAGACCAAAGATGGTGTCATTTGCCTGCTCAATCGCACGGCCATCGTCCGTGAAGGTCGTCACCGCAACCACCGGACCGAAAATCTCTTCTCGGACAATATCCGCATCCTCGGGCACATCAGTCAGAACTGTGGGCTCGAAGAAGTAGCCGTCGGAAAGCGCGCCGCCGAGATCTGGGATCTTGCCGCCGCACTCTACCTTCGCACCGCGCTTGACCGCATCGTCAACCAGATCACGAACCTTTTCCTGTTGATCACGCAGCGCGAGTGGCCCAAGGTCCGTCGCCGGATCGGTACCCTCGCCCAACTTCAGCTCCGCAAAACGCTTGACGACGCCTTCGACGAACGCATCCTTCTTGGATTCATGAACAATAAAGCGATTCGGGGCGATACACACCTGGCCGCCATTGCGGAGCTTGGCGTCACTGACTGCCTGCACAGCCTTATCGACATCACCATCAGAGAGAATGACAAACGGAGCATTTCCGCCGAGTTCAAGGGAGACTTTCATCGAAGTTTCCGCGGCCTTCGCAGCGAGCATCTGGCCAACTTCGGTGGAACCGGTGAAGGTGAACTTGCGCAGGCGGTCATCGGAAAGCAGGGCTGAGACATTGGATGAGTGCCCCGTCGGCAACACGGAAACGACACCTGCGGGAACACCGGCCTCGACAAGAAGTTTGCCCAGGTAGAGCATGGTCAGCGGAGTCTTGGACGCGGGCTTAATAATGACCGGGCAACCGGCGGCCAGTGCCGGGGCAATCTTGCGAGTCCCCATAGCCAGCGGGAAATTCCACGGCGTAATAGCCAAAGCCGGGCCGACCGGCTGCTTAATCACCGCGACGCGCGAGGTCCCGCTCGGAGAAATTCGGTAATCGCCGGAGATACGCACGGCCTCCTCAGCGAACCAACGAAAAAACTCGCCACCGTAGCCGACCTCAGCCTTGGAATCCGGCAACGCACGGCCCATTTCCAGGGACTGCAGCTGGGCCAACTTGTCTGCATCCCGACGGATGAGTTCAAAAGCGCGGTAAAGAATCTCGCTGCGCTTGCGGGGCGGGGTTGCCTTCCACTCCTTCTGAGCTGCGACGGCGTCGTCAAGCGCCTGCCTGGCGTCCTCCTCTGTGGCGGAAGCGACCTGGACCAGCGGCTTATCTGTCGCGGGGTTAACGACATCGAAGGTCTCGCCATTCGACGCGGGACGGAACTCGCCGCCGAGGAGAAGGCCTGTGGGGACGTCTTTGAGGATGTTGTCGTAATCAGGGGTGAAATCAGTCATATTTTCCAGGGTAGGTGCCTTTGCTGAAGCGGGCTAGGGGCTCGTAGATGGCGGATAGCCGATGGATGGTCGGTGCATAGGCGAAGCATAGGCACCGCGGAATCTAGTTGCTGGCAGATTGCGGTCACGCCTGGTCGCATCCTGCCGCCCGGCGAGAGCGCCAAAACGTAACTAGTCTGGGGATGTATAAAGTGCATTTCGTCAAAAATCACCTGGGAGCAGGAATGACTGTAGATATCACTGGAACCGAGCAGTGGGCTCAGCTGGCTAAGCGCGTGGACAATGTTCGCGCCACCTCGCTGCGTGAGCTCTTCACAAATGAAGAAGGCCGCGCTGAGAAGCTGACTTTCGATGCTGGCACTCTCCACGTTGACCTCTCCAAGAACTTGATGTGCCTCGACGGTTTTGCCGAGCTGGTTGAACTTGCTCGCGCCGCTGGTATCGAGGAAGCACGCGAAAAGATGTTCCGCGGTGACAAGATCAACACCACTGAAAACCGCTCCGTGCTGCACACAGCGCTGCGCCTGCCAGCAGAGGAAAATTTGACCGTCGGCGACCAGGATGTCGCTGCCGACGTGCATGAGGTGCTCGGCCGCATGCGCGACTTTGCTCGCAGCCTCCGCAGTGGAGACTGGCTGGGATACACGGGTCACACCATTAAGACTGTGGTCAACATCGGCATCGGTGGCTCCGACTTGGGCCCGGCAATGGTGACCAAGGCGCTGCGCACCTACGCCACTGCCGGCATTGATGCCCGCTTCGTCTCCAACGTTGACCCGTCTGATCTGCAGGCAGTTCTGGATGAGGTCGATCCGGAGTCCACGCTGTTTATCGTCGCTTCCAAGACCTTCACCACTCAGGAGACGCTCTCCAACGCTCACGCAGCTCGCCGCTGGCTTATCCAGCAGCTGGGTAGCGAAGAAGCCGTCGCCAAGCACTTCGTTGCCGTTTCCACGAATGCCGAAAAGGTCGCCGAATTCGGCATCGACACTGAGAACATGTTTGGCTTCTGGGACTGGGTCGGCGGCCGCTACTCCGTCGACTCCGCCATCGGCCTGTCCATCATGGCCGTCGTTGGTCCGATGGACTTCATGCGCTTCCTGCAGGGCTTCCGCGCAATGGATGAGCACTTCCTCAACGCTCCGCTGGAGCAGAACGTGCCAGTGCTGATGGGCATGCTGAACGTCTGGTACTCAAACTTCCTCGACGCTCAGTCGCATGCCGTGCTACCCTACTCTGAAGACCTCTCCCGGTTCCCGGCGTACCTTCAACAGCTCACCATGGAATCGAACGGTAAATCCGTGCGTACCGACGGCAAGAGGGTGGACTACAACACCGGAGAAATCTTCTGGGGTGAGCCGGGAACGAACGGCCAGCACGCTTTCTTCCAGCTCCTTCACCAGGGAACTCGCCTGGTTCCGGCTGATTTCATCGGCTTTGCCCGTCCACGCCAGGATCTGCCGACGGCATCCGGCGAAGGTTCTATGCACGACCTGCTGATGAGTAACTTCTTCGCACAGACCAAGGTGCTGGCCTTCGGTAAGACCGCAGAAGAAATTCGCGCAGAGGGCGTTGACGAGGAACTCGTAGAGCACAAGGTCATGCCTGGTAACCGTCCGACCACGACCATCATGGCCGAGGAACTGACCCCGGACGCTGTGGGTGCACTGATTGCACTCTACGAGCACATCACCTTCGTCGAGGGCATTGTTTGGGGCTTGAACTCCTTCGACCAGTGGGGTGTCGAGTTGGGCAAGCAGCAGGCCGGCGACCTGCTGCCTGCGGTCACTGGTGAAGTAGCACCGGATTCTGGCGATGCTTCCACCGATGCGCTGCTGACGTGGTACCGCGACAAGCGCTAACGGCCCTGAGATAGCTGGCTAACTAGCTAACAGCCCGCCCTCGGCTTCTCGCTGCGGGCGGGCTGTTGTTATTTGTATCCCTCTAAATCTTCACCGCATAGCCGTCCACACGGTAGCCCTTCACAATGTCCTTGCCGAATGGGAAGCAGGTCACCGGAATCATCTTGACGTTGGCCACCGCCAGTGGAATTCCAACGATGGTGACAGCCTGCGCCGCCGCAGTCATGATGTGACCGATGGCCAGCCACAGACCGGCGATGAGGAACCAGATTACATTCATCACACCGGCGCTAACGGCACCGACCGCGCCCCGTCCGGAACGCTCCACCACGGAGCGTCCGAACGGCCACAGTGCATAAGAAGCCATGCGGAACGAGGCCACGCCAGCGGGAATTGTGACAATCAAAATACAGGCAAGAACGCCGAAGAAAATGTAGCCCAAAGCAAGCCACAGGCCACCGAACAACAGCCAAATGATATTCAGCAAGGTCTTCATGCCACTTAAGTGTAGTCAGGATGCGTAGTGGGCACCTGGAGTTAGCGCAGCTCACCTAACGCCTGCGCAAAGTGAGGCATTAAGCCCATAGGGCCACTCGGTTGCGGTGAGGATGGGGCGCGGCATCCCGTCGCAAAGCGGGGTTGGGAAAAAGTGAATAGTATCTAAGTCATGTCTGCCTACATTGAAGATGATGTTCTTGCCTATCGACTTGCCGTGGGCGCCAGTGAAATTCTCAAGGGTGTCCGCAACGTAGGCCTGCTGCGTGGCCGCATTCTGGGAGATGCCGGCGACGCACTGGCACAGGAGTGGATTGCCCGCGTACTGGAGCAGCACCGTCCGGACGACGGACTGCTGTCGGAGGAAGCCGCGGATAACCGTGAGCGCCTGGACTCAAAGCGGGTGTGGATTATTGACCCACTCGATGGCACGCGTGAGTTCGCTTCGGGCCGCCAGGACTGGGCAGTTCATGTCGCTCTGGTAGAGGACGGTCAGCCGACCCACGCTGCTGTTGGTCTGCCGGATCACGGCCAGGTTTTCCACACGGGTGAGGCCAAGGCTGTCCAGGGGCCGTGTGCGGGCAAGATTGTCGTATCGCGTACTCGCCCACCGGCTGTGGCGAAGTACGTCGCTGACAAGCTGGGCATGGAGCTGGTAGAGATGGGCTCCGCTGGTGCGAAGGCAATGCACGTACTGCTCGGTGACTACGACGCCTACATCCACGACGGTGGTCAGTACGAGTGGGACTCGGCAGCGCCGGTTGGCGTCGCTAAGTCCGCAGGACTTTTCGTCAGCCGCCTAGACGGCTCCGCGCCGACCTACAATAATGTCGATACTTTCCTGCCGGATATGCTGTTCTGCCGACCGGACCTGTCGGAGGAGATTCTGGCAGCGGTGAAGGAATTCAAGAATCAAGAGCAGAAGTAGGTAAGCTAGGGCGGCTATGACCGACTCCACTGACATCACGACACAGGCTCATCAGGGCATTCAGACTCCGTACGAGGATTTGCTGCGCGAAATTCTCGCTGACGGAGCAGCTAAATCAGACCGCACAGGCACGGGCACTCGCTCAGTGTTCGGCCGCCAGCTGCGCTTTGATCTGAGCGAGGGCTTCCCACTGATCACCACTAAGAAGGTGCACCTGAAGTCCATCGTGTACGAGCTGCTGTGGTTCCTCCGCGGCGATTCAAACGTCCAGTGGCTCCAGGACCGCGGAGTGACTATTTGGGACGAGTGGGCAGACGACAACGGCGACCTCGGCCCGGTCTATGGCGTGCAATGGCGCTCCTGGCCCACTCCGGATGGGCACCACATCGACCAGATTGCACAGGCGCTGGAGACTTTGAAGTCCAACCCGGATAGCCGCCGCAACATCGTCAGCGCCTGGAATGTCTCCGAGATTTCCAATATGGCGCTGCCACCATGCCATCTGCTGTTCCAGTTCTACGTCGCAGATGGCAAGCTCAGCTGCCAGCTCTACCAGCGCAGCGCGGACATGTTCCTGGGCGTACCATTTAACATCGCTTCCTATGCACTGTTGACGCACATGATGGCGCAGCAGGCGGGCTTGGACGTTGGTGAGTTCATCTGGACCGGTGGTGATTGCCACATCTACGACAACCACATTGAACAGTGCGAACTGCAGGTCTCCCGTGAGCCACGCCCCTACCCCACGCTGAAGCTTCGGAAGGCCGACAGCATTTTCGACTACGCTTACGAGGACATCGAGGTCATCGGCTACGACCCGCATCCTCTGATTCGCGGTCAGGTGGCTGTCTAAGTCAGCGAAAGGTGAGTGTAAACATGAACGAGTCCACCGCTTCCACCAGCGCAAGGCCCCCGTTTGTAGGGATGATTTGGGCGCAGTCTCGGGCCGGCATTATCGGCGACGGCGCGACTATGCCCTGGCATCTGCCTGAAGATCTTCAGCATTTCAAAACAACGACGATGGGCGCACCGGTCATCATGGGGCGTCGCACGTGGGACTCGCTGAATCCCAAGTTCCGTCCACTCCCGGGTCGTCGAAACATCGTCCTTTCGCGCTCCGTGTCCGATTTCCCCGGCGCTGAATCCGCAGCCAGCCTCGAAGCGGCACTCGCAGCCGTCGCCGACGAGCCCGCAGCATGGATTCTCGGGGGCGGACGTGTCTATCGCGATGCACTTTCGCTTGCCGACGAATGCGTGGTCACCGACATTGATACTGATGTCAATGTCCCGGTACCGGTCATGGCTCCCGACCTCTACGACTGGGTTCGTGTCGAGGATGGCCCGTGGCAGACGTCAACGACCGGCCTACGCTACCGCTTCTGCACGTGGCGGCGTCTAGAGGATTAGCTTCCTTTAAAAGCCTCGGAAGGAAAGCCTCCGAAGAGCATCTGGGAAGGGTTCCGAGCAAGGCTCTGAGGTGGGGCTACTGCCCGGCGGACGTATTGCGCAATGGAATATCGGCCTTGGTCCGCGCGTTGGACTAAGTATGACTGATGTGAAGACTCCACAGACCACCGAACACGTGACCATTTACGCTGCGGCCTGGTGCCCTTTCTGCCAGAACCTCATTGCTGGCCTGAAGGAAAACGGCACTCCGTTTGAGGCTTGGGACGTCGAAAAGCACGACGACCTTTCGAAGTGGGTTGAGTCCGTCAATGACGGCAACCGCGTTGTGCCGACTGTGCTGTACTCCGATGGCGAGCACGCCACGAATCCGTCTGTGGAGGAAGTCACCGCTAAGTACGCTGAACTCTCCAGCAAGTAAGCGCAGCATAAGCGCATCGGTACGTTCTTATTGCACAGCCAAAAAGCCGAGCCCCACTTTCGGGGCTCGGCTTGTTTTATTTACGAGTGCGGCCGGTCATGCTGCCAGTCGCGATACCAGCATTAGTCCAGATCGTCGTGTGCCATCAGCTGACGAGCAGCCTCAGTAATCGAGCCAGACAGCGACGGGTAGACAGAGAAGGAGCTTGCCAGGTCATCGACGGTGAGCTGGTTGGAGACACACACAGCAATTGGCAGAATCAGCTCCGAGGCGGTCGGAGCGACCACCACACCACCGATAATCATGCCGGAATTCTTACGGCAGAACAGCTTGACGAAGCCGTGGCGCAGCGAGCGCATCTTCGCACGCGGGTTACCTGCCAGCGGGAAAACCTCAACACGAGCGGAGACCTCACCGGACTCAATCTGAGCCTGGGAGACACCAACAGTCGCAATCTCCGGGCGGGTGAACACTGCCGAGGAAACGGTGCGCAGGCGAATTGGCGAAACACCTTCACCGAGGGCGTGGTACATCGCAATACGACCCTGCATAGCTGCAACGGAAGCCAGCGGGAACAAGTCGGTGCAGTCACCGGCAGCGTAGATACCCGGCACGTTGGTGCGGGAAACACGGTCAACGTGAATGTGGCCAGACGGGGTCATTTTCACACCACTTGCGTCCAGACCCATATCCGCAGTGTTCGGAATCGATCCGACGGTCATCAACGCGTGGGAGCCGAAGACCTCACGGCCGTCGGAAGTGACGACGCGAACGCCGCCGTCCTCAGTGCGTTCGACAAGATCACAGCGGGCGTTCTTCACAACGTCCACACCGCGCTCCAGCAGGACCTCCTCCAGGGCATCTGCAGCGTCAGCATCCTCGTGCGGCAGGATACGGTCACGCGAAGCGACCATGGTGACCTTCACACCCAACTCGGTGAACGAGGATACGAACTCAGCACCGGTAACACCAGAACCGACCACAATGAGGTGCTCCGGCAGCTCCTCCAGTTCGTAAACCTGACGCCAGGTCAAAATACGGTCACCATCAGGAATTGCACCCGGCAGAATACGTGGGGACGCACCGGTGCAGACCAGCACCAGGTCGGCTTCAAGAGTGACCTCGCCGCCCTCGAGCAAGTCGACGGTGACGTAGTGAGTTACACGGCCCGGGTCGTGGTCATCGAGACGACCGCGGCCCTGCAGCATTTTGATGCCCTCGCGCTCCATCTGCGCGCGAACATCGTCGGACTGCTGCTGAGCCAGGCGCTTAACGCGCTCGTTGACCGCAGTGAAGTCGATTTTGCGCTGGGAAAAGTCCGGACGCAGACCCATCTCGTCCGCACGACGCATATCGGTACGAACGCCCGTCGCCGCGATGAAGGCCTTAGAGGGAACGCAATCCCACAGGACGGAAGAACCGCCCATCCCGGCATCCTCAACCACAGTGACTTCAGCACCGTACTTGGCGCCAACCAGCGCTGCTTCGTAGCCGGCTGGGCCGCCGCCAATGATTACGATCCTCTGTGCCACAAATCCTCCAAAGTTGCCGTGGATATCACAATGTAATTACCGCGGGAGGCATTTTCCCCGCTTTGCCCCCATAGTCTAACGGACAGTCATGGTTGACTGCGCGCCGTCCTCATAGCGAGCAACAATGCCAGCGAAGAGTTTCACACCAACGCCCAGGCAACGCTCGTCCACGATTAGGTCATCTCGGTGCAAATCGTGCTTGTCGCCGCGGCCGGACCAGCAGCCCAAGCGGGCCATCGCGCCCGGGACGTGCTCGAGATACCAACCGAAGTCCTCGCCACCGGACGACTGTGGGGCCTGAATGACAGCATTCTCGTCCACTCGTCGCACTGCTTCCGCAATCAGGGCGGTGCAGTATTCGTCGTTAAGCACAGGCGGCACGCCACGCTCGTAATTGATGGTGCACTCTGCGCCGGTCGGGGCGAGGACTTGTTCAATGAGTTCGCGAACCAGTGGATCGATGTCGCGCCAGGTCTTGATGTCCGCGGTGCGCAGGGTGCCGCTGACGCTGCCTTCCGACGGAATCGCGTTGTGTGCATACCCGGAGTGAACGGAGCCGAACGTGAGCACGGTGCCAGTGCGTGGGTCGACGCGTCGTGACAGCAAGCCGGGCAAATCGACAATCAATTTGCCCAGCGCATAGACAACATCGGCTGTCATCTGCGGACGGGAAGTATGCCCGCCCGGGCCATGCACCTGAATCTCCAACGTGTCGGCCGCAGAGGTGATGGCACCTGTTCGAACGCCGACGTGACCGACGCGCAGCTTCGGCTCACAGTGGACGGCAAAAATACGCTCAACGCCATTGAGCGCACCGGCAGCGATAACCTCGGGTGCACCGCCAACCATGACCTCCTCGGCGGGTTGGAAAATGAAACGCAGCGGCGTCGGCAACGTGTGCTTCTCGTGGTACTCAGCCATAGCCAGAGCCGTCGCGAGCGTAATCGTGGTGTGAAAATCATGCCCGCAGGCGTGCATGACGCCATCGTTGGTGCTGGCAAACTCCAGCCCCGTGGTCTCTGTAATTGGAAGCGCGTCTATATCGCCGCGGAAAGCGAGACGCCCCGGCAATTCACCTCCGGCTTCGCTACCGGCGAGTTCATCTTCACCAATGTCGACCATCAAGCCGGTGTTGGGAAACAGCACTGGTTTCAGCCCTGCAGCACGCAGCTTCTCCTCCACAAAAGCCGTGGTGGCGTGCTCCATGTGAGATAGCTCTGGGTGCGCATGAAGATGCCGCCGCCACTCGAGAATCTCGTTCGCGTGCTCGGCCCACCAGTGCTTAATAAACTCCTCAATCACAATTCTCCAGTGTAAGCGCTCCACCGACAGGCCGTAACAAGAGGCCTACCGACGACTGCGCCAGCGACAGCAGTGGCCGGCAAGCGTTTGAATATCAGCGCCAGACGTACACATGACCAGGGGCCACTTCTTTCACTTTGACCCCTTCAATTATCAGATGTTTCACATTTTGAGGAAGTCTGCGATGATATTAGGCATGTCCGGCAATGGCACACCTAAGTCTCTCAGCATCCCCATCATCATCGTGGCCACCGCACTCGTGGTCGTCATCGGCATCGCCATCGGCCTGTCGCTGAACAATAGTGATGAGCCCCAGCGTCCGGAGGTTCCCTCCCCCTCGCAGCCGACGTCGCCCAGTTCGACACCGCCGTCCTCGACGAGTTCGACTTCTACGAGCAAGACGACCACCACGACGACAACTACGTCGAAGTCCTCCGAGACGTCGTCAAGCACGCCGAGCACTTCGACATCGTCCTCGTCGTCAAGCACGCCGAGCACCACGTCTTCGCCATCCACGACGACGAGCTCTGAGCCGACAACAGCTCCGGAGGGACAGGACTTCGGCACTGGCCGCTCCGACTTGGACGGCCTGGGCTTCGTGGGCAGCTCCGCACGCTGCGACAACGGTGACCGCGCCTTTGCTGTTATCGCCGCTGAACAGGGAATTAAGGCTGCTGCTTGTGAGACGCGCTCCGGCGAGAAGTACTACCGCTCGGATACACCACAGGGTTCCGGATCGATGGACATCATCGTCGATGAGGGCGACCGCGTTGTTGCACAAAACGGCTCGTACAAGTACCAGATGTCCCCCGACGGAGTTCTTGTGACCAAGGACAACGAGGTCGTCAAGAAGTACGCGGCAGAAGCCTGGGGAACTGCCTAAGAGATTAATTTAAAGATCAATGTTGCGGGGACCGTAGAGACGGTCGCCCGCATCTCCCAACCCCGGCACAATGTAGGCATCCTCGTTAAGATCCGGGTCCACCACAGTGGTGACAAGACGCACCGGGAAACCGGATTCCTTCAAGGCGTCGACACCCTGCTGTGCAGAAATGATGCACACGGCCGTGATGTTGTCCGCTCCGCGATCCGCCAACAGCTTCAGGGCATGCAGCAGTGAACCGCCGGTTGCCAGCATCGGGTCGACCAGGAAGACAGTGCGCCCGGACAGATCCTCCGGCAGCGCCTCGAGGTACGGCACCGGCTCATGAGTTTCCTCATTACGAGCCAAGCCAATAAAGCCCACCTGCGCATCCGGAATCATCGACAGCGACGGATCGATCATGCCAAGCCCCGCACGAATGACGGGAACAATAATCGGCGGATCCTGCAGACGGTAACCCGGCGCGGTAGTGATTGGGGTCTGAACATCGAAGTTATCGACGGGCAGCTCCCGGCTTGCCTCGTAAATCAGCATTGCGCCCAGATCGGCGAGTGCCGCACGGAAGCCCGCGTTATCAGTGCGCGCGTCGCGCAGAATGGTCAAACGTGACTGTGCCAAGGGATGGTTGACAACGGTAATCTCCATGCCTTCCAAAATACATTGCTTTGCTTTTGCCGCTCTGGTGCCGGCATCGCAAGTTTCTGAAAACGCGTTCCCAAAAAAGATGGAACCGAATCGGCCTTTTTCGCGCCTAACAATACGAGGGCTTTTTACTGCGCCCCATTTGCGTAAGCCCGCTTACTACCAAACCACTTGCCGCTCAGCCGCCGTCCGAACCCCGCTAGCCGTTCAGCCACAGCACTGAGTGTTGAACCACACGCGAATTTCCTAGAGAGGCCGTCAACATTGTCCCGTCCATCACCACACAGTTCCCACAGCCAATCGTTTCTCTCTCCGACCACTAGCGGGAATGACTCAGTCTTTACGCTGGCGCCAGAGCTTATTTCTGCCGATGCCACGCGCCTTGACGCGTTGTCGCAGCAGGTCAGCGGCGCTGACTTGGGCATCAGCGCACTGCTCTCGCTTGGCGACGTCCCGTTTGCTGGGCCCTTCTGTCACGCTGCAGCCACTGCTCTACAGCGCCAGCATGAGCATGTAGCTGAGCTGAATGAGTACGGCACCAGCGCTGCTCGTGCACTGAACGCTCTTGTCTCTGCGGTGTCCACTGCTGAAGATGCCGGCGCATATGCGCTGCAGTCCATCTCACCGAAAATGGGAGCCGTTGCAACTCGCGGAATGGGCGGTGCGTGATGCTTCCCACCAATCTACTTACGGAGGTCCCCACCGCGATTGCACAACAGCTAAGTCCTGCCATCGCACCCGCACTGGCAGGACTTGCCGGGGCCGCAATACCCGCCGCGAGTACCGCCTGGCGCTCAGTGGCAGATTCCGTTGACCGCAACTGGGGCGATGGTGCTGGTTCCGGAGCAGGGGCCGCGGGAACAAGTCTCAAACGGGCTGCAAATGCGGCAGCCGACTTGGAAACTCGCGCCGGAACCATTGACAGTGACATTGCCAAGGGGCTGGCCTCAGTAATGTCAGCGGCCACTGATTTGGCCCGGATCGCCATGGATTTTGTCACTTCCGCCATGGGCTCGTTGACTGCGACGGCTGCGGGGCCCGCTGGTCTCGCCGCGACCGGCGCCAGCCTAGCCTCAGCGGCCAGTTCCGCGATCTCCCAGGCCATTGCGCGGCTCATGAAACTAGAGCAAGAACTGCGACCTCTGGTGCAGTCGCTGATACAGCAAGCGAGTACCGCGGTGGACACCCCTACCCCACCTCACTCGGCACAGTTGGAGGCCCCAGGTACCACTCAAGCCGCCCTCGCTTCTACGTCTACGAACACCCCAGGATCGGCTAGCGCTACCGACGCTGCAGATGGTTCGGAGGCGTCGTCCGATTCGGGCAGCGCGCCGGTACCTGCGGATGCTGGAGCTGGCGCGCCCACACCAGAGGCCCAAGCTGCGGTGAAGGCTGCACTGAGTGCCGTCGGAACGCCCTATGGTTGGGGCGGAAATACTCCGGGGCAGGCGCTCGATTGTTCAGGCTTAACGCACTGGGCCTACGGGCAAGCTGGTGTTGATATTCCCCGCACGGCAGAAGCACAGGCCGTCGGCAGACAGGTGAGCCAGGATGAACTGCTACCTGGCGATCTTGCAGTGTGGGACGGCCATGTCGCCATGGTCATCGGTGACGGAAAGATGGTCGAAGCGGGCGATCCGGTGCAGGTAAACCCCGTGCGTACGACCAACATCGGCATGCCGTTTAAGGGGTTCTACCGTCCGACCGGATAGTGCGGTGGGTATCTGCGTCGTAAAACTTCTAAGATAGGAATACGCAAACTTGCCACCCGTGGGGGCGCTGCAGGTATGACAATTTTTGAGTTTTAATAATCACCGACAAGCAGAAGGGCTGCGACGAAAACTATGGCCAGGAAAGGCATCGTTCCTATCGAACTCGAGCTGACCTCGGGCACCTTTTACACGTTGTGGGCTCCAAGCTGGCGTGAGGGTGGCTCCGAGTGGCAGGCTCTGCTCGGCCGCGGTGATGACATCTATTTGTTCTCATCGGCGGCAAAGCTCCTGGCTTTCCTACAGTCGGATGCTCCTCACGACTTCACGCAGCACCCCAGCTGGCGCAACTTCAACCAGCAGCTACCGGGAGCTGCCATCGCGGCGCCACGCCACCGCTATGACCTGATTGGGCTGCCAGAGATTCTGGCCGGCCGGGCCGACTACGACCATGTTTCGCGCGCAGATCGCATTCTTGCCATCACTCGCGCGATTGGTGCAATCGCGGATCTCACTCCGATCAACCAGATGTTCGCCTCTCACTCTGTCCTGGCTGCCACACAAAATGGTGCTGATCACTTCCAGGGCAGTGGCGCCGCTCAGTGGTCGGCTATCGGCAATGTCATCTTGACCAACTGGGACAATTGCATTGACGCTATCGACGCCATCGGCGCAAATACTCCGAGCATCGATGAAGAGTCTGAAACCGCTGCTGCAGCCGCATTAAAGGAAGCGGAGGCCGCGGAGCGTGAGCGTCGTGAAGCAGCGGAGAAGAAGCGCGAAGAGGAAAAGAAGTCCGCAGAGGAGACCGCCGGCGATCCGTACGACCAGACGGTGTGGGCCAACGCTGGCATCGACCCGATCAAGATCTCCATCGCTGGCCGCACGCTCTACACCTTGCGTTGTTACATGGGGCGTCGCCCGCTATTCCTGGGCAGCGCCGGTGAGATTCACACGTTCTCACAGCCCCGCACGATGGTGCGTTGGCTGCTGGAGCACAAGCATCACGACATGTCGGCGCTGACGACGTGGGACGAAATCATCACCGCCGCCAACGCAGGTGAGCTAGAGGCCGTGGTGCACGAGGACAATGAGTACTCGTTTACCGGCCTGGCCGAGGACATTGAAAAGGGCCCGAACGCCGTGGACACCGCCCAGCTCGCCCGCGCGTACGAGCTACTCGCAGACGCCGCTGACTGGGCTGGCGATGATGCCGTGAACGAGGTACTGGCGGGCAACCAGCAGCTGCAGTGGCTGCTGAACTTCCTGCTGGACACCGGCGAGCTGTCCGAGCCAGTGCCGCCTTACGACGATGAGGCTGAGGGCTGGAGGCAGCTGGAGAAGGACTTGGCCGCTCGGTTCACGACCAAGATCTAGCTCCTCCCAGCAAAGCTGGCCGGCGCTGGCTAGTCCAGCGTCAGGTTCAGCTCATCTTCGGCACCGAAACCCGCACCGTTGACATCAGTCTCGATGTCTTCGTCGCTGTTGTCGATAAGCTGCAGGTAAGCGGGGTAAATAATGGTGTCCATGATGTGCTCGCGGGTCGGCAGATCCACGAATGCATTGTTTAGCGCATTCGAGGTCAGTTCGAACAGCTCGCTGTAGCCGTAACCGAAGTTCTCCACCAACTCCATGCACTCCCGGGTCATGGAAGTCGCACCAATCAGACGGTTATCCGTGTTGACCGTGCAGGCGAAACTCATATCGTCGAGAAGCGAGAACGGGTGATCCGCAACGCTGTCACAAACACCAGTCTGAACGTTGGACGTCGGGCAGATTTCCAGCGGAATCTGGCGGTCACGAATAGCGGAGGCAACCTCCTGGCATTCGATGCCCTCGAGGGAAGCACCGAAGTCCTCGTAGATGCGCACGCCGTGACCCAGGCGGCGAGCACCTTGCACGACAGCATCCTGCAACGAATCGACACCGGCGTCTTCACCTGCGTGAATGGTGACCGGAATGAGGTTTTCCCGCAGCATGGTGAATGCTTCGGCATGGTTAGCCGGCGGGAAGCCATTCTCCGGCCCAGCGATGTCAAAACCGACAACGTACCCGTCGGAGTTCTTCCCGTAGTTGTCGATCACCAGCTGTGCGACTTCCTTGGAATTGTCATTCTGGCGCATCGCACAGACCAGCAGACGTGCGGTGATGTGCTTTCCCTCAGCGGCGGCATGGGCTTCACCCTGCGCCAGGCCTTCGACCAGTGCGTCGATGACAGCCTGCATATCCAGGCCCTTTTCCAAATGGTTTTCCGGAGCCAGGCGCAGCTCAGCGTAGACGACGTTGTCGGCGGCCAGATCCTCGACGGCCTCACGCGCCACGCGCGTCAGCGACTCAGCGGTCTGCATGACGGCGCAGGTGTGCGCGAAGGCGGTTAGGTAGCTCGGCAACGAGCCAGAGTTGCCGGTGTCAATGAACCACTTCTCCAGTTCATCCACGTCGGTGGTGGGCAACTGATCGGTGTAACCGCAGTCCGCGGCCAGGTCGATAACGGTCTGCGGGCGCAGGCCGCCATCGAGGTGATCGTGAAGCAGTACCTTGGGCAGGCTGGCGACAACCTTGCGCATCTCATCGAGATTCGATGCCGAAGACTGTGTGTCCAGAGACTGAGCATCACTGTGCAAAGAATTAGTCATAATGGCCAGACTATCGGTATTGTGCCCTCCGCTTCTACTTCACTGCCGGTGAATCGTAATTCTGCTTTGTACAAAGGCTTCCGCTCCCCCGTTTTCCCCCATCCACACACGACGAATACGTCATTTCGGGTGACGTTTTACTACCCTTATCTCATCATGTTTCCCTCTCGCCGCTTCTCATCTGCCGTTACGCTGCTAGCTACCAGCGCTCTGCTTCTGCCGAGCACCGCCCCCGCAGCCATGGCGCAGAGCACCTCGCTTACCGACGACGCCCCGATTGTCGGTCCCGCACCTGATATCCGTGACACGGAGGGCTGCCCCTACAAGACCTTTCCACCAGCACCAGTGGATTCCTCTGAGGTTCCGGCTCCCGGCGAAACATCTCCCGCTCCACTTCCGGTTCCTCAAAAGCCGGCTGGAGGTAGCAAGATGTCCGCCTGCGGCATTGTCAGCGGTGAGGGGTTTGACGTTCCGAAGGACCTCTCCGCCTCTGCATGGACGGTGTTCGATTTGAAATCCGGCGATGTCCTTGCGGCGAAGGACCCGCACGGCCGCTACCGTCCGGCATCGATTATTAAGGTGCTGCTGGCGATGGAGGCAATCGAGAATTTGAAGCTCGACACCCCAGTCAAGGCGACCTTCGAGGACGCGAACATGGAGGGCTCTCGTGTCGGCATCGTCGAGGACGTGAACTACTCGGTAGAAACGCTCCTGACTGGTCTGTTGCTTAACTCCGGCAACGACACCGGCCACGCCTTGGCTCGCGAACTTGGTGGCATGGATAAGACCACAGAGAAGGTCAATGCCCTGGCAAAGAAGTTGGGGGCGACGGATACGCGAGTGGTCAACCCGACTGGTCTCGATGCTCCGGGACAGATGACGTCGGCATACGACATGTCACTGTTCTTCCAGCACGCATTCAACAATGAGACCTATCGCAAGCTCTCGGCCACCCGCCTGGCCACCATCCCCGGAGACAAGGCTCTCGAGGTCGATGACTTCGAAATCGCCAACGACAATCAGCTGATTGCCCAGGACTACCCCGGCGCCCTTGGAGGCAAGACTGGTTTTACCGACGATGCCCGTCACACCTTCGCTGGGGTGGCTGAGCGCGATGGCCGTCGTCTCGGCGTCATCGTTCTCGACGTCACTGTGGAGGATTCACCGCGCCCCTGGGAGCAGGCGGCATCGCTTCTCGACGCCGGCTTCGCGGCACCGCAGGACAGCTCTGTCGGTGTCCTCGAAGCGGAAGCGACTGAGGATAAGTTGGTAGAAAAATTGCCCGATATCCTGGACAACGAGTCAACAGGAACCGGGCTAAAAATTACTGTCAGCGCTGCCATCGTAGGTGTCATCGCATTGATTGCGATGGTCACCTACCGCTTCGGCAGACGCGATCGCGGCTAATTATTTCGAACCGAGCAGGCGGTTCAATCCGGACGGGTTGGCCGCTTCCGCACGGACGTTAATGACAGCAGGAGCAGGTGCATCCAGCTCCTCGTCGGCAAGCGCTTCTTCGGTCGTCGCCGTCCAGGCGGTGGCGTACATAGTGATGCGCCAGATGAGGTAGAAAACGACCATCAAACCGATGACCGGACCGAAAACTGCACCGGCCGGGTTCGACAGGGCGTTGGAGAAGAAAACGCTACCGAGCTGCTTGACAACCTCAAGGCCAATCGCACCGATAATCGCACCCTTTGCCGCAGAGCGGAACGGGGCGCCCCCGCGCGGCAGGAAAGCGAGCATCCAGAAGAACAGCAGCCAGTTGGCAACGAGACCAATGGCGATGGCAATCAATCCCGCAATAATTGTGATTCCCGGGACATGAGCCAGACCAATCTTGTCCAGCAGGGACTGGGTCAGTCCGGAAGAGCCGGCTGCGGTGACAGCGAAGGTCAGCAGGATCATAACCAGCATGCCCAGCAGACGCAGCAGGTCGCGAACCTTTCCCACCACGAAGTTGCTAGCGCCCAGCGGGCGCTTCCACAGCTGTGTCACTGCGTTGGAGAGGTTGCCCATCCAACCAAGACCCGACCACAGGGTGGCAATGAAACCGACGGTGAAGACGCCACCTGCCTGATCGATCGCACCTTCGATAATTGCGTTGATGGTGTCGCCCATCGACCCATCGATGGAGTCGGTGATAGCGGACTGGATTTGCTCAAGCAGCTGCTCATTGCCACGCAACACAAGCGCGAGGATGGCAAATGCCGTCATGATTAGGGGGAAAATCGACAGCACGGAGAAGTACGTGACAGCGGCGGCAAAAAAGTTACCGCCCTGCTCGGAGTAGCGCTCCTGCATCCGCATAACGTGATCGAACCACGCCCACTTTTCGCGGAGGCGGTCGATTGCGCTCGGTTCATCGGCGTGTACACGCTCGATGCCATAGCGGTCCGTTCTCTTCGGATCTTTTTGAGTAGAGGTTGCCATGTCCCCTACCTTAACGTGCCAGCTTTCGGTACGGAGACTGAAGCGCAGAGTCTACAGCTGAATTACCGGTTGGCGGCCTTCAGGAACCCGACTCGCTCGTACACATCTGCAAGTGTCTTGGCGGCAACTTCACGAGCGCGGTCAGCGCCTTCGGCCAGAATCCGCTCCAACTCACCGCGATCAGCCATGAGCTCCTCATAGCGTGCACGCAGTGGCGTGGTGAATGCCTCCAGCGCATCTGCGGTATCGGCCTTCAGCTGGCCGTAGCCAGCGCCTTCGTAGCCGGCAACGAGCTCGTCGACAGGCTTGTCGGTCAACGCCGACTGAATGACCAGCAGGTTGGAAACACCCGGCTTGTTCTCACGGTCGAAGCGAATCTCTCCGTCATTGTCGGTAACGGCTGAGCGAATGCGCTTGGCGGAGACCTTTGGGTCGTCCAAGAGGTTAATAATGCCCTTCGGATTTGCACCCGACTTGCTCATCTTCGATGTCGGATCCTGCAAGTCGTAAATCTTCGCGGAGCCTTCCATGATGTGTGGATCCGGCACCACGAAGGTCTTCTTGTAGCGGGAGTTGAAACGCTGCGCCAGGTTACGCGTCAGTTCGAGGTGCTGGCGCTGATCCTCCCCCACCGGCACCAGCTGTGGGCGGTAGAGCAAGATGTCGGCAGCCATCAGCATGGGGTACGCGAACAAACCAGCGGAGGTATGTTCCGCGCCCTGACGAGAGGACTTGTCCTTGAACTGCGTCATACGGCTGGCTTCACCAAAGCCAGTCAAGCAGGTCAACACCCATCCGAGCTCCGCGTGCTCGGGCACATGCGACTGCACGAAGAGCACCGACTTCTCCGGATCAATACCGAGTGCAATCAGCTGTGCGGCACCTGCGATAGTGCGCTGACGCAGCTCCTTCGGATTCTGCTCGACAGTGATGGCGTGCAGGTCTGGAATGAAGTAGTAAGCGTCGAAGTCATCCTGCAGATTAATCCAGTTCTTCAATGCACCCAGGTAGTTGCCCAGGTGGTAGGAATCTGCGGTCGGCTGAATGCCGGACAGAACGCGCTGCTTACGAGCACTCGGTGCAGGATTAGTTGCCTCAGGACCCTTGCTTTCACTCATAGCCAATAAGTCTAGCGCGAGGCCCGCAGTTGAGAGTCGACGACGTACCCGTTTCGACAACACCACGGGCTTTGCAGGAAACCGACTGCCAAAAGCTAGCCCCGACGCCCCTCGTCCCCCTGCTCCACAAGCATTCGATCGGATAGCAATTTGACGGTGCGCGCCGCAGCGGCTGGCGATTCCTCGGGGTACAGTGCGCGCACCAACGTGATCGCTGGGCGAATGCCGTGCTCAGAGAGAACACGGCGAACACGCTCACGCTCCCCCTGGGTCAACTCGAGCGGGGCTACGGGTGGCCTGCGGGTGTAGGACACGACCATCACGGCTCCCAGCAGAACAATGAGTCCGAGGGAAATCCACAGTGGCCACGCGTAGGCAAAAGACAGCACGATAAACGCAACAATGACACCGGAAGTCACGACCACTGGGACATTGACAGCAGTGCCAGGGTCGTTCTGCAGACTCCGTGCGATGGCTTCCAAATCGGCCATCTGGTGCCGCTTGTTATCGCTCTCGCCGTTTTTCACTGGGGATGTCCTCTCCTTTCCTGGTCCGCACCGAGCTCGCTTCAAGTCCCGCGCAGATTCGCGCTTGGGTTTTACAGCGGCTGAAGTCCCATCAGTCCTTCTTCAAATCTTAGGCGCTCGCGTCCCAAGTGCCGAACTAACCCACAGGTATTATTGGACTAATTCAATTCTCTTATCCGTCAGGAGTCCCATGCTCGCTGCCATTGCGGTTGCCGTCTTCATCCTGCTGGTCCCAGGCGCAGTTCTCGGTTGGGCCAGTGGGCTACGTCCCACGCTCGCGTTGGCATCTGCCGGCCCATTAATGCTGGGTGTGACCGGTTTTTCCGCATGGTTGTCTCACGCGCTCGGGCTGGATTACACCTGGCTCTTCGTGGCCGGCATGTGGGCATGGTTCTGTGCTATTGGCTATCTGGTGCGCAGATTCGTCCCCCGAGCAACGCCCGAAGACGGCTTCGATTCCGGCGTTGTCACCGCGATGATTGTCGTCGGAGTTACGGTAGTCGGCTCGATGCGCGCCATGCTCGTGCTTAACGACGTCCCTGGCGGCCCCGGCGCTATCCGCGAAGCCTGGGACATGCTCTGGCATACCAACTTCCTCCGGTTCATTGACGAACATGCAATAGCCTCGCCCACCGCGGCCGGTGACCTGATGAATCAGGAGACCGGGGCCGAAATGTTCTACCCCACCGGCTGGCATGCCATGGCGGGGCTGCTGCCCGGCTCGGTCTTCCTCGATTCCAACGTGTTTGCGTTCTTGGCCCCGGCGCTGCTTCTTCCCGCAGCAACTGCGGTGCTAGCCCGCACCGCAGTTGGTCCTAAGTGGGCGGCCTATGCCGGTCCCGCAGCTGCCGTCGCGACGCTGATGCTTCCGGAGATTTGGGTGGCTCTTTGGCGCACATCCTCCATGCCGTATCTGCTCGCGGTGGCCGCTTTGCCGATTGCTGCGGCTTTGACCATGCGGGGCTATATTGTCCCCGCTGCGCTTGCCCTGGTCGGCACGTTTATCACCCACCCGGCCGGCGCAATTGCTGCCGTGCTCTTTGTTGGCTTGTGGTTGATTACCCAACCGAGTGTCAGTGGCCTAGTTCGCACGCTAATTATCGGAGCGCTCGCCCTGGTGATGACTCTCCCGGCGGCTTTGTCCGCGAGTGGGCAAGGCGAATCCGTTGCGGGCTTTACCGGCCAAATTGAGATTTCCCGCTCCGAATCACTGTGGCGAACTCTGATTGGGTTTTCCCGCTATGCTGACGAGCCCATCTTTTCCCGGACTGTTCTGGTTCTTGTGCTCATCGGCCTGGTGGTGGCGCTTGTCTCTCGCCTGCCAGACAGCCCATGGGCTCCGTGGCCGGCACTGGTTTTCGGGCTGCTCTTTGTGGTGTCCGATAGTGCGCAGTCCCGTTGGTCTGAGCCGTTCGGCACCTATCTGAAGTTTATTGGCACTTTCTTCTACGACATGCCGTACCGCATGCAGGCGGTTATGGGAATTCTGCGCGCAGTGCTGGTCGGCTACGCAGTCGCGGCTGCCGTTGTCGGGATTGTGGCTGCGGCGCAGTGGATCGTCGCAAAGCGAGATCAGCCGACCAAGTCGTGGAATCCTGCGCTGGCGATGGGGCTCGTAGCGGCACTGGCGATTGTGCCTGCGACCTGGGCGAGTGGGCCTGCTCAGCGCGAGGCAATTCGCCAGAGTTTCGGAAGCACGTTTGTGACCGCTGCGGACATGGAAGCTATTGATTGGCTGTCCGCACAGCCGCATGCGTTTGAGGGGCATATTCTCAATGACCGTCGTGACGGTTCTGCGTGGATGTATGCCATCGCCGGACTGCCGACCCTGTTCCGCCATTTCTCCTTCTCCGACAAAACTGCCGAGGCGAGCAACAAGCTGCCGATAAACGTTGACCTGCTGGGCTCACATCCAGAGTTCGATGCCATGGCGAAGAAATTGGGAGTGCACTACATCATTAGTTCCCCGCCGGGTGTGAACACGGATGGCACGGAGGCGCTGTCGATGCGTTCCTGGGCATGGCACGCGCCGGGGCTCACGCCTGTGTATCACGACAGTTCGGTGATGATTTTCGCGGTCAACAAGATGTTTTCACCTGAAGAGTTGCACGCTGTTGTCAACAGTTCCCCACACCGCCCGGCGCGCCCCAATCCGCTGTGGATGCCTCCGCGCCAGCCAATCGTCCCCTCCCCCGACGAGGCTGTCGATCCGCTCGCCGGCGCGCGCATCACCGTCGACTCTCGCCGCGAGGCCATCGAGGCTATCAACGCCGACCTGCCTCGCGCGCTGCGTTTGAGTGGGGATACTTCCGCTCACATCGACAGCATCGTGCAACGCGCCAGCGACAAGCTCCGTCAGCGCGGCGCAATCGTTGGCGCGCATTCGCTTGCCGACGACACGGCGAGCGCAGCCACCGTAATCGTCGGTCGCTCATCAGAGGGCCAGACTCTTTCTGGGGATAACATCGGCGATCGTGGCTTTTCGGTATCCGCTGTGGTGAAGTCTCTCGAACCTGAGGACGATGCTCCTGCCGATTGGCAGTTGGCGGCGGGTGTGCGCGACGGAATGGTGTACCGAGGTTTCAATCCGCACAGCAGTTACAGCACAAACGGGGTGCCAACCGAGTTTCGCACCGGCCTGGCGCCGGCAGTGGCGGTGAACCAGAGTTCGCGGCCACATGCGCCGACAATTGCGCTATCGCTGGGAGCGGTGGGCGCTGAAAAACTCACCCGCGATTTGGCCGACCCCGCTATGCAGGACAAATGGGCCGACGCCATCGTTGACGGCATCGCCTCGATGTTGCGGCAGAACCGGCATCTCGTAACTGCTCCCGAGCCTGAGATAATCCCAGAGTTCGCTGACGTCGGAGCACACTAGTCCACTCGGGGTTAGGCGTATGCCGGGTTTAGGCGTACTCCACGATCACCGGCGCGTGGTCCGTCCAGCGAAGGTCGTAGGCGGCAGGCTTATCCACTACCGAGCTGACGGCACGCTTGAGCATTGGTTCGGTTACCGCCTGGTAGTCGATGCGCCAGCCGGCATCGGTATCGAACGCCTTACCGCGGTAGGTCCACCAGGACCAGGGGCCGTCGGCCTCTGGGTGCAGACGGCGAGTGACATCAAACCACACCGGATCTGCATTGAGCTTCGGGGCCTCCCACACAGAACCATCGGAGAAGGCACCGGATTCCAGCTCCTTTTCGCTGGCCTGAACCTGCGAATCCTGGGGAACCTCATCGGGCCAGCAGCCGAAGACCGAGTCCATCCAGGCACGCTCCTGCGGTAGGAAACCGCTCTTGCGGCGGTTGGTCTTCCAGTTCTTCAAATCCTGTTCGCGGTGGCAGATGTTCCAGTCGCCGCCGATGACTGCGTGGTGACCGTCGCGCCCCTTGGCACCCAGTTCCGCCAGGTAGTCGGAGAAGGCATCGAGGAAGCGGTACTTCTCATCCTGCTTCTCGCTCAGGGCAGCACCAGAGGGCAGGTAGAGGCTGGCAATCTGGACATCCACATCCAGGCCGGTGTCCGCTGCCGGGGCAATACCACTGATAAACCGACCGGATTCTTCGAACTCCTCGGAGCCGATGCCCACCTGGACGTCGTTAAGCGGAAAGCGCGAGAGAATGCCCACGCCGGCGCGCCCCTTTGCACCCAGGTTTTCAGCGCCGACCCAATGCCATCCGGCATCAAAAGCGGGCGCGAGGGCCTTGCGTGCCTGGTCGTCGGTGGCGCGGACTTCCTGCAACAAAACGACATCGGAACTGGTGTGCTTCAACCACTCCAGCAATCCCAGGTTGGTTTCGCTGCGCTCCTTGACGGCGGCGCGGATGCCGTTGACATTGATTGTCGCGATTGTAAGGCTCATGCCCTCATACGTTACCTATGCGTGCACTACGCCTTGAAGACCCCTAGCGCAGTTCGATGCGCTCAGCCTTCTTCGCCTGTGAGCGGCGGTAAAGAACAATGGTCGGCAGAGCGATGAAGATAGCCAACATCGCCAACGTCGCGCCGCCCAAAGCCGGTGCGCGGTAGCCATAACCGGACGCAATGACCCAACCACCGAGCGCCGCTCCAAAGGCGTTGGCCATGTTCAATGCGGCCTGGTTGAGAGCTGCCGCCAGCGTCTGTGCGCGACCGGCGACATCCATCAGACGGGTCTGCAGATTTGGCACCAATACCGATCCCAGCAGACCGATAAGGAGGAAGTTGATCGTGCCCAGCACAGCATTCTGTGAGGTGAAGTAGAAGACGCTGAGCATGATTACCATCAGCACCAGCGCAACCATGATGCCCCACTCCCCGATGCGGTCGGAGAGCCAGCCACCGATGTAAGTACCGACAACCATGCCGATGCCGTAGGCCATCAGCACAATCCAGATGTGGTTTTCGCTCATGCCCGCTTCGCGAGTCATAGTCCAGGTGATGTAGGTGTAAACCGCGAACATGCCGCCGAAACCAACGGTGCCGATTGCGACGGTCAGCAGCACCTGCGGTGTCACCAGAGCCGAGAGCTCATCCATCGGACGTGTCTTCGGCATGCGGTTCATATGCGGCACGGCGAACCACAGCGAAACAAATGCAATCAGCCCGATGACCGCGACAAACGCGAAGGCGCTGCGCCAACCGTAAATCTGTCCCAGCACCTGCGCGGCCGGCACACCAATCACAGTCGCCACCGACAACCCCACGCCCGACAGAGCCACCATCTTGCCGCGCTGTCCCGGCTTAGCCAGGGAGGCAGCCACCAGCGCCGCCACCGAGAAATACGCGCCGTGCGGCAGACCGGCGATGAAGCGCGAGACCATGACCGCTTCGAAAGAGCCCAGTGTGCCTGCCCAAACCGTGGCACCATTGCCGATGGTAAATGCCGCCATCAGCAGCAGGAGCATGCGCCTGCGCGGAATCGAGCCGGTCAGCACGGTAATTAGGGGTGCGCCCACGACAACACCGAGTGCGTACATCGAAATCATGCGCCCTGCGGCATCCTCATCACGTCCGAAGGCATCAGCGATGTAAGGCAGCAGGCCCATGGCCACAAACTCGGTAACGCCGATGCCGAATGCACCGACCGACAGAGCCACAATCACCAAGATTCGGCGTAGATCAGAGATGTCGTCCTGCACCGGAACAGGACGGCGATGCGAGCTAAACGCTCCCGCACGACGCGCACGCGGTTTGTGGTCGTCGTTGTGGGTTGTTACTTCGCTTGACGACGTCATTGCGACCGTCTCCTTTTCTCTTCTTACGCCAGTTGGTGGACTCTCAGTTCCCCTCGACTTTCGACCCAAGACGGGCTCGCAAAACCGTGAGGGGAGCCGCAAGGGAAAAATGAGACTCTACTCCGCAACACAAAAATTTCGCTATTTAATCCGCCTGTTCCCCGGGTATTTGTGCGCGGAATAACATCTGCGGCCATTAGTGGAAGTCGCTCACTCAAGTTCTTCCCAATGCATTTTGTAATCGGCATTGTTTGCCGAGGACTACGAATTCCCTTCGAGCGTGACGGACTTCCTACCATCGAGCGCTCCGGGTCTTCGATGCTGCCGTACTAGCTACCGGGTAAATTGTTTTAAAAGATATTTCGAACTGCAATACCGATAGGATCTTGATTCACTATGGGCGACCGCTATAACCTCTACGAGTCTCTGACGCTGGATAGCGAAGCCAGCACCGAAGAGCTCCATGCAAATCTTTCTAATCAACTCTCCGAACTGCGAGATGCTGGCGTCTCGGAGTACTCCGGCGAGTTCCAGGAGAAGCTCACTGCGCTGCAAGTGCTTGGCGATGAGGGACGTCGTCGCGAATACGACGCTTTGCTGGCCGATGAGAACGCCACCATCACCATTGCGACGCTGCGCGGGCTGGCAAATCGCCCGGCACCCACTGCGCAGGAATCCTCGTTCCAGACGCAAACCCAACAAGCACAGTGGTCCGCCCCAACTCAAACCAGTCCTGCGACAGTAACCACCACGGTGACCACGGATGTACCACCGCTGCCTGCAAACGCCACACTGCAGAACATGTGGCAGCGCATGCCACTCATCCCCCGAATCACTACCGGCTTGGTCGGTTTTTCAACTCTGATTGGCATCATCGCAGTTCTGTACGCAATCACGCTCGGCATCCAGGGCGCCAACGATCTCGGCAGCCTAGAGTCATCGTTGGGTGATTCTTGGGATGACATCGGCTACATTATGGGCGCTGCAGCCGCCCTCGTTCTTGTTCCAGTCCTCTTACTGATGGGAATGATGCTTGTCACCTTGACCGCATACTGGATTCACTCCATCCTCCGCGGTGAAGACTCGACGGCACCAATCTTTTTCTGCGTCACCGTGGCACCACTGGCGTTGGCTATGACCATCATCCCCCTCCTGTTCTTGAGCTCCTGGGTGGATGTAGTCCTCTTCCTCGCAGGTGCCATGCTGATCGCGGCTTGCGTTCTTATGTTCCTCAAGGACATGCGCGCATGGTTCCGCGGCCAGAAACTGGTCAGGACTACCCAGTCGGCCCCGGGGCAGGGCTATGCTCCGCAGTACCCACAGTCTCAGAACACTCAGGGCTACCAGTTCGGCCAGAACAATCCTCCGAACAATACACAGAACTAAATAGGCTGCCCTGAACAACCGCGCCGGCGTGCACGACACCCCAGCGCGGTTTTTCGTATTTGAAGGGTTTGAGCGCGGGGGCCGTCGTAAAGCGAAAAATGGAATGAAAAGCGGCGAATAAGCGACAAATAATTGCGCATTTCGTGACTTACCTCACATAATTGCGTTATTCATATCACTATCACTGTTTTTGCGCTATGCCCCGACACAACCCAAGATTCAAAACTGGGTTATCGTGGAACAAAACAGATAGGAGACATGAATTATGGCGACAATTATTTGGACCCGTACTGACGAAGCCCCTCTGCTGGCGAGCTACTCGCTGAAGCCAATCGTGGAGGCATTTGCAAGCCAGGCTGGTGTCAATGTTGAAACCCGCGACATCTCCCTCGCAGGCCGCATTCTGGCTCAGTTCCCGGAGCGTCTTTCGGACGAACAGAAGGTAGAGGATGCGCTGGCAGCCCTGGGCAAGCTGGTCAAGGAGCCGGACGCCAACATCATCAAGCTGCCGAATATCTCTGCATCCGTCCCGCAGATTAAGCGCGCTGTCGCAGAGCTGCAGGAAAAGGGCTATGACATTCCGAAGTACAAGTCGCAGCCGGAAGGCGACGAGGAGACCGCCGACCGCGCCAAGTTCGACAAGGTCAAGGGCTCTGCCGTTAACCCGGTACTGCGTGAGGGCAACTCCGACCGCCGCGCTCCGGAGCCGGTGAAGAACTACGCCCGCAAGCACCCGCACCGCATGGGCGCTTGGTCTGCAGACTCCAAGACCAACGTCGCCACCATGGCCTCCAACGACTTCCGCCACAACGAGAAGTCCGTTGTCATGCCGGAAGACGACAAGCTGACCTACCAGCTCGAGGCTAACGACGGCCAGATCATCACCCTGAAGAAGGACATGCCGGTCCTCAAGGGCGAGATTATTGACGGCACGGGCATGAACGTCCACATCCTGGACAACTTCCTGCGCGCTCAGATTCGTCGCGCACAGCGCGAGAACATCCTGTTCTCCGTCCACTTGAAGGCCACCATGATGAAGGTCTCCGACCCGCTGATCTTCGGCGAGGTTGTCAAGGCCTTCCTGCCATCTGTTTTCCCGAAGTTCGAGTCCAAGCTGGCTGCCGCCAACCTGACTCCGGACAACGGCCTGGGCGCCATGCTCGATGGTCTACACAAGCTTGACGACGCTACTGCGGCGGCCGTCAAGTCCGCTATCGAGAAGGACCTGAAGGAAGGTCCGGCCCTTTACATGGTCAACTCCGATAAGGGCATCACCAACCTCCACGTTCCGTCTGACGTCATCGTTGACGCTTCCATGCCGGCCCTGATCCGCAACGGCGGCAAGGGCTGGGGTCCGGATGGTGAGGAGCGCGACACCCTCGCAGTCATCCCGGACTCCTCCTACGCAGGCGTCTACCAGGCTGTTATCGAGGACTGCCGCGCCAATGGCGCTTTCGACCCGGCCACCATGGGCTCTGTCCCGAACGTCGGCCTGATGGCTCAGAAGGCTGAGGAGTACGGCTCCCACGACAAGACTTTCCAGATTCCGGTTGACGGTGTCCTGCAGGTCATCAACTCCGCTGGCGAGGTTCTGATTGAGCACCACGTCGCCGAGGGTGACATCTGGCGCTCCTGCCAGACCAAGGACGCCCCAATCCGCGACTGGGTGAAGCTGGCCGTTAACCGCGCTCGTATCACTGGCGACCCTGCAGTGTTCTGGCTGGACCCGCAGCGTGCGCACGACAACAACCTGATCAGCAAGGTCAACGAGTACCTGGCAGACCACGACACCGAGGGTCTGGATATCCGCATCATGGATCCGGTGTCCGCTACCAAGTTCTCCCTCGAGCGCATCCGCCGCGGCGAGAACACCATTTCCGTAACCGGTAACGTTCTGCGTGACTACCTCACCGACCTGTTCCCGATCATGGAGCTGGGCACCTCCGCCAAGATGCTGTCGGTCGTGCCGCTGATGGCCGGGGGCGGCCTGTTCGAGACCGGCGCAGGCGGTTCCGCACCGAAGCACGTCCAGCAGGTTCAGGAAGAAAACCACCTGCGCTGGGACTCCCTGGGTGAGTTCCTGGCACTGGCCGAGTCCCTGCGCTACGCCGCTGAGCATGACGACGACCCACGTCCGCGCGTCCTGGCTGAGGCCCTGGATAAGGCAACCGCTACCCTGCTCGACGAGGGCAAGTCGCCGTCCCGCAAGGCTGGCGAAATCGACAACCGCGGCTCCCACTTCTACCTGGCTCTCTACTGGGCACAGGAGCTGGCCAAGCAGGACGAGAACTCCGAGCTGAAGGAAGCTTTCGCCCCGGTTGCTAAGGCTCTCACGGAGAAGGAAGAGTCCATCGCCAAGACCCTGATTGATGCTCAGGGTTCCCCAGCTGATCTGGGTGGCTACTTCCTGCCGGACGATGAGAAGACCTCCGCAGTTATGCGTCCGTCCGCTGAGTTCAACGAGATCATCGACGGCCTGAAGAAGTAGGACTAGCTGCTTGCTCCTGGCTGGCCTAGTTGGCCCAGGCTGGCCTAGGCCGACCGCCGGTTTCGGGCGATAGCCCCTCGCTCATGTTGCATTTGATGCACATGGCGCGAGGGGCTTTTTCTATGCCCTGACTTCCTTAACGGTCTTGACAGTATCCAGTGCTTTTCGGCGCTTTACGGTACCCTTCACCCATACTCAGTCCCCTGTTTGGCTCACCTCGACACTCGGCACCGCAGTGCCTCACCCCATGAGTTACTGACTACCTTTATGACACTTTTGTCCAAAAAATTGCCTGGTAGGGTCAGGCGGTCATTGCATCATGGATAACACCAGAGATTACCTCCCGGGGAGTTAACCCGTCGAGCACTACCCGTGGCCGGTTATTCAGCAATGCTTCCGCCTCGGCGACCTCTTGGTCGGTGACATCGGTAAAGTTGGTGCCTTTGGGGAAATAAAACCGGATATCCCGGTTCATCCGCTCATTGCTACCTCGCTGCCACGGCGAATGCGGATCGGCGAAAAACACCTGGATATTCTCCGCGACAGAAAACTCGGTGTGTTTGGCAAACTCCACTCCCTGATCCCAGGTCAACGTCGAAATCGTGGTGTCCATCGACTCTTTGAGCCGACGAATCATCCGTACCATCACCTCATTGACACTGGCGGCAGTATGGTCAGTGCCGAGTCTGCCGAGCAGCACAAACCTGCTGCGGCGTTCCACCAACGTCGCTAAAGCACTGGTGCCATCTGCGCCAATAATCAAATCGCCTTCCCAATGACCGGGTACCGCACGATCATTGGCTTCGGCTGGGCGAAGTGAAATATTGGCATCATGAGTCCAGCGTTTTCCACGTGGCTTGGGCACCCCGGCTAAAAGCGAGCGGGGTTTACGCCCTGGCCGGGTAGTCCGGCAGGACTTTTCAAACACAAGTTCTTTGCGCAAGCTGCCTGCCCCTTGTACGTAAAGGGCCTGGTAAATCGACTCGTGGCTAATAGTCATGGACGTATTATC
>NZ_JVOW01000022.1:0-11884 GCF_001055995.1 Corynebacterium sp. 239_CJEI | reverse complement strand
GATAATACGTCCATGACTATTAGCCACGAGTCGATTTACCAGGCCCTTTACGTACAAGGGGCAGGCAGCTTGCGCAAAGAACTTGTGTTTGAAAAGTCCTGCCGGACTACCCGGCCAGGGCGTAAACCCCGCTCGCTTTTAGCCGGGGTGCCCAAGCCACGTGGAAAACGCTGGACTCATGATGCCAATATTTCACTTCGCCCAGCCGAAGCCAATGATCGTGCGGTACCCGGTCATTGGGAAGGCGATTTGATTATTGGCGCAGATGGCACCAGTGCTTTAGCGACGTTGGTGGAACGCCGCAGCAGGTTTGTGCTGCTCGGCAGACTCGGCACTGACCATACTGCCGCCAGTGTCAATGAGGTGATGGTACGGATGATTCGTCGGCTCAAAGAGTCGATGGACACCACGATTTCGACGTTGACCTGGGATCAGGGAGTGGAGTTTGCCAAACACACCGAGTTTTCTGTCGCGGAGAATATCCAGGTGTTTTTCGCCGATCCGCATTCGCCGTGGCAGCGAGGTAGCAATGAGCGGATGAACCGGGATATCCGGTTTTATTTCCCCAAAGGCACCAACTTTACCGATGTCACCGACCAAGAGGTCGCCGAGGCGGAAGCATTGCTGAATAACCGGCCACGGGTAGTGCTCGACGGGTTAACTCCCCGGGAGGTAATCTCTGGTGTTATCCATGATGCAATGACCGCCTGACCCTACCTGCTCAAAGTGTCATAAACCTAGTCAGTAACTTGCGGTCGGGAACGGTTTGCGACCGCTATAGGTTGTCGTCCTCGACCCAGGCCTGCACCCCACGGGGCTGCTGAGGTTGTTGCGGTTGCTGCGGCTGCTGTGGTGTTTGTTGCGCTTGCTGTTGGCGGGCCTGGGCAACTGGATCCTGCCACGTTCCCGGCTGCTGGGCTGGCTGCTGAGCCGACTGCGGGAGCGGCTGCTGCGACGGAGCCGGCTGCACTGGCTGGTTCGTATTGGACTGCTGGTACTGCTGACCCGCAGGCCCGGCCGCTCCTGCCGCTCCTGCAGCTCCGGCTGCACCAGTTCCGCCACCACCCGCTGCGGGCTTACCGGAGAGCATGTCCAGGTAGGTGTCATCGCCATCGAAAAGCGTCCTGGTGATGGCGGTCTTCGGGTTGAGACGACGGAGATCGTTGAGCTCCTGCAGCGGCTTGCGAAGATCGTCGAAGTCTTCACCGAACTCGTCCGAGAGGTTATCGCGTGCGTCATTGATTGCGGTGCGCGCAGCCAGAAGCAATGCGCGGACGTCCTCAATTACCTTCGGCAACCGCTCAGGTCCGATGAGAATTAGTCCGAGGATAAAGAGGACAAGAATCTCGCCCCAGCCAACATTAGAAAACACGTTATACCACCTTAGTTACAGTGCACCTCGCATGCAGCATTGCGCGGCCAAATCCACCAAATCTGCCAAATCCGCAGAAACCAGCCGAAACCGGCCGAAACCAGCGCCCCCTACTCCGGCGTGATCTTCGCCTCCAGCTCGGCTCCGTGGCGAACGATCTTCAATACCGTCTCATTACCAGCGCCAACAGTCCACAGCGCCACCGTGAGCTCATCTGCGGACGATACCGCGCGGTCTCCCACAGCCGTAATCACATCGCCTTCCTGCAGGCCTTCCCGGTCGGCAACGCCTCCCGGCAGGATGCTGGCAATCTCGGCACCAGTCAGTGCGCCATTGGAAACCGTGCGCGCTGTCACGCCAATCCCCGGATGAACCGGCTGCTCACCGGCGATGAGCTGCTCCGCGATGGCAACGGCTGAATTGATTGGAATCGCAAAGCCCAACCCCTGTGAGCCACCCGAACTACTGAAAATCACCGTATTAATACCGATAATGGCACCGCGGATATCCACCAGTGGACCACCCGAGTTACCCGGGTTGATGGAGGCATCGGTCTGAATCGCATCGGCGTAACCGTCCGTGTCGGTCCCCTCAGCAGCCAGGCGCACCGGACGATTGAGCGCCGAGACAATGCCCGAGGTCACCGTTCCGCCCAGCCCCTGCGGCGAGCCCATCGCAATCACTGTGTCACCGACCGCAACCGCGTTGGAATCACCAAGCTGCGCCACAGTCAGCCCCGCAACATCTTCGACCTTAATTACGGCGAGGTCGGTCTTCGGGTCGCGGCCGATAATCTTGGCCGGCACCTCTTTCAACTTGCCGCCGTCCCAAAACGTTACGGAGACCTGCATATCCTGCCGGTCCGCCACCGCCGAAACGACGTGGTTATTCGTCAAAATATGACCGTCACCATCAATGACAAACCCCGAGCCCACGCCCGAGACCTCACCGGCACTGACCGCAATCGACACCACCGCGGGACGAAGAGCCTCCGCCACCTTGCCGATTTCAGTCAAATCACCGTTGCCCGGCCGCCCCTCAATCTGCTGCAGCTCCACACGCTGGTAGTCCGAGCGGAAAGACTTTCCAGCCCAACCGCCAACAAAGCCGCCAACACCGCCAATGAGCAGCACCACGGCCGACGACGCCGCGATCACACGCCACGGCACCTCGCGGCCAAAAATCACTTCCCGCGCGCTGACGCGGGGAGCCGTCTTCGGGCGAGGCTTCTTTTTCGCTTCGGGTTTGCGGGCTGGACGCCCCGTCGTCATGCGTGACGACGAATCCTGCCACGGCGAATACTCTTGGGCGGTGGCACTGGTGTCGTCGTCAAGCTTCTGCCCTGGAGCACGCTGTAACCCGCCAGTTGCGGCGGCACGATCGGTGTCCGGGGCAAACACGGAATCATCGAAAGAGCGATGTTTGCCCACTAGTGACTACCACCTTTACGAAAACCGCGAACAATCTGCTCCAACGCAGCGCTCAGCGACTCCGGCGGACGGTGCGCGAGATGCCGCGCCGACCGATGGGGCTCTGAGTCCTCGCAACTGCCTGCGAAATCAGCAATACGAGCGCGCAGCTCAGCTGGAATGTGCAAGGGCGCGCTATCACGCAGACGCTTGGCCGCCTGCCGCTGCTTCGCGACCTCCCGGCGACACTCCGGACATGCCATCAGGTGCGCCTGCGCACGACGCTCAGCTACGACCGACAACTCGCCGTCAACAAAAGCGGCAATTGCCTCGGTGCCGAGATGCTCCGTTGACAAAAAACGCTTGTCATCGCCCTGCTGAATCACAGACTGCAGCACCTCCAGAAATCGCACCTATTTAACTAGCCCCACAATAGCCGCTCCCGCGGATTGAGTGCGGGAAATCTAGCCTGCGGTGACCGACTCCGGCAGCTCCTGTCGTTCCTTCTCCAGGCGCTCCAACGTCGCCCGCAAGCTGGAACGTGCCCGGTGAATACGCGAACGCACAGTGCCCATCTTGAGCCCAAGGGTGCTGGCAATTTCCTCGTAGGTCAGCCCCACCACATCACAGAGGACAACCACCGCGCGATAGTCCGGCTGCAGCTCAGCCAGCGCGATTTCCAAATCCGGGTCGAGCATCGCGTCATCGACGGCCTGCTCCGGGGTCTTCAGCGTACCCGGGACGCGGTCGTAGTTCTCCGGCAACGCCTCCATCCGGATGACCTGCCGATGCCGGACCATATCCAAAAACAGGTTAGTGGTAATCCGATGCAGCCAGCCTTCAAAAGTGCCGGGACGGTATGACTTCAGCGAGCGGAATACACGCATGAATGTCTCCTGCGTCAGGTCTTCCGCGTCCTGCTGGTTACCAGTCAACCGATATGCGAGCCCATAAACACTATCCGCGTGGGCCTGAACCAGCTCCGACCACGACGGCATCTCCCCCACACCTGCGTCAAAAGCCGCGGTGCCGGACAGTTGCTCAGTTACGTCAGCGGACGCGGCGTCCTCGCGGCTGGCGCCTCCGCTGACTCGTTCGGACTTGACTCGTTCGGGCATGAGGTTCAGTGTTCCTTACCAACCTTAGGTTTGTAGTGACCTTACCCTGAAAATAGTTTGAGAGTCCAGACAAATTTGAGGCTTGTTTACGCACCTAGTCCGGCACTGACCGGCGCGCCCCGCTACCCTGCCCGAAGTTTTTTCCTACGCTATAGAGCGTGTCCGAAACGAGTTCTTCTGCTACCCCGCTATCCGCACGTGACGCTATTGCACAGTACGTCAACAACACGACCGTAGTCTCCGAGGCCCTTGAAAGCGCCCGAGAGAGCGCTCGCGAATACGGAGTTGCCGTCCCCGATACGATGACCGGCGCCGCTTTGACCTCGCTCATGGCTCTGACCAGTGCCCGCCGCGACGGTCACCCCGCCGCTGTCATCGCATCGCCTGCGGCAGGCGTAGTCGGTTTGCACCTGGCCGCCGGCCTCGGCGATGACGGCGTTCTCACCTGCATCGACCCGGAGCTCGAGCACCAGTCTCTGGCAAAGTCCGCTTTCCGAGCCGCAGGCATCCGCCCCAACCGACAGCGCTTCCTGCCCTCGCAGCCACTGGAGGTCATGGATCGACTGGCCGCCGACTCCTACGACTTGGTCTACTTGGACGTCGTCCCGGCAATCCTCCGCGCCGCCCAGGAAAAGGCCTGGCCGCTGCTTCGCTCCGGTGGCGCGCTCGTCCTGACCGGCGCGCTCCTCGACGGCACTGTCGCTGACTCGTCACGCACTGACCGTGACACCGTCGCTGCCCGCGAAGCCGACGAATACATGCTCCAGCTTGACGACGCTTACGTGATGCGCCTACCTCTAGCAGCTGGCACCACTGTGCTGGTGAAGAAGTAGTTTTCTACTGTTGGCCGGCCGGCTAGCGGCAGCGGTGGGCCACTGCGACTTACTGACTGCGTTTATGACAAAAATGGCCCGAAAAATGGCTTGAAAGTGTCATAAACTCACACAGTTTCACATTTGCAGCCCATGCCCGTATTCACATGCGCACCCCATATTCACAGGTGCAGCCCGCAACTTTTAGGGCTGCCAGTTTTGGGGCTAGGTAGCAACTAGGTAGCAAAAAGGGTTAAAGGCAAAAGGCACGTACCCCACGGTACGTGCCTTTTCAGCCGGTCGGACTCAGACAGTCTAGATAACCTGGTTCTTACCAACGGCCACAACGCCACCAGCGCTGACCTTGAAGCGCTCTGCGTCCTTCTCCGGATCGACACCGATAATGGCGCCGTCGGAAACTACAACGTTCTTGTCCAAAATCGCATGGCGAACCACTGCTCCGCGGCCGACGCGAACGCCTGGGAAGAGAACCGAGCCCTCCACCGTCGCGCCATCCTCGACCACAACGTTGGTACTAATCACCGAGTTGCGGACCGTACCACCGGAGACAATCGAACCAGCACCGACCATCGAAGCCTGAGCAATACCGCCCTGGACGAACTTGGCCGGAGGCAGGTTCTCCTCCGAGAAGGTGTGGATTGGCCACTTCTTGTTGTAGAGGTTAAACACCGGGTGGACGGAAATCAGGTCCATGTTGGCCTCGTAGAAGGCATCGATGGTACCGACATCACGCCAGTAGCCCTTGTCACGTTCGGTCTCACCCGGAACGTAGCTGTCCTTGAAGTCCCAGACGAAAGCTTCGCCCTCCTCTACCAGCATCGGAATGATGTTTCCGCCCATGTCATGGTCGGAGTTTTCATCTTCCGAGTCACGCTTAATAGCGTCGATAAGCGCGGAGGTAGTGAAGATGTAGTTACCCATCGACGCGAACGTCGAGTTCGGATCATCCGGGGTGCCGGGCGGATCAGCCGGCTTCTCCAGGAACTCGGTGATTCGGTTGTTGTCATCGGCATCGATGACACCGAATGCGCTGGCCTCAGAACGCGGGACGCGGATACCAGCGACCGTCACGCCAGCGCCAGACTCGATGTGGGCCTCCAGCATCTGCTGCGGATCCATGCGATAGACGTGGTCGGCACCGAAGACGATGACGTACTCCGGATCCTCGTCATAAACCAAGTTCAGCGACTGCAGAATCGCGTCCGCCGAACCGGTGAACC
Organism: Corynebacterium sp. 239_CJEI; assembly: GCF_001055995.1. Classification (NCBI taxonomy): domain Bacteria; kingdom Bacillati; phylum Actinomycetota; class Actinomycetes; order Mycobacteriales; family Corynebacteriaceae; genus Corynebacterium; species Corynebacterium sp. 239_CJEI. The sequence goes on along the minus strand of NZ_JVOW01000022.1, from coordinate 5,932 downwards.
AGCGCTTGCCCAGACGCTGCTGAGCCGGCACCGGGGTGACGTACTGGCCGGTGATGCCGGACAACTGCCACGCCTGCGAAATGTGACGGTCGAGCGAGTGGGACTTGTACTGGGTCAGCACACAGATCTTCAAGAAACCTGCGTTGACCAGGTTCGACAGCACGAAGTCGATAAGCCGATAGCTACCGCCGAAAGGCACGGCGGGCTTAGCGCGGTCTTCCGTCAGCGGGAAGAGACGCTTGCCTTCGCCACCGGCAAGGACAATGGACAAAACATGTGGTTGACTCCTCACACCAACCAACCTATATGCGATTTACGTTCCTCGCTGCCAGTCTCCCCTCCCCACTACCCACACCCAGGCATATCAAGCGACGGAAATTGTCAAATCTGGTTACGCTGGAACTATGCGTGTTGCCATGATGACCAAGGAATACCCTCCGGAGATTTACGGCGGAGCAGGTGTTCACGTAACTGAACTGACTCGTTTCATGCGCGGCCTCGACGGCGTTGACGTCGATGTGCACTGCATGGGTGCTCCTCGCGATGAGGCGGATGTATATGTCCACGGCGTTGACCCGGAGCTGAAGGATGCCAACGCCTCGATTAAGACGCTGTCCACGGGGTTGCGCATGGCAAATGCCGCCGCGGCAACCGACATTGATGTCGTCCACTCTCACACCTGGTACTCAGGCCTGGGCGGTCACCTCACTGGCCTGCTCAAGGGCATTCCGCATGTGGCAACCGCGCACTCACTGGAGCCGCACCGCCCATGGAAGCGCGAGCAGCTCGGCGGCGGTTACGACGTTTCCAGCTGGTCCGAACGCAATGCTATGGAGTACGCAGACGCTGTCATTGCTGTTTCCGCGCGCATGAAGGACGCCATCCTGGACGCCTACCCGCGCATCTCCCCCGACAAGGTCCACGTTGTCCTGAACGGTATCGACACCGAGCTGTGGCACCCGCGCCCGACGTGGGAAGAGTCCAAGGAACAGAACGGCTGGTCTGTCCTGGAGGAGCTCGGCGTTGACCCGTCTCGCCCGATGGTCGCGTTCGTCGGCCGCATCACCCGTCAGAAGGGTGTCGCTCACCTGGTCAAGGCCGCATCGCTTTTCGACGACGGTGTGCAGCTCGTTCTGTGCGCCGGCGCTCCGGACACCCCGGAAATCGCGAAGGAGACTGAGCAGCTCGTCCATGACCTCCAGGAGAAGCGCGATGGCATTTTCTGGGTGCAGGACATGCTGCCGAAGGAGAAGATTCAGGAGATCCTGACGGCCGCGGATTCCTTCGTCTGTCCGTCCATCTACGAGCCTCTGGGCATCGTTAACCTCGAGGCTATGGCATGTGGCACCGCAGTTGTCGCCTCTGATGTCGGCGGTATTCCGGAGGTTGTCGTCGATGGCGAAACCGGCACTTTGGTTCACTACGAAGAGTCCGATCCGGAGGGCTTCGAGCGTGGAATCGCTGCCGCTGTCAACAACATGGTTGCCGACCGTGACCGCGCTGCCAAGGTTGGCCAGGCGGGTAAGAAGCGCGCTGAAGATGTGTTTAGCTGGGAGAACATCGCTCAGCAGACCGTCGAGGTCTATAAGTCTTTGATATAGCAGGCTGTCCGCAAGACGCCACGGCTGCGCGGTGGACGAAGTCTCCTCAAAGGCCCATCGCTTCCGAAGAGGAAGCGGTGGGCCTTTCTTAGCCTTTTTACTAACCCCGTTCAGGACATTTACTTATGCCTTTGCCCACTTTTTCTAAACCTAATTTGAGTTTTGGCTGAATTTATCATTACTGGTCAATAGCATACTGAGTATGAGATTCACTAAGAAGGTGGCAGCAGTTGGTGTCGCCATTGCCATAGCGCTAGCGGGTGCAGTACCGCATCAGGCGCTCGCTACAGAAGTAGCCCCATCCCCTAGTACCGCTACCATCACCGAGCGTGGTCCCCTTGGACAGTCCGGTCGCTGGTTTACCGACGGTGACGGCCGTGCTTTCCTCACTCAGGGGTCGAACATCGTCTACAAGCACGATCCTTACACCCCAGAGGCCGGAGGCTTTAACGAGGACGATGCTGACTGGCTCGTGCAGCAGGGCTTCGACTCCATGCGAGTCGGCATTATCTGGAAAGCAGTAGAGCCAGAGCCTGGCGAGTACAACGACAAATACCTGGATTCCATTGCCCGCACTATCTCCATGCTCACTGAGCGTGGAATCGCGGTCTTGGTCGATGCCCACCAGGACATGTACAACGAGAAGTTCGAAGGCGAATTTGCCCCGGATTGGGCTGTCATTGACGACGGCGTTCCCAGCCTCTTAAAGGTTGGCTTCCCCGCTAACCAGGCTCTCAATATCGGACTCATTAGGGCATACGACAACTTCCTGAATAACCGCGAAGGGCCAGGCGGCGTTGGGTTGCAGGAGCGTTACGCAGCCATGTGGGGCCATGTCGCCAAACGCCTTGGCGACATGCCGGGACTGATGGGCTACGACATCATAAATGAACCGTGGCCAGGCTCCGCATACCCACTGTGCTATCTGGCTCTCGGCGACTGCGGCCCGGCTAAGGAAAAGCTCGATGAACTGCACCAGAAGGCTGCCAATCAGATTGTCGACAAGGACCCGGACGCTATTGTCCACTACGAGCCCTACTCCATGTGGAACACCGGATTGAACACGAATCCGGCAGCCCCGGAGGTTCCTGAAACCGCTGGTACGGCCCTCAGCTGGCATGTCTACTGCACCACGAATGCCCTGTTCAACACCTACACGGGCTGTGACTTTTTCGATGGTCGCGTCTTCGACAATGCGGAAATCGTCTCATCCGGTAACGGCTCGGCCACACTGCTGTCCGAGTTCGGTGCGACCGACGATGCCGATACCCTCAATGGCGTAATTTCGCTTGCCCGCCGCCACATGGTCGGCTGGCAGTACTGGTCCTACTGCGGATGCAACGACCCGACGACGCAGAACCAGAAGGAACAGGGCATGGTCTTCGACCCTACTGTTCCAGGACCTGTAGGTGCCGATGCCTTCAACCGCGACAAGATGACCATCCTCGCCGCTCCACACCTGCGAGCGGTCGCAGGCACCCCGCAAGCTACCGACTGGAACCGCGACACCCGTGTCTACCAGGCCAGCTGGAACAATAACCGCGTCGACGGCACCGGAGTTTTCGCACCTGGTTCCACCAGCGAGCTCGTTGTGCCCTCGATCAACTTCCCGAATGGGTTCACAGTGAATGTCGAAGGCGGTCACGCCACTGTCGCTGCCGATGGCCAGACCGTTCATATCGTCTCCACTGCTGACCAAGTGACAGTCACCATCCAGCCGAAGTAGAACCAACCGCTCGATTCACCAAATCGCGCCCTGTGGATTTTTCCGCAGGGCGTTTTTCTTGCCACGATTTCCTTACCCACAAGCCGATCGGACATCTAACAGACGACCCGCCCCAGCTTGGGCTACAAATATCGCGAATATAATGGCTTCCATGACCACTCACGAGAATTTTCCAACGGTCCGACACACAATTTTCCAAAACTCACTGATGTCCGCACTGCTCGATGGCATCTACGACGGCGAGATGACCATTGGCGAAATCCTTGGTCATGGCAACTTCGGCATCGGCACCTTCGACGGTCTCGATGGCGAAATGGTAATCCTCGACGGTGTTTGCTGGCAGGTGCGTCACGACGGCTCCGCGACCCGGGCCACCATGGATCAGCGCAGCCCCTACACGGTGGTGACCAACTTCGTTCCCCACACGGTGATGGATGCGCCGGAAAACCTGACTCGCAAGGAAATTAGCCCCATCATCGATTCCCTGGTGCCGAGCCAAAATTTTATGTACGCACTGCGGATTACCGGCGAATTTGAGTGGGTGAAGACTCGAACCGTCGTAAAGCAGGAAAAGCCGTACCAGAAGATGGTTGATGCGACGGAAGAAGACGCGTCGGTTGATTTTGAGAACCTGCGGGGCACGATTGCGGGCTTCCGCACGCCGGTGTACGAGAAGGGAATTTCGGTGCCCGGCTGTCACGTGCACTTCCTTGCGGAAGGCGGCACCGGCGGCGGGCATGTGCTGGACTTTAAGCTGCGCTCGGGCACTATCGAACTGTGCCCGGGCACTGACCTGCAGCTTCGCCTTCCGCTAACGGCGGAATTCTCGGATGCTGACCTGGATCCGGAAGACCTGGATGAGCAGATTCACAAAACCGAGGTCAAGGAGTAAACGCTAGTCTCCCGGGCGGCCAAGACGAGTGACGTAGGCACGGGCGGTGACGTGCATCTCTGCAGGTAGCGCCGCAATGCGTTCCTGCAGCACCTCCGGGTGAATATGGCGTGCCGACGGGCTCATACCGATCTGCGCGGCGATTGCACCCTGGTTGAGGTTCATACCGAACTCCACCAGCTCCGGGTCGCCAACAGGCACGAGGTGCCCCTCTGCCTGGGAAATCATGCGCTCGACCTTGCCGCGCTCGACATCAATGATGCCCAGTGGCTCACGAAGCTCACCCAAGTGACCAGTGGTGGCAGTCAGAACCACAACCTGGCCGCCCGGCTTGAGCACGCGAGCGAACTCCTCCGCGTTGCGAGGTGCGAAGACAACAGTAAGCGCATCGATGGAACCATCACGCAGCGGCAACCGTGCCCACGCATCGGCCACAACCGCACCGAGGCGCGGGTGGCTCTTGGCCAGGTGCTTGGCGGCCGGCACAGACACATCAATGCCTACGCCACGAGAATTGGGAATGCTGTCCAGCGTGTGTGCGAGGTAATAACCAGTGCCCGCACCGACTTCGCAGATGACTGGGCTGGCGGCTTCGGACACGTTGGCGTCGTCAAGCACGTCCTGGACGTTGCCTGTAACTGCCTCAACGAATGGAGCATAGTGGCCACCAGAGAGGAACTCCTCGCGGGCGGTAATCATCTTGGCGTCATCGCCGGTGTAGCGCAGGCCAGCCCCACCGGCGAGCGTAACGTAACCCTGGCGGGCGACATCATAGCTATGTCCGGATTCGGACTTCAGAGTCATTCGTTCGGCATCACCAAACTTCAAATCAGTGCCATCGATGGGGTCAGCAAGCACATCAATGATGTCAGCTAGCACGTCGGTCACTCCTCAAACTGAGCTAGAAAAATAATTTTCACTATCTTAGCCCGTGTCGAGCTCAGCCAAGTAACTCCAATGCGAGTTACTGACTACGTTTATGACAAAAATTGCCTGGTAGGGTCAGGCGGTCATTGCATCATGGATAACACCAGAGATTACCTCCCGGGGAGTTAACCCGTCGAGCACTACCCGTGGCCGGTTATTCAGCAATGCTTCCGCCTCGGCGACCTCTTGGTCGGTGACATCGGTAAAGTTGGTGCCTTTGGGGAAATAAAACCGGATATCCCGGTTCATCCGCTCATTGCTACCTCGCTGCCACGGCGAATGCGGATCGGCGAAAAACACCTGGATATTCTCCGCGACAGAAAACTCGGTGTGTTTGGCAAACTCCACTCCCTGATCCCAGGTCAACGTCGAAATCGTGGTGTCCATCGACTCTTTGAGCCGACGAATCATCCGTACCATCACCTCATTGACACTGGCGGCAGTATGGTCAGTGCCGAGTCTGCCGAGCAGCACAAACCTGCTGCGGCGTTCCACCAACGTCGCTAAAGCACTGGTGCCATCTGCGCCAATAATCAAATCGCCTTCCCAATGACCGGGTACCGCACGATCATTGGCTTCGGCTGGGCGAAGTGAAATATTGGCATCATGAGTCCAGCGTTTTCCACGTGGCTTGGGCACCCCGGCTAAAAGCGAGCGGGGTTTACGCCCTGGCCGGGTAGTCCGGCAGGACTTTTCAAACACAAGTTCTTTGCGCAAGCTGCCTGCCCCTTGTACGTAAAGGGCCTGGTAAATCGACTCGTGGCTAATAGTCATGGACGTATTATC
>NZ_JVOW01000021.1:0-77743 GCF_001055995.1 Corynebacterium sp. 239_CJEI | reverse complement strand
GTTGCCGCCGGGTGCCAGGACTTTCGATGACAGCTGATAGGGACACGGCCAGTTTTAAACTAGGTCTCTTTGTAACGTGGGTGCTTGCAACGAAGGTCATGACACCAGCGACTGGAACAACGCCATACCCATCTCGTTTTCTAGGAGCTCATCATGTCTCCGGAGCATTCCATCGACATATTCCTTGGGTTAGACGTCGGCAAATCTGAACACCACGCCTGCGCCTTAGACCGTGATGGCAACAAGGTCTTCGACAAACCGTTGCCTCAACTCGAATCCGAACTAGCAGGCGTTTTTCACCAGCTTCAGAAGCTTGGCACCGTGCTCGTGATCGTCGACCAACCCAACACCATCGGCGCACTACCGATTGCTGTAGCCCGGGACTGCGGTTGCGAAGTCGGATACCTGCCAGGTCTTGCGATGCGCAAAGCTGCAGATCTCTATCCGGGACGTGCAAAAACAGACAAACGCGACGCATTCATCATCGCCGACACCGCCCGCACAATGCCCCACACGCTACGTGCCGTCGACCGCAATGATGAGGTACTCTCCGCCCTAAAGATGCTGTCCGGCTTCGATGATGACATCGCCCGCGATTGCACTCGCACTGTCAATCGGCTTCGCAGTGTCCTCACCCAGATCTACCCCAGCCTGGAACGAGTTTTTGCTGGTAGCACCCTGACTCGCACGCCGATCCTGGAATTATTGATCCATTACAAGGGACCGCAGGGGCTAAAAAGAGCCGGATACCAACGAGTGTTGAACTGGATGATCAAGCGCACACGTAAAGACCCCACCCCGCTGGTAGACGACATTTTTACAGCGCTGAAAGCTCAAACAGTCACCGTGCCTGGAAGCGATGCCGCCGAGTTAGTAATTCCTCAACTGGCTGCAAACATCCAGGCCCTCAAAGAGCAACGAAACACCATTGCTGAGCAGGTTGAAGAGATGCTCGCTGATTTCCCTCTTTGTGAGGTCTTGATGAGTATGCCCGGAGTCGGCATCAAGACCGCAGCGCAGATCCTTCTTGCGATCGGTGATGGCTCCGACTTCGCTAGTGCTGGCCACTTAGCTGCTTATGCTGGAATAGCACCCGTGACTAGACGATCCGGTTCGTCGATCAGAGGTGAATTCCCGGCACGGTCAGGCAATAAACGACTGAAAAACGCCTTGTTCTACTCCGCATTCGCAGTTATCCGCAGCCACGAACCGTCACGGCGGTATTACGAACGCAAACGCGCTGAAGGAAAACGCCACAACGCAGCAGTCATCTGCCTGGCACGACGCCGATGCAATGTCATCTACGCGATGCTGAAAAACAAGGAGTTCTTCCGCGAAATCCCGCCACGCCCCGTCGCCGCATAAAGCCCCAAAGACGAAGCCGACCAGCACACGCTGGCCGGCTCCTAGGCACGCCTAAGAAACTACTCCCAAGACTGTGCTCGTCAACATCGGTCTGGCACTTGACAAAAACATAGGGACACCCCCCGTTTACTAAACGAGCAGCATCCGCGTCCTACCCATGCAGGCGGTTAGCAGCGCAGACCAAAGCGGAAAGCACGGAAGCCTCCGGAGTCTGGCCGAAGCCCATGGTCCACACATGGTCATTGTTGTGACCTGCATAGACAAAGGTAGCGGTAGCTTCGAAGATTTCGAACTGGTGGAATTCCACGATTTCCACGCGGTAACCTGCATCAGCCAGCAGATTAGTGCAAGCCGACACCGGCCCCATAGCGGTAATCTCCTGGGTGAAGGTGTGGGTGTGGTCGTCCTTGTCGGTCAGTGTTAAGTCAGCGTTGAAATTCCAGCGCCCCAGGGTGCCGCGGGTTGCCTCGAAATTCTTGATCTGAACCGGGCCGCTCGTGGGGGAGTAGGTGTCCTTGAACTTCTGCCAGTTCATGCCACGAGCTTCTTGCCTTAAGCCTCGAGGCAGGCGATGTCCGAATCGAGCCCTAAATGGATCGTCGGAATAAGTTCGCACATTGCCGTCGTCCTGGTGCTCCAACGAAGGGCGCTTGCCCGTGAACGTCGTCGAAGTGGACATGTTCTTCTGGGTGCGAGTGGGAAACATTCTTTTCTGGTCCTTTGCTTAGTTGCTTTTGCTGTGAGTGGCGGACCAACCAAGTGCTTTGAGAAGTTGCGGCCAGAGACCCCGTGTGGAGGGGTCAGTCCTGTCGGCCTCCACCGGGGTTCGTAGCCTTCGCTACTCGAATAAGAATGTTCTGCTGCATGGGTGGAACCTTACTACAGGTAAAAGATGTGACACAAGTCATTCAATCAATATCTTTGGTGGATTCTTTGCTGTCCCCGTTAAATTCCGTTGACAGAGGCCAGGAAAACCGCCTCGCCAATAGCGATGTCGCGAATCTCGTTCGGGTCGACCGATTCATCAGCCGAGTGGATGCGAGCCTGTGGCTCCTCCACGCCGTAAAGCGCGATGTCAGCACCTGGTACGGCGTCCAGCAGGGTGGCGCACAGCGGAATTGAGGCGCCCTCGCCCATGCTTGCGGTCTCCTTGCCATAGGCGGCCGACAGGCTGTCAGCGACCAGTTGCACAACCTTGCCCTCAACGTTGGCCCGGAACGGGTTAGCCAGCTCGTCGCGTTCGACCGTCACCTTCACGCCCCACGGAGCATGTGCGCGCAGGTGATTTTCCAGCGCGTCCTGCGCCTCAGCCGGATCAACGCCGCCTGGGATGCGGAAGTTAATGTGCGCCATGGCGGTCGACGAAATCGCGTTGACAGCATTGGTTGCCGGTGGGCAGTCGATGCCGGTCACAATCACCGACGGGCGCGCCCAGGTCAGATCGGAGACGGAAGTGTCCTCGTTGCTAATCAGGCCCACTCCATTGAGCACGCCGGCGTCAGCGCGGAAAGTCTCTGGCGAGTAGTCCAGGCCCTCCCACCGCTGCGAGCAGTCCAGTCCATCAATAGAAGTAAAGCCATTTTCATCGCGCAGGCTGTCGAGCATGCGAATCAGTGCCGCCAGCGCATCCGGGGCTGCGCCGCCGAACATGCCCGAGTGAACCGGCTGCTCCAGCGCATCGACGCGTACTTCCACATCGGCGGTGCCGCGCAGAGTGGTCACGAGCGTCGGCTGGCCAACCTCGGCATTGCCGACATCCGCAATGAGGATGACGTCGGCGTCGAAAAGCTCTGGCTGTGTGGCGATGAGGTTGTTCAGGCCCGCCGACCCGCGCTCCTCGGAGCCCTCCACGATGAGTTTGATGTTTGGCATGTCGACGTGGCCCGCAAGAGCGTCGTCGCGCAGCGCGCGCAGCGCAGCCAGGTGCATGACCACGTTGCCCTTGCAGTCGGCAGTACCGCGGCCGTACCAGCGACCGTCGCGCTCGTCGAGTGTCCACGGATCTGCGGTCCAAGCGGACTCGTCGCCCGCCGGCTGGACGTCGTAATGGGAGTAGAGCAGTACGGTCTTCGCGCTTTCCGACGACGCGGGGACGAAACCCGACAGTGCAATCGAGCCGTCGACGGTGTGGTGCGCCTTCAGTTCGATGCCCAGCTCTGCGTACATCTTGGTAACCGCCTGAGCTGCGTCAATGCAAGCCTGTTTGGTTTCTTCGGTGCCGTGTACGGAAGGGAAAGCCACCAGCTCGGTCAGCTGGGTGCGGATGGTCTCGCGTTGGCTGGAGATGTGGTCTCGCAGGGCGTCCGTGAGTTCCTTATTAATAATGCTCATGTGCGACAGTGTAGGCGCACAACCATGATGACGTTGGGAGTGACGTCGGGAGTGGTATTGGCGTTGGGAGTTGCGGCGCTTAACCTTGCACTCGATGGGGTTGAGTGCTAAAAAGTGAATTAGCACTTGCTCTAATTGAGTGCTAATAAAAACAACTTCACACCTTGTGTATGTGTGCGTTGTATGCGAGTTGCAGCAAACTGCAGCACATACTGCAGCGCAGGCTGAAACAAGTGTTGCAAAGTCGTTAAAAAGTACAGTGTTGACTCCGGTGATGGAGAGGGCGGCGCTTCCCTCGAATCACATGCCGTCGCGGGCGCCTGGGTCAACTTCCAATGTAAGTGCCACATAAATAGACGGAGGATTCTTCAAACCTCATGGCTAAGATGATTGCATTTGACGAGGAGGCCCGCCGCGGTCTCGAAACGGGTCTGAACACCCTGGCAGACGCTGTCAAGGTTACGCTGGGCCCGAAGGGTCGCAACGTAGTCCTCGAGCGCAAGTGGGGCGCACCGCTGATCACCAACGACGGTGTCTCCATTGCACGTGAAATCGAACTTGAGGATCCTTACGAGAAGATCGGCGCTGAGCTGGTCAAGGAAGTTGCCAAGAAGACCGACGATGTCGCTGGTGACGGTACTACTACCGCTACCGTTCTGGCTCAGGCTCTGGTTTCCGAGGGTCTGCGCAACGTTGCTGCTGGCTCCAACCCGATGGGCATCAAGCGCGGCATCGAGAAGGCTGTCACGGCTGTTACCGAGAAGCTCCTGGAGTCCGCTAAGGACATTGAGACCAAGGAGCAGATTGCTGCTACCGCTGGTATCTCCGCTGCTGACCCGGCTATCGGTGAGCTGATTGCCACCGCTATGGACAAGGTCGGCAAGGAAGGCGTCATTACCGTGGAAGAGGCCAACACCTTTGGTCTCGACCTGGAGCTGACCGAGGGTATGCGCTTCGACAAGGGCTACATCTCCGGTTACTTCGCCACTGACATGGAGCGCCAGGAGGCCGTTCTGGAGGATCCGTACATCCTCCTGGTTTCCGGCAAGATTTCCAACATCAAGGACCTGCTGCCGCTGCTGGAGAAGGTCATGCAGTCCGGCAAGCCGCTGCTGATCATTGCTGAGGACGTCGAGGGCGAGGCTCTGTCCACCCTGGTCGTCAACAAGATCCGCGGTACCTTCAAGTCTGTCGCTGTCAAGGCTCCGGGCTTCGGCGACCGTCGTAAGGCAATGCTGCAGGACATGGCTATCCTGACCGATGGCCAGGTCATCTCCGAGGAGGTCGGCCTGTCGCTCGAGACCGCTGACCTGCCGCTGCTGGGTCGCGCTCGCAAGGTGGTCGTCACCAAGGACGAGACCACTATCGTCGAGGGCGCTGGCGAGCAGTCCGCTATCGAGGGCCGCGTCAACCAGATCCGCGCTGAGATCGAGAACTCCGACTCCGACTACGACAAGGAGAAGCTGCAGGAGCGCCTGGCTAAGCTCGCCGGCGGTGTTGCAGTTATCAAGGCTGGCGCCGCAACTGAGGTCGAGCTCAAGGAGCGCAAGCACCGCATTGAGGATGCCGTCCGTAACGCAAAGGCTGCTGTGGAAGAGGGCATCGTCGCAGGTGGCGGTTCCGCACTGCTGCAGGTCTCGCACGTGCTTGACGACGAGCTGGGTCTGACCGGCGACGAGGCAACCGGTGTCCGCATCGTGCGTGCGGCTCTCGCAGCTCCGCTGCGCCAGATTGCTCTGAACGCTGGTTTCGAGGCCGGCGTCGTTACCGAGAAGGTTGCTTCCCTGCCGCAGGGTGAAGGCCTGAACGCTGCTACCGGCGAGTACATCGACCTGATGGAAGCTGGCATCAACGACCCGGTGAAGGTTACCCGCTCCGCACTGCAGAATGCCGCTTCCATTGCGGCTCTGTTCCTGACCACCGAGGCTGTTGTCGCTGACAAGCCGGAACCGGCTATGCCGGCAATGCCGGGTGGCGACGAGATGGGCGGCATGGGCTTCTAAAAGAGGTCCCGACTGCTTGAGTTAGCCTAAAAAGCGCCGCTGAGGGAAATCCTCAGCGGCGCTTTTTGCTGTGTAACTTGAGAAAGTTTTAAGTCCCCGAACCCACCCTCGTTGCATCAGACGCCTCAGCGCTTGGTAGTGAAAAATAACCGATGATCTGTACCCATGTACGCAATGACGAGGACTGTCTGTTATTAATCCTGCTGCCTCAGTACAGGTGAGATCTTTAGGTGTCCCTTTAAGGCCAGAGACAGGCCGTCGCGCTCGCCGACAATCTGGATGCAACTACCGACTTATCAAAATGTGAAATTCTTCTGGTTTCGCTACCGAACCCTGCCACTTTGCTATTCGGCCGGCTTATTCGCGGCCTCGATAAGCTCGGTTGACCAGTTCGCCTGCTGAATACGGGTATCCAAGTCCCGGTATTCCTTCGCCGCCTTGTCGGCTTTCTGGCGCAGCGACCGGATATCCACAGTGGCGACATAGCGAATCTCCGAAGCTGAGTATCGATCCCGCCGACCCGAGCCCTGATCGGCTGCGGAGGTGTAGAACCGCCGCCGTGTTAGCAGGTGGTCGCGCTTCGCAAGTGCGTCGCTAAGCGTTCCGTCCTCGAAGGCAGTAGCGGAATTCGTTGCGTTAATCGAGCGCACCAGCCATTCGAAGCGCGCCATCAGACGCTCGGCTTCGGCAATAAGCGCTTGCGGATCTTCATCAGGCGTATCGCCTTCCTGCACCTGCGCCACCAGCGCGAGACGGCGATTAATCTCAGCCAGCCGGTCGGAAACTTCGGATCGTGCGGCAAGAGCCTCGGATAAGAACATGGCATTTATTGTACGCGCAGTGCTTATCGACGGTCGCTGCGTGCAGTCCCACCCCCTCAATTTCGGTAAGACGGAACGTTAACTGCTGGGAAATTGCAGGTAAGGGCACCCGCATGGGGGACGCGTGGCAGAGAAATTCAGTAGGATAAGGGGTATGGCTGACAAGAATGAAGAGGAATTCCACATCGTCGATTTGGCGAAGACCGAAGGCTACGTCGTCGATGATTCTGATGAGGACGATCCGGTACTGGTCACTCCAGACGGTGAGCGGGTTGACACTTGGCGCGATGGCTACCCGTACGAGGAGCGCATGACGCGCAAGGAATATGAGTCTATTAAGAGGAAGCTGCAGATTGAGCTTCTGAAGTGGCAGAACTGGACCAAGGAAACTGGTCAGAAGCACATCATCCTCTTCGAAGGCCGTGACGCCGCTGGTAAGGGCGGTACCATTAAGCGCTTTAACGAGCACCTGAATCCGCGTGGTGCTCGAACTGTGGCTCTGGAAAAGCCGTCGCCGCGTGAGTCCACCTCGTGGTACTTCCAGCGCTATATTGAGCATTTTCCGTGCGCTGGCGAAATCGTCTTCTTCGACCGTTCTTGGTACAACCGTTCGGGCGTTGAGCGCGTGATGGGTTTCTGTACTGAGTCTCAGCATGCAGAGTTCCTGCGTGAGGTTCCGATGCTGGAGAACATGATTCTGGGCTCCGGTATTTCGCTGACCAAGCTGTGGTTCTCGGTGACCCAGAAGGAGCAGCGCACTCGCTTCGCTATTCGCCAGGTCGACCCGGTACGTCAGTGGAAGCTCTCTCCGATGGACCTCGCATCGCTGGACCGTTGGGGTGACTACACCCGCGCGAAGGAAGAGCAGTTCCGTTACACGGATACCGATGAGTCCCCGTGGATTACCATTAAGTCCAACGACAAGAAGCGTGCCCGCATCAACGCGATGCGTTATGTGCTGAGCAAGTTCGAGTACACGGAGAAGGACCACGAGCTGGTCGGTACTCCGGATCCGAAGATTGTTAAGCGTGGCCGCGACCAGATTGGTGACTAATTCGGTGGCTCGTAACTGACAAAATTCTTGTCTAGAGGTAACGCCCGCATGAGTGCTCAGGCACTCGGCGGGCGTTTTCTTATGGTTGGCAGCGCCGGGACGATGCCCTTATGGCTCGCAGCGGCGGGGCGATGCGAGTTAGTGACTGAGTTTATGACAAAAACGGCCAGAAATTTTGCTCGAAAGTGTCATAAACTGGGTCAGTTTCACATTTGCAGCCCGCCAGCTTTTTAGTCCGTCAGACTTTAGCCTGCCAGCTTGCAGCCTTTACCCCTCAATCAACTCCTGACCCCAGTAGGAATCTGGGGTGGTGCCAGGGGCAATCCAATACACAGCGGAGCCGATATGGCGGTTCCACTCATTGAGCAAATCGCCGCGATCCAAACGGGCCTGGATTGCGCTGAACTGGTTGTCCGGGTTCTTCTGGAATGCAACCCAGACCAGGCCAACGTTCGGTCCTTCGAATGGGAAAGCTGGCTCACCGGGCTGGTCTTCGTATGCATAGGCGCGGCGACGCAGGGCGTCGTCAGGCTGGCCATCCTGCTCACGGGACAGTGCCAAGTGAGACTGGCGGTGGATGAGGTACTCGCCCTGGTCATCGACGGCGTCCATGTCCTCTTCATCGAACTCGTCGTTACCGCCGGAAAGAGGAGCGCCGGTGTGGAAGTCACGACCGATAACGATGGAGCGTTCGTCGGTGCTGAGCTCCTCCCAATTGTTCAAGTCGAGCGCAATACGGCGAACAACCATCACGCAGGAGTTGTTAATCGCCTTGTCCTTGGAGTCAATCCACACCTGTTCGGACCATTCCTCCGGAGTGGACGGGTTGACGGTGCCGTCGAGCTGGCCCAGCGGGTTGCGTGGGGTAGCGCCGTGAGGCTGCGAACCCCAGGCGTAGGAAAAGCCCTTCTGGAACCACTTCACGCGAGCCCACGGAGCCGCCTTCTTTTCCAGTAGACGGGACGCGGCCGAAACGGTGACGAGGTCATCACCACACAACTGCAGAGCGAAGTCAGACTGGCCCCACTCAGGGCGGAGCATGTCATGCTGGAATGACGGGATATCGTGCAGACCAGCCGGCTTGCGCTCTGGCTTGCCGAGCACATCGAAGATGCGCTCACCGAAACCTGCGGTAATGGTCAGGTTTGCAGTGGCTGCAACCATTTCCGGTTCCAGATACCCCTCGATGTCCTGGCCTTGGGTGAGGCGGCGGGCAACGTCGGTAAGCGAGGAGAACAGTGCCTTCAGATCTGCTGCGTCGACGCCGTCCTTCAAATCGAATGCGACGAGGCGGAGATGTGCTTGGCCGGGCTGTTCAACGCCTGACTGGACCGGGCCATCGAACGGAATCTTGGCGCCCCTCAGGGAAGGTCCGGAAGCCTGTGTCACTCGAGGTCACTCCTTGAAAAGAGGTAGAATAAATAGCTTTTATGACTACGAGCTTAATCACTTTGGTCCCAGCAGGAGAGCATCAAAGCAAAGGCTCGGGGAGGGGGCTAAGTGAATGAGATATTTGTATATTGCGATATACTTCACATCCACAGCCGCCTCGAAGGTGTTCATTAAGGAAAGTGCTGCATATCGCACGTTTTCCGCGCAAGGTGTGTTTTGAGCCTAGCGCGCATAAGGCCTTCGAGTTATGCAGGGGAATCCCGGTGCAAGTCCGGAACTGTCCCGCAACGGTAAGCATCACTGCCAGAGCTTTGGTTTATCCGACGCGTTGATAACCAATCTTTTCAGTGATGACAAGTCCGAATGCCTGCCGGTTGTGCAATTTCATACCCGATGCTGATCACGACTGACGAGGAAATCACGAGATCATGGCAATTCACGCAACCCTCGCGGGCATTCCGCGGATAGGGCGTAATCGTGAGCTCAAAAGAGCTCTGGAAAACTACTGGCGCGACCCGGCGACCGGCGGCCTGCTGGCCGCGACGGCGCGCAACACTGTCAATAGCTACATTGGCGCAGCGCTGAAGGCAGGAATCGACTCGGTTCCGACAATTGGGCGCTCGTTCTACGACTCTATGCTGGATACATCGGCGCTGCTCGGAGTGCTTCCAGCCCGCTTCCAGAATGTCCCGAAAACGGACGGTTCCAACCTACCGGAATGGATCAACCACTACTTCGCCGCCGCTCGCGGTACGAAGACGCAACCGGCATCCGCAATGACCAAGTGGTTCGACACCAATTACCACTACATTGTTCCGGAGCTGTCAGCCGATACTGAATTTACCTCTGACCTCACTGACTGGTTGGATGATTCCTGCAGCTTAAACAATGGCGCCACCACCATGCTGCGCCCTCATTTGATTGGTCCTGTGACCTACTTGAGCCTGTCGCGTACCGACGATGATTCGAACCCACTTGGCCTTTTGGAAAAGTTGACCGATGCGTACGCGGAAATCATCGCTCAACTGGGGGATAAGGGCTTTGAGTGGATTCAGCTCGATGAGCCAGTATTGGTCACTGACCTCGATGAAGTGACTCTTGCTAGGACTCGCCAGGCCTACGAGAAGTTGGCCGGCGTGGCGGAGTCTGCGAATACCAAGTTGTGGGTGCAGACCTACTTTGGTGATGGTGATCAGGCGCTGGAAACCCTTTCTGGCACAGGCGTGCAGGCCATTGGTTGCGACCTGGTAGCAGGTAGCTCCGAGCTGCTGCATTGGACCGGCAAGGAACTGCTGGTTGCGGGCATTGTCGATGGTCGTAATGTGTGGCGCACCGATTTGGATGCAGCCCTGGCGACGCTGGAGAAGCTGGCAGCCCGAGGCCCCATCGCGGTGTCGACTAGCTGTTCGCTGCTACATGTCCCGTACTCCCTGGCCTCGGAAAACCCGAGCGAAGAAGATGCCGAGGTGCTGCAGTGGCTGGCCTTCGGCGATGAGAAAATTGCCGAGGTGACCCTTTTGGCGAGGGCGCTTGATGCCAAGTTGAATGACCGCCAACTCGATGCCGCGGATTTAAAGGTGTTGAGGGAGTCCCGGGCAGCACTGGCATCGAGGGCAGAGTCGAAGCGGATTGTTAAGCCTGAAGTTCGTGAAGCTTTGGCGGCAATCGAGGATAGCGACCGTAACCGTTCCCCGTTTGCGGCTCGCCAGGCGGCTCAGGCTGAGACCCTCAATCTGCCTCCGCTGCCGACCACCACAATCGGTTCCTTCCCGCAGACCAATAGCATTCGTCGTGCACGTGCGCAGCTGCGCACGGGAGAGCTCACCCCAGCTGACTACGAGTCGGCAATGCTCGCTGAAATTCGATCTGCCATTGAACAGCAGGAAGAACTGGGGCTCGATGTGCTGGTTCACGGTGAACCTGAGCGCAACGACATGGTGCAATACTTCTCGGAGCAGCTGGACGGCTACCTTGCCACCACCAATGGCTGGGTCCAAAGCTATGGTTCCCGCTGTGTGCGCCCGCCAATTCTCTACGGTGATATCACCAGGCCAGAGCCGATGACGGTGCAGTGGTACAAGGCAGCGGCAGACATGACTGACCTTCCCGTCAAGGGAATGCTCACCGGGCCGGTGACCATGTTGG
Organism: Corynebacterium sp. 239_CJEI; assembly: GCF_001055995.1. Classification (NCBI taxonomy): domain Bacteria; kingdom Bacillati; phylum Actinomycetota; class Actinomycetes; order Mycobacteriales; family Corynebacteriaceae; genus Corynebacterium; species Corynebacterium sp. 239_CJEI. Next base: position 66,632 of record NZ_JVOW01000021.1, on the reverse strand, counting down.
CATGGTCGTTTGTCCGTGATGACCAGCCCATCGGTGACACTGCGGATAACGTTGCGCTGGTTTTGCGCGATGAGATTGCAGATCTCGTGGCCGCTGGAGCGCAAATCGTGCAGGTCGATGAGCCAGCCATTCGCGAGTTGCTGCCCCTGAATGAAGCGGACCAGCCCGCCTACCTGAAGTGGGCCGTAGGTTCCTTCCGTCTGGCTACCTCTGGTGTGGCTGACGAGATTCAGATTCACACGCATATGTGCTACTCGGACTTCAATGAGCTTATCGACACCGTCGATGATCTCAACGCCGATGTCACGTCCATCGAAGCAGCTCGCAACGGTATGCAGGTGCTCGCAGCGCTGAAAGATGAGGGATACGTTCGCGGGATTGGTCCAGGTGTCTGGGACATCCACTCGCCTCGCGTGCCGACGGACGGAGAAGTCAACCAGCTCGTGGAAGATGCGCTCGAAAGCGTTGACCCCAACCTGCTGTGGATTAATCCGGACTGTGGTCTAAAGACCCGAGGTTGGGACGAGGTTACGGCTTCACTGAAAGTATTGGTGGCCGCAGCTCAGCAGGCTCGGTTGCAGCTAGCAGAGTAAGTCGCGAACTGCATAGCCACAAAATAAATAGTGGGTTAAGTAGCAAAAGGTGCCCACCCGGCGACACGCCGAGCGGACACACTTTTTGCTACTTAGCCCCAATGCGAGTAACTGACTGCGTTTATGGTGGCGGCAGCGGGCCAATGTGAGTTACTGACTGCGTTTATAGCAAAAATTGCCCGAAAAATGGCTTGAAAGTGCTATAAGCTTGCACAGTTTCACATTTGCAGCCCGTTGTGCCTACCAGGCTCCTACAAGGCCCCTACCTAAGCCCCCCACTCAATCCGGGCTACTTCTTCTTTGCCACCACTGGCTCAATTGGGTTACCTCGCCAGGAGGTGTGCGCAGGAACATGGTCACCGCGCATGACGAGAGAACCGGGCTCGACACGGCAGCCGTCGTCAAGCACAGATGCCGGCAGTGCGACTGAGTGCGGTCCCAGCACGGAGCCGTGTCCGATGTGGACGGTGTCGAGCGTCATCACACGGTCGGTGAACAGGTGCGTCTGAACGACACAACCGCGGCCGACAGAGGCACCCCGCGCGATGGTGACCAGGTCGGTCTCGGGCAGCCAGTACGTCTCCAGCCACACGCCGTGGCCGACGTTCGCGCCGAGCAGACGCATCGCGCGTGCGATACCGCCGGTGGCCATCGCCGGGTTCAGGTACCACGGCGCGGCGACCATTTCGACGAATGCATCCTGCAGCTCGTTGAGCCAGACGAACTTGCTCCACAGCGGGTGATCACCGGGCTTGTGCTTGCCGACGCACACCCACTTGGCCACGACCGTGACTAACAGCCCCAGCACACCAACAATCAGCAGCACGGCAGGGGAGAGCAGCCACGCGACCACCAGGCCGAGCAGGGCAGCGTTGACGCCATCTGCAGTGACCAACTCCGCGGTGAACATGCCAATTCCCTGCAGGCTCAACAGCGTGATTGTCGCCAGCATGAGAGAGACCATCGGTGCCAGGACGCGCAGCGTCTCCACAATGCTGCGGGCGACCTTCAATCCCGTAGTCGGACGGTAGGTCTGCGCCGACTCATCGCTGGAGACGGTGCCCACGCGGCGCATGCGCTCTGGCGGCGAACCCCACCAGTTGGAGCCGGACTTGGTCTTCTTCGGGGTAGAGGACAGCACGGCCACCAGCGAGTTCTTCGCCAGCTTGCGTTCTGGAAGCGTGATGCCGGAGTTGCCCAGGAAGGCGCGCTTGCCGATGCGGGAGTCGCCCACCAGCAACCAACCACCGCCGAGCTCGTAGCTGCCGACCATGGTGTCGTCAGCCAAGAAGGACTCGTCCTTGACATGCAAGAACTTCGGAATACCGATCGCGGTGGAGACTTCGCTGTCGTGACCAATTTGGGCACCCAGCGCACGCAGCCACAGCGGCGTCAGCATGGAGGCATAGATGAAGAACAGGTCATGACGAGCGGCGTCCATCAGGCGAATTGTCGCCCACGACTGCCAACCCACGCGCGAACGCACCGGGAACACTCCCGGCTTCAGGCCGATGCTGAACAGGCGCACGAGAATCAGCGTCAGCAGGGCATACACCGCAACACCGACGAAGGTGGCGGGAATAGCCCACAGCACGGCGCTACCCAGCGTTGGCCAGAGATTCGAGGTGGTTAGCTCGGTGGTGCCGTCGATAAGCCCCGTGCCCCAACCGATGACAGCAGCCATCGCGACCGCAGCGGACAGCGGTACGAGTGTCAGCAAAACAGCGGTGAGACCGTAGATAGCCACCCAGTGGCGGCGAGCCGGCGGAACTTCCTCCGGGAAGCGGTGCTTGGACCGGCCGACCTTGCGAGCCGGGGAACCCGACCAGCGCGCGCCAGCCTTGACCTTCTTCTCACCGGTGACGGTGGAACCCGCCTCGATGTGAGCGTCATTGCCAATACGCGCGCCGGGCAGCAGCGTTGAACGGGCACCGATGCGGGCATGCTTGCCAATAGTGACCTCGCCGACGTGGACGACATCGCCATCGACCCAGTAGCCGGACAGGTCTACCTCCGGCTCGATCGAGCAGTAATCATCCAGTTTGACCAGGCCCGTCACCGGCGGCAGCGCGTGCAGATTCACGCCCTTACCAATGCGGGCGCCCAGCATGCGGGCGTACCACAGCACGAACGGAGCACCCGCTACTGAGTGGGCACCGGAGCTCTCTGCCAGACGTTCGGCCGCCCATAGTCGCAGATGTACCGAACCGCCTCGCGGGTAATCACCCGGGGTGATGTTGCGCGTGAGCAGGCGTGTCGTCGCCGCGTTGATGGGCATGACCCCCAGCGGGGTCAGGAACAGCACGGCCAGTACGGCCACCAACCAGCCTGGTAGCGCCAGCGGTCCGTCGATAACCCAGTTGATAATCGCAAGCCACGTTACCCAGCGCATGCCACGTGCCCACTGCAATGGCACCATGAGGCCCACCTGGGCCCAACGGGTCGTACGGGAGACAGGCGTCGGCTCGGGTACCTTTTCTAGGTGCGCGGTGGGGTCGCTGGCGTCGTCGGCAAGCATGTCGTCGCTGATGAAACCGCGCGCGACCAGCTCTTCGGCGAGATTGCCCAGGCGCGGGTGGTCGTAGAGATCGCGCACGGCGACCTGCGGGGCGCGCTGGCGAATGCGCGCAATGACGCTCGCCGCCGCCAAGGACGTGCCGCCCAGGGCGAAGAAGTCCGAGGCCGCGCCGGGCGCAGGTACGGACAGCACGTCCGCCCAGATGTCGGACAGCCACTTCTCCACAGGGCTCAGCTTGTCGACGTCGCCCTCACCCGCACGCGCAGGCAGTGGCCACGGCAACGCCGCCTTGTCGACCTTGCCGGAGGTACGAACCGGCAGCTCATCCATGATGTGCAGGCGTGGCACCATCGCGGCTGGCATGGCATCGCGGAGAGTGTCCATGCACTTGTCATAGTCCATGGCTGCGGCGTCGCCACCGGCGCCGACATAGCCGACCAGGATGGAATCGCCAGCACCGGTCTTCTGCACCACGACAGTCGCCTGAGTAGCGCCGGGGAGGGCAGCCAGGTGCGCCTCGACCTCGCCGAGCTCAATTCGCCGACCGCCGATTTTCACCTGATCGTCGACGCGGCCGGTGAAGTACAGTCCGGCCTCGTCCATGATGACGTGGTCGCCGGTGCGATACGCACGCTCCCAGCCGAGGGCTGGCAGCGGTGCGTACTTCTCGGCGTCCTTCTCCGGATCCAGGTAGCGTGCGAGTCCCACGCCGCCGATGACCAGCTCGCCCTTGGTGCCCGGTGGGACGGGGTTGCCCTCCTCGTCGATGACGGTGAGGTCCCAGCCGTCCAGAGGGAAACCGATGGTTACGGGCTTGCCGGGCTTCAGCTCGATGCCGGAGGCCACGACGGTGGCCTCGGTGGGGCCGTAGGTGTTCCACATTTCGCGCTCTGGGGTGGACAGGCGCTCGACCAGCTCTTGCGGGCAGGCCTCGCCGCCGACGATGAGCAGGCGCACGCTGTCGAGCGCCTCGGCGGGCCACAGGCCGGCCAGCGTCGGAACTGTGGAAACAGCGGTGATGTGGCGGGAAATCAGCCATGGGCCCAGGTCCACGCCGGAGCGCACCAGCGAACGCGGAGCCGGCACCAGGCAGGCACCATTTCGCCAGGCCAGCCACATTTCCTCACAGGAGGCGTCGAAGGCGACGGATAAGCCGGCGAGAACGCGGTCATCCGGGCCGAGCGGTCCTTCCGGGTGGTTGGCCAAGAACCAGCGGGCCTCCGCATCGACAAAAGCGGCGGCGCTGCGGTGGGTGACCGCCACGCCCTTGGGCTTGCCGGTGGAGCCAGAGGTGAAAATAATCCAGCAGTCATCGTCAGGAGTGGGCTCCTGCGAGATGATCTCGCGTGCGCTCGGCGGCGTCGGTTCCGTCTCTTCCTCGTCGGAGTCGGCGTCGGAGTCCAGCGGGCGGGGGCGATTACGTGCCGTGGAGCCAGCCAAATGCAGGCCTTCAGCATCGAAGTAACCGGCGATACCGGCCTCGCCGAAGACCATTTCTGCACGCTCGTCGGGGTCATCCGCGTCCACCGGAACGTAGGCGGCACCGGCGGCCATGATGGACAAAATTGCCAGGTAGAGCTCGCGGCTTCCCGACGGCATCCGCACACCAATGCGGTCGCCGCGACGGATGCCCTGTTCGTACAGCCACGTAGCTGTGGAATCAATCTCGTTGATCAACTCCGCATACGTGACGACAACCTCGCCGTCATCGATGGCCTCAGCCTCGGGGAACCTTCGCGCGGTCGCCCGGACAATGTCAATGAGTGTGCGCTCAAGCGGCTGTTCCGTAGCGCGTAGGAACTTCGCTTCAGTGGTTGTCACTTGAGAGCCCCCTTCTTATTCTTCTTGCGCTTTTTCTTCTTCGACTTCTTACGTTTAGGACGCGGGGCATCGCTTGACGACGTCGCCTGCGTCTTATTCTCCGCCATGTCCTTGGTGTCTGTCTCAGTGGCCGTGACCTCTGGGGGAGCGGTCTCAGGGTTTTTCGCGCCGGCATTGCCAGAAAGCTGAGTACCGGAGTCAGTTTCGGGGCTTGCAGCGGAGTCGTCGGCAAGCGATGCGAGCAGCGCACGTACCTCGGGTGCGCATTCGGCGACGGCGGCGCGCTCGGCTCTGCGGAGTGAACGTCGCAGAGATGCGCGGGTGGTGTTGCCCGTTTCTGTCAGCGCGATGAGCTGGCGGCGACGATCTTTGGAGTCCCGGGTGCGCTCGACTAGATTTGCCGACTCCAGAGAGTCGATTAGGCGAACCATGTCAGAGCGATCCATGCCGAGCAGTGCGCTCAGCTCGGTTTGAGCCATGTCGCCGCCATCGGCGATGGCCTCCAGAACCCAATACCCGCGGATGGAAATCGACTCAATCTGAGTTCGGCCAAGAGCCGCGTTGACACTGGTACGGACAGCCGCGTCGAGCTGTGCTAGACACCAGGACGCGGATTTGCGCAGGGCCGCCGGTGCGACGGCGGGTTCGCTTGCGGAGCCGGGCTTGCACTTGGACTTAGTTCTGGCCTTAGCACTGGCCTTGTTTTTGGCTTTCGCCCCCTTGCGAGCCTTCTTCGTCTTGGTGCCGCTCTGTGCGTCGACAGCAGGCACCTTCGCGCCTACGGCGGCTGCCACACCACCGCTGGCGTCGGCGGAGTCCGCCGAGGAAAGTACGGATGAATCAGACATACTTCCCATACTAGACAATCTGGGGAACCATCAATAATGGGACATGGCCAACTAATAATGCCCCTGTTTGCCTGCGGATTGTTAGAAGGTCGGTGCTTTGGGGTGGGTAAATAAATGAAAAACTGCCCTGCAGGTAGGCAGGGCAGTTGTAGTTGATTTAGTTGGCCTTCTCCATCGGGCGGCCGAAGTGCTCCCAGTCGATCATGCCACCGGTGATGACGATGGTGTCGATACCGTTCTTCTCCAACCAGGAAGAAACCTGAGCGGCACGTCCACCGGAGCGGCACATCAGGTAAATGTCGGAATCCAGATCCAGCTCGCCGTAGCGGGACGGAATCTCTTCCATGGGGATGTGAATGGCGCCGGTGGCGTGGCCGTCATCCCACTCCATCTGTGAGCGGACATCAATGATCTGTGCGTCTTCGGGTACTTCAGATACGTTTACGGTTTCCATAGTGCGCACTATACGCAATCTGGCCTTATCGCCGGAAGCGCAAAGGCCGCCGGAGGAAAACTCCGACGGCCGTAGCGCTGAATCACAGGAACTGCGTCAAAGGGGCGAACCCCAGGAAGGGGGTTGGTCAGCGCAATTCTTAACTGTGGCTCTTACTTGTGGCGTTCGATAGCCTCAGCTAGGATGCGCTCAGCCTCAGCCTTGTCGCCCCAGCCCGAACCGGAAACTTCCTTGCCCGGCTCCAGGTCCTTGTAGTGGACGAAGAAGTGCTCAATCTCGTCCTTGGTGAACTGGGAGACATCACCGATGTCCTGGTAGTGGTCGAAGCGGACATCATCCAGGACGCACAGCAGCTTGTCGTCGCCGCCGGCCTCGTCGGTCATCTTGAAAACGCCGAGCGGACGAGCCTTGACAATAACGCCCGGGAAAACCGGCTCCGGCAGAATCACGAGAGCGTCCAACGGATCGCCATCCTCGCCGAGGGTTTCATCGATGAAGCCGTAGTCGGCCGGGTAGGCCATTGGGGTGAACAGGTAGCGGTCGAGGTAGACCTTGCCGGTCTCGTGGTCGACTTCGTACTTGTTGCGCTGACCCTTCGGGATCTCAATAGTGACCTCAACGCTCACGGCGATGACTCCTTATAATCGGTGTACACTTCTCTGACGGCTATCTTATGCGAAACCCGCTCAAAACCGTTTATTTGTGCACCTTAAGTGAGGTTTTGTTTCCAGGAAGAAGGTGTTTGTGACCGTGGGTAGTACCGACTCTGACAGCTCCAAAACCGCCGCTAAGGGCACGCAAAAATCGCCCAGTTCCGTAAAATCCGGCAAGTCCAAGAAGTCGCGTGGACTGAAAATCGGCGGTGCCATCGCCGGTGTTCTCGTTATCGCAGCGGGCAGCGGCGTAGCGGTTGTCGTCAATAACAATCGTCAGATTGTGGTCGATGCGCCGCCCGCCGTCAGTCATGTTTCTGTTCCCGTGACGGCTGCGCAGTCTTCGCTTGACGACGGCACTCTGGCCCAAAAAGTCAGCGCCATCATGGACGCTGCTGCGGCTGATCCAGCCTTCGGTGAGCTGCATGGAATTGTCAGCGATGCTTCGACCGGCCAGAAACTGTGGGGGATCAATGACACCGCGGTGGCCTTGCCGGCGTCCAGCATGAAGATTCTCACCGCGTCTGCCGCACTGTTGGACTTAGGTGAAGATCATCGGGTTTCCACCCGCGTCTCCCGGGTTACGGGGACTAATGACATCGTTTTGCACGGCGGGGGCGACCCTACCTTAAGCAAGGACGGGGAAGGGTTCTTCCAGGACTCGGCTTCAATCGCTGAGTTGGCGAAAAAGATTTCCGTGGTCATTCCGGAGGGGGTCGGCAAGGTTTATCTCGACAACTCTCTATTCACCGAGAGTTTCCACGAGACCTGGGAGCGCGAGGGGTTGGAGGACGGCTACATCGCACCGGTGGAGTCGGTGATGATGGATGCCGGTCGTATCGATCCGACGAATGAAGAATCGCAGCGCAGCGCCACGCCCGCTGCGGATGCAGCTGATGCGCTGGCCAAGGCGCTTGGTGCGGAAAACGGAGGCAGCCTGAGGGATGCAGCCAAGGATGGTCAGTCACTACCTCTGGACCCAGACATTGTTGCGCTCGTGCAGTCGGCTCCGCTAGTTACCCGTGTGCACGAGATGATGATTTACAGCGACAACGTGCTCGCAGAGTCCATTGCCCGTGAGGTGGCTATCTCTCGCGGTCTGCCGCCGACCTTTGAGGGGGCCGCACGTGCCGTGCGTGACACTCTCGCGGAGCACGGTTTTCCTCTCGATCGCGCGGTGCTGTCGGACTCCAGCGGCCTGAGCACGGATAACCGTATTTCTCCGCAGCATCTCTCCGAGGTGCTCAATTCCGCCGCGGGGCCGGTGGAATCGGCCGAGCAGGGGGGACTGGCGGAGTCGCAGGAGTCGTCGGAAAGCACTGCGTTGCGGTTGCGCCCACTGTTGGACAGCCTGCCGGTGGCGGCAGTGTCCGGCACTCTGGCGACGCGCTTTGCTGGTCAGTCCGGGGCGGGCATCGTCCGTGCGAAGACAGGCACGCTGAATAAAGCCTCGGCGCTGGCGGGGTATGTGGTGACGAAGTCGGGGCAGGTGCTGACGTTCGCATTTATTTCCAATGAAGCGAGCCTGTTGCCAGCAAGAGCTGCGGCGGATAAAGCAGCGAGCGCACTGGCAGATATCTAAACTGAGATTCATTTACCACTGAAAATAATTTGAGGAGATGAATCCGCAATGGCCTCTCACACTTCCGCGATTAGGAACTTGCCAACCGTTCACGAGATTGCCGCACTGGTTCGCGAGGGAAAGCTAAGCCCGGTGGACAGCGTGCAGCGCAGTCTCGACGCTATCGCCAGACTGGATGGAGGGATTCATGCCTTCCGTGAAGTGTGGGTGGATAGGGCTCTGCAGGCTGCGCGGGAACTCGAGCACAGCGAGAACCTCTCGGAGTTGCCGCTCGCAGGTGTGCCATTCGCGCTGAAGGAAAACACCGCTCTAGAGAACCCGTTTGTCCAGCAGTTGACTAGCGCCGGTGCAATCGCAGTGGGAACTACGGTGAATCCGCAGTTCTGTACGTGGGGGACGACGACGCTGCCGGGGCTGGCCGTCGACAATCCGATTCTGCCGGGGCACACTCCGGGTGGGTCCTCCGGCGGATCCGCAGCGGCTGTCGCCGCTGGGATGGTTCCGTTTGCGCAGGGCAACGACGGCATGGGGTCACTGCGTATCCCTGCAGCGTGCTGCGGGCTTTCGACCCTGAAGGCGACCCCGGGAACAATGCCGGGGCGCGTGGGCGGCAATGACTGGTACGGAATGTCTGTCCAAGGGGTGCTCACAGTCAACAACGAGGACTTGCGCCTGATTACCAAGATCCTCACAAATGGCATGGTGGATGCGGAGGATCCGGCGAAGACCCTGCCTGAAAACTTCGCCGTCAGCGTGGACACCACTGCGCCCGTATTCGGGTTAAAGGCTGCACCGGAGTACGTCGATGCGGCGCAACAGGCGGCGAGAGTATTCGCGGACAAGGGCTTTGCGGTGACGGAAAAGAACATGCCGTACCCGCTGAACCCACTGCCGATGCTCGCGCGCTGGACTGCGGGGGTGGCGGATCAGCTGCGCGACGAGCCGCGCCCTGATCACCTGGAGTGGCGCAACCGAGTCCACGCCGGCATTGGTCGCTTGCTGCGTTTCACAATCAATGGCCGCCAAGTGGCACGCGATGGCGCCCGCATCGAGCGTGAGCTGCCGGGTGACACCATTTTGATTACCCCAGCTTTGGCCAAGAATCCACCGCGGATCCGCGCATGGCATCGCATGCCCTGGATTGTGAACCTGTTGTCCAATCTGCGCTTCACTCCTTACGTTTCGACGTGGAATTACCTGGGTTTCCCGGCCGGCATCGTTGTGGAGCCGACTTCTGGATTGCCGGTGCAGCTGATTGCCCGCCCGACTCAGGAGCGAATTCTGCTCACGGCGATGGAGACCATCGCAAGTGGTGGGCGCGTTGGCTAGACCTTCCACGTTGGCTAGGCCTTTTTGGCCGGACCGCAGCCCTCATTTCCTCATCATTCGGCAAGCTGTCCGCGCGATAGTGCCGCAGGTGGGGCAGGAGTTGGGCGGCGGTATCGTCATTGGGCTTTCCGGCGGTGCGGATTCGCTCGCCCTGACCGCCGGGGCCTGTGCGGAAGCTTTCGGGTCCAAGGGGGCACTGGCCGGCCGCAACGTTCACGCCGTCGTCGTTGATCATCAGCTTCAGCAGGGCTCTGCAGAAGTCGCTGAGCGCGCCGCCCACATAGCTCGGGGGATGGGGGCTACGGCCGAGGTTATCGCGGTCGATATCAATAACGATTCCGACCGCGGTCCCGAATACGAGGCGCGTTTGGCTCGACACCGAGTCCTACGGCAGATCGCCCAATCTCGAGGTGCGGCACTGATGCTCGCCCACACGTTGGACGACCAGGCGGAAACAGTTTTGCTGCGACTGGCCAGAGGGGGCGGCCCGCAGGCGCTGTCCGCTATCCGAGACAATCTCACGTGGTCGGACGGGACTCGGATTCTGCGTCCGCTGCTCGGTGTGCGACGCACCGACACTCAGCGCTGCTGTGAAGAGCTGGGCCTAAAAGTCTGGCATGACCCACACAACCAGGACGACCATTACGCCCGCGTCCGGGTTCGAAAGACGATTTTGCCGCTGCTGGAGCAGGAGCTGGGTCCGGGAGTTGCGGAAAACCTTGCTAAGACCGCGGGGATTGCAGCAGTCGACAATGACTTTTTGGACGCTCACGCTGAGTCGGCTCTGGATGCGCTGCTGGGGGAGGAAGTGGCGTCGGCAAGCGGGAGCCTGTCTGTGCGAGGGGTCGCTGAGCTTGACGACGCCATCGCGGTGCGCGTCCTCGCTCGTTGGTTGAGGCAAGCGGGTGCCGAGCCCAGCAGTAAACAGATCGACATGGTTATGGCGCTCGTGCACCGCTATCACGGCCAGGGGGAAGTGCCGGTGACCCGCGGGCGCGATGGTGCTGACAGAAATGCCAGGTTGGTCGTTGAGCGAAAAGATGGCACTCTACAATTGGTAATGAATCGTCCCGCGGTGTCTTAAGAAAAGGTGCCGCAATCCAACTTTCGGCGGCTGAGAACTATCGGTTGCCTTAACCCTGAACTTGCACTGGGGCAGTTACGCTCCATCGACACGCCGCCATAGAAGTGCGGAAAGGAAATGCGATGCATGATGTGAAGGATTTCAACGTCCCCGCAAACCCCTACGGCGATGAGGTAGAGGCAGTTCTCATTGGCGAAGAGGAGCTGCATGCTCGCATTGCCGAGATGGCGCATCGTGTGAATGAGAAGTACAAGGATGCCGACAGCGATCTGATTCTGGTCGCAGTGCTCAAGGGCGCGGTGTTCTTCCTGACTGACTTCGCCCGTCAGCTCAGCATTCCCAGCCAGATGGAGTTTATGGCGGTTTCCAGTTACGGAAACTCCAGCTCGTCGTCAGGCGTGGTGCGTATTTTGAAGGATCTGGATCGCGATATTGAGGGACGCGATGTCGTGATCGTTGAGGACATCATTGATTCCGGTCTGACCCTGTCCTGGTTGATGAAGAACCTGCGCAACCGTAATCCGCGCTCGCTGGAGGTCATTACGCTGCTGCGTAAGCCAGAGGCCGTGCGCACCAATCTGGATGTTGCGGATGTTGGATTCGACATTCCGAACGAGTTTGTCATCGGTTACGGCCTGGATTACGCCGAGCGCTACCGCGATTTGCCGTACGTCGGCACGCTTCACCCGCGCGTTTACCAGAACTAGGCCAGTCTTCGGCGTTTCCTGCACGGTGCCGATGCTTTACGACGGGCATTGCGCGCGCACCCTCCCACTGTTCTAGCTGTCTTCTAGCTGTGAAAAGTAGGAGTTGGAAACTTTTTTCGGTTGCGATGCGTTATGCCTACTGTGGGGTCAGGTGCCATGAGCCCTGGCCTCACGTTGTGTCATTGATGTGTCTTCGAGAAGAACTCGTTGATGCGTACAATTAATAAAAGCAACTAATAGATGTAGAGAGCGAAAAGCGAACCCACTGTATGGACAAGAAAAAGGTGTTCCGGTTTGCCACCGTTGCCGGCATCATCCTGATTATCCTCTTTGCTATTACTCAGCTGGCGGATGATTCCCGGGAATACCGCGAGGTGGATACGTCCGTTGCCCTGACCCAGTTGGATAAGGGCAATGTCACGGAAGCTCAGATCGACGATCGCGAACAGCGAATTCGCCTCACCCTGAAGAAGGGCGTGGAGGTCGAGGGCACTGAGGACGTCACGAAGGTGATGACCAAGTACCCAGCGCGTGCGACCGACCAAGTCTTTGACAAGGTCACCGCCGCCGAGGGCATGGAGAAGTTCGATACCAAGGTCACGCAGGATTCCTTCCTGATGTCCACCTTGGGCTTCCTGCTGCCGATGGTGATCTTCTTCTTCGTCATCATGTACTTCTTCAGCCGCATGCAAGGCGGCAAGAACGGCATGTTCGGCTTTGGTGGCAACCGCGCCAAGCTGCTGAACAAGGAGACCCCGACCAACACGTTCGAGGATGTTGCTGGTGCCGATGAGGCCGTCCAGGAGCTCGACGAGATTAGGGATTTCCTGCAGCACCCAGCTCGCTACGAGGAGCTCGGCGCGAAGATTCCGCGTGGTGTTTTGCTCTACGGTCCTCCAGGTACCGGTAAGACCTTGCTGGCCCGCGCCGTCGCTGGTGAGGCAGGAGTGCCTTTCTACACCATCTCGGGTTCGGACTTCGTTGAAATGTTCGTCGGTGTCGGTGCCTCTCGTGTCCGTGACCTGTTTAATCAGGCCAAGGAAAACAGCCCGTGCATTATCTTCATCGACGAGATCGACGCCGTCGGCCGCCAGCGTGGTGCCGGCATGGGCGGTGGTCATGATGAGCGTGAGCAAACCCTGAACCAGCTGCTGGTGGAGATGGATGGTTTTGGTGATCGTCAGGGTGTGATCATCATGGCTGCGACCAACCGTCCGGATATTCTCGACCCGGCGCTGCTGCGTCCGGGCCGTTTTGACCGACAGATTCCGGTGGGCGCACCAGACCTGAAGGGCCGCGAGGCAATTCTGAAGGTCCACGCCCGGAACAAGCCGCTTGGACCGGATGCGGATCTGACGTCGCTGGCGAAGCGCACCGCCGGTATGAGCGGTGCTGATCTGCAGAACGTGCTGAATGAAGCTGCGCTGCTGACCGCTCGCGTCAACGGCAACATCATTACTGCGGATGCGCTGGAAGAGGCAGTCGACCGAGTTATCGGCGGTCCGCGCCGTACCTCCAAGGTGATTTCCGAGCAGGAGAAGAAGGTCACCGCGTACCACGAGGGTGGCCACACCCTGGCTGCGTGGGCGCTGAAGGACATTGAGCGTGTTTACAAGGTCACCATCTTGGCTCGCGGTCGCACTGGTGGACATGCGCTGACCGTCCCCGAGGACGACAAGGGCATGTATAACCTGCCAGAGCTCTTTGCCCGTCTGGTCTTCGCCATGGGTGGTCGCGCTGCCGAGGAGCTGGTTTTCGGACTGCCGACTACCGGTGCTTCTGCCGATATTGAGCAGGCCACCAAGATTGCTCGCGCCATGGTGACCGAGTACGGCATGTCGCCGGAGCTCGGCCCGGTGAAGTACGGGGAGGAGCAGGGCGACCCGTTCGTTGGCCGCGGTGGCAGCGGCTCTCTGGACTACTCTCCGGAGGTGGCAGCAACCATTGATCAGCAGGTTCGTTTGCTGATCAATAAGGCTCATGACGAGGCCTACGCCATCTTGAAGGAAAACCGCGACACTCTCGATGTTCTGGCTGAGAAACTGCTGGAGAAGGAGACTCTGCGTCGTCCGGATCTGGAAGTTATCTTCACCGATGTCGTTCCCCGTGAGCGCCTGAACTTCTTCGATAGCGACACTAAGCACCCGGCCGATGGCCGCGAGCCGGTGAAGACACCGGTGGAGTTGGCAATCGAGCGCGGCGAGGAACCGCCGAAGCGTGTCAACATCTTCGCGCCGGTGCGCCGCCGCGAACCAGAGAACCAGGACGCGGGCAACAACGGCAATGGTCAGGGGCCGGCAGGCTCCGCTGGTGCCGGTAATGCTAGTGTCCCGGGTCTGCCGGGCGCCCAGCAGGACCGACCGAATGTTCCGGTTTACGGTGGCACCCCACCGCCGGCTGGTTGGACCGCTCCAGGTTGGCCGCCGAAGGATACCGGCAGCACGCACGGTTCGGCTCCCGCACCGGCACCGGCGCCTGCGCCGACTCCTCGCCCGGAGGGGCAGAACCAGCCGGGTTCGCAGGAAGGCCAGGGCAACGCGCGTGGCCAGCACCCGGGCACTGCTAACTACCCGGCAGGTGCGCCGGACTTCGGCTCGAAGGCAACCGGTACTGGTAGCAGCGGTGGCAACGGCCCCGCGAATATCCCTGCCCCTCCGAAGATGCCGTGGGACAGGCAGGGGGGATGTCACCGCCAGGAAAACTCTGGCAGCGATGACACCCCGACTACGGTGATGCCGTCGGCGGGACAGCAGCAGGAACTGCGCGGATTCCGCCTGCCGGATAACGAGCAGCCGGAATATACAGAACGTTCGGAAAACGCGAAGAACGCCGACAACTCCGATGACAAGGGTGCACAGATGCACGATTCGGATAAAGACGGCGTCGTCAAGCGAAACGAAGACAACAGCGCCTGGCAGGACAAGCCGGACACCAACGAGGAGCGATAAGTACACATCATGGAGCGCGAATTCGATCAGGGGCGAGCCGAGGCTGCGGTTCGTGAACTGTTGATTGCCGTCGGTGAGGATCCCGACAGGGAAGGCCTGAAGGAGACACCGGCGCGAGTGGCGCGAGCCTACCGTGAGGTTTTCGCGGGCCTGTTTGAAGATCCGTCTGAGGTGCTGGCTAAGACCTTCAACGAGGATCACCAGGAACTCGTTTTGGTCAAGGACATCCCGATTTACTCCACCTGTGAGCATCACTTGGTGCCGTTCTTCGGCGTTGCCCACATTGGTTACATTCCGGGCAAGGACGGTCGTGTGACGGGCCTGTCCAAGCTCGCTCGTCTGGTCGATGGCTATGCGAAGCGCCCGCAGGTGCAGGAGCGGCTGACCAGTCAGGTTGCGGATGCCTTGGTGGAGCGGCTGGATCCGGCCTCGGCGATTGTCGTTATTGAAGCGGAGCATCTCTGCATGGCCATGCGCGGTATCCGCAAGCCGGGCGCGCGCACGGTGACGTCAGCCGTTCGCGGTGGCTTCAAGACGGATGCCCGTTCGCGCGCAGAGGCAATGGCGCTGATCCGCAAGAGCTAACGCAACAGTTAAATGGTCGATTGGAAAGGCTGGACAACAAGGTGACTGAACCCCCCTTGCAAGCGCAGGCAGGACAGCAGGCGGAGATGGGTGTCGAGAATCAGCTCTGCAAGGTGATGGGCATTGTCAACGTCACCGAGGACAGCTTTTCCGATGGCGGCCTGTACAAGACCTTCGACGCGGCGATTGCCCATGCGCACGAGCTGCTCGCTGAAGGCGCACATATTCTCGACATCGGTGGCGAGTCCACTCGCCCTGGCGCACACCGCGTTTCCGAGGATGCCGAGGATGAGGAAATTGCCCGGGTCGTGCCGGTGGTCCGCGAGCTCGCGGCAGACGGGCACCTGATCAGCGTCGATACAAAGCGCGCAAGTGTCGCAGAGGCAGCAATCGCCGAGGGTGCGGTATTCATCAACGATGTCTCCGGCGGTCTCGCAGACCCCAACATGTACGCAGTCTGCGCCGATGCCGATGTGCCCATCTGTCTGATGCACTGGAAGACCGATCGCTTCGGCTCCGCTTCTGGGCGCGCCGAAACTCACCCGGACGGCATTGTCGCCGATGTCCGTGAGCACCTGCTTCAGCTTGTCGACGGTGCCATGGGCGCCGGAATCGTCGAGGAAAATATTGTCCTCGACCCAGGCCTGGGCTTTGCCAAAAACGCCGATGACAATTGGGCGCTCCTCCACAATCTGCCGGAGCTTATTGACCTCGGCTTCCCCGTGTTGGTCGGTGCTTCCCGCAAGCGTTTCGTCGCCGCCGTTGGCAGTGAGGTACGAGCACCAAAGCAGGCTGATGCCGCGACTACCGCAATTTCCGCGCTGTCCGCAGCGGCGGGCGCATGGGCGGTTCGAGTTCACAATGTGGCCGACAACCTCGACGCAGTGCGTGTGGCGCAGGCATGGAACCTTGGACGTTCACTGACCGGTTACACAGCGGCCGGCGACTATCCGGAAGGTGGATCTAACCGCGCTGCGCAGCACGACGAGTCGGCTGCGGAATCACCAGCCGAGTCGGCTCTGGAAGGAGACGCGTAAACACAGTGGCTGATCGCATTGAACTCAAAGGTCTGAAAGCCCACGGCTACCACGGTTGTCTCGACTTCGAGCGCCGGGATGGCCAGGACTTCATCTGTGATGTCACCCTGTGGCTGGATTTCTCCGGTGCTGCTGCGAGCGATGAGCTGGACGACACCGTCAACTACGCCGACATTGCAGCCACAGCGCACGGAATTTTAACCGGCACTCCTCGCAACCTCATTGAAACAGTCGCGACCGAGATCGCCGAAGCAGTGCTTGCCGACGACGACGCCCGCGCCGAACGCGGATTGTCCCCACTGTTGCACGCGGTGGAAGTGACCATTCACAAACCGCATGCGCCCATTCCGCTCGACTTTGATGACGCTGCGGTGACAGCCCGCCGTTCGCGGAAGAAGCGGTTGGCATGATTCGCGCAGTTCTTTCTATCGGCGCGAACATGGACCGCGCGCGAGACAACCTAACTGGTGTGCAGGCCTTCTTCGCCGATGAATTGGTCGCAGCCTCAAAAATTTATGCCACCCCACCTTGGGGTGGGGTAGAGCAGGGTGACTTCCTCAATGCCGTGCTCATTGTCGATACGTCCCGGACACCAATGGAGCTGCTGGAAGCTGGTTGGAAACTGGAAAATGACGCTGGTCGAGTGCGCGAAATTCACTGGGGGCCACGGGCGCTCGACGTGGACATTGTGCAGGTCATCGACAAGGACACCGGCGAGGAGATCATCTCTGACGATTCGACTCTGACCCTGCCACATCCGTGGGCAACCGAGCGTGCCTTTGTACTGGTGCCGTGGCTCGATGCCGACCCGGATGCCGAATTGGAGGGAGTTCGGGTCGCGGAACTCGTCGATAAGCTGGCACCTGAAGACGTAAACGCAGTGCGTCTAGCAGACAGCGCGGATGGAGAAGAGGCCTAGAGATGAAACCGACCTCACCGATTACGTTGGCTGCATCTGCGCTGGTTCTCGCGCTGGCGTCATGGATGATCCTGGCACAGTTTTTCGGTGCGCTCGGACCGCGAAGTTGGTGGGACCTGGGGTTTCCCTGGTTGCTCACAGCCGTCTGTGTGGCAGCAGCGCGGTGGATTAAGTCGGTATTGAAAGAAGGGAAGGTCGGGCAGGATCGCAGCCAGGTGCAGCCGTTAACGTTGTCGCGATGGCTGGTGGTCGGTACGGCATCCGCGTGGTTGGGTGCGATTCTCGGAGGACTGTACGCCGGTGGCGTGCTGTGGGCCTTGCCGAAGTGGACGGAACTTGCGGCTGCACAGGCCGACGGACCGATCATGATTGTCGGCACAGTATCCGGAATTTTGCTCGCTGCGGCGGGGCTGTGGCTGGAAAAAGTTTGCCAATTGCCAACTGATGGCGAAAATTCTTCGCCTCCTAGCGGGGAAATGGGAACTAACTCGGTAGGGTGGGAGTTATGACTGACCTCTCCAACGCCGGTAATGACCCGAAGCGCTCGGGTGATGCCGCATATTTTCAGGGCGACGCGGCAGCTACTTCGTCGGATATGGCCGAGTCTCCGTCTCCGTCGCCTTCTTCAGCCTTCGAAAGCTACTCCGCTGGGGCTAACTCCGGGGCTGATGCGGCATATGCAGATGAGCAGAGCAATGATGTGACGAAATTTAGTTCTACCGATGGTATGACGGAGAAAACCGCCGTCATTCTCATGGTTGTGCTGCTGGTGCTCGCGGTGATTGCCAGTATCGTCATGCTCTTTGCCTCCTCTGCCGGGTGGATGAAGGTTGCCGTGCTGCTGGCGTTGTGGTCGGCAGTTATCGGGGCTGTGCTGGTGACTCGATACCGCAAGACCATTGCGCTGGAGCGCAAGCGGTTGGAGACTATCGAGGAGCTGCACAAGGTGGAGCTTGACCGCGAGCTGGCTACTCACCGTGAGCAGGAGCTGATTCTCGAGCAGAACTACCTGGACTCGCTTGAGGGCAACAACGATGACAACATTGCGGCGCTGCGCGCTGAGGTCTTTGCACTGCGTGCCCAGCTTGCTGAGTTCATGGGGGAGGATTTCGACGACGAGCAGGTTGCTCTTCGCGCCCAGGCCGAGCGTCTGCGTGAGCTCGACTCGCCACAGCAGCCCTCGCCGATGAAGGATCCGACCGGTCACGACCGGCCGACACCACGCGCGACTTCCCACCGCGCTGAGATGACCGCTAACGGCACTGTCGGCGCTCATACCCAGCACGGCGGCACTGGCTCCACTTCCTCCGCTTCGCCGGTTGAAGATGCCGAGGCCACCGACATGCGCCGTACATTCTCGCCGTCTGGCCAGCCGGTTGACGTCCACGAAGTCGCCGATTCCAAGGATGACGAAACCGTTTCCAAGGAGAAGTTCTCCACTAACTCTTTCCGCGCCATCAATTGGCAGGAAACCCCGGCCGAGGACGCTGCAGAGGATGAATCTCAGGGCGGCGCTCACGAGGCACACGGTGCACGCCACCCATTCGCTGCACCGGGATCGGACGATGCCTCGGACTCTCCGACTCGCCAGCTGCAGGCCATTCGCGATGAGGACCTTGCAGAAGAGTCAGCTCAAAAAACGGCGCAAGAGCCTGCAAGCCACGGTCGGCGCCGTGCTGAGGACAACAAGGGCAGCCTCACTGTCGCCGAGCTGATGGCGCAGATGCGCGAGAAGAGGGAGCAGCGCGAGGACGAAGAAGCCTAGCCGCCAGCTGCGTATGCGCGGCCTACTCACCGCACATAGCTGGTTTGGTCTAACCTAGTCAGTCATGACGCAAAGCCAGCATGATTCCCATCCCCATCGGACAACCGCTCCGCGGTTGACGGTGGGGATTATTTCTGCCGGAAAAGTCGGGGTTGCGCTCGGCCAAGCGCTAGAGCGCTGTGGGCATCGTGTCACCCATGTGGTCGCGCGCTCACCGGAATCGGTCACACGAGCACATCTACGCCTCCCGAACGCCCAGGTCAGTTCCATTGCCGACACAGCTTCCACCTGCGAGCTCATCGTCATCGCCGTGCCGGATCGCGCCATCGCCGAGGTTGCCGAGGAAGTTGCCCGCCACGTCGGCCCCGGACGCATCGTCATGCATACTTCTGGATCCCTCGGGCGTGCCGTGCTCGATCCGGTCGCGCTCACCGGCGCGCTGACCATCGCAGCCCATCCCGCAATGACGTTCGCAGGGCTTGACGACGACTCCGAGCTCCTGACCGGCTGCCCATGGGGCATCACGGTTGGGGATGAGCTCGCGAAAACAGTCAGTGAACTGCTCATTGGTGAACTCGGCGGTCGTCCGGTGTTCATCAACGAACGTCACCGCGGTCTCTATCACGCGGCTATGGCCCATGGCTCAAACGGTCTGGGCGCAGTTGTGGTCGATGCAGTAGAAATGCTGGCAACCACTATCGGCGGAGATACAGCAGCCGAAGACACCGACCTAGCTGAGCTGCGTCGAGGCCAGGCCGCCGAGCTGCTCCGCCCACTGCTGGAAGCTTCATTGGACAATGCCTTGAGGTGGGGTTCCCGGGGGCTGACTGGCCCGGTGACGCGGGACGACCTTGGGACCGTCGTCAAGCACGAACGTGAAATTGAAGCGGTGGCACCGGAAATGGGAACCGCCTACCTGGCCCTTGCCGAGCGCATCGCCGAGCTGCGCGGCGCCAACGAGGTTTTGCGGTACCTACGCCGATGAGCTGAGCGGACTGGCTGTTCTGGTCATCCGGGATGTGGCGTAAGGTATTGCCGTCGGGCGAAAAGTTTGGTCCGGTAGATCTGAACGCGGAGGAAACATGACGGGTTATACCGCCGGAGAGACAACTGTTCACAAGACTATTGCGGGAATCGCGCAGGTCACCCGTGCGTTGCGGAAGACCGGGCGGCCGGTGGTGCTCGTACCTACGATGGGTGCGCTACACCAGGGGCACCTTGAACTAGTACAGGCCGCGAAGACACTGCCGCGCGCTGTTGTGGTGGTGTCGATTTTCGTCAATCCGCTGCAGTTCGGTGAGGGGGAGGACTTTGATGCCTACCCGCGGACTCTGGATGAAGACGTGGAGAAGCTCCGCGCTGTCGGTGCTGAGCTGGTCTTTGCGCCGAACGCGAAGGAGATGTACCCCAACGGTTTCCGCACGACCGTGCAGCCGGGGCCGCTGGCTACTGAGCTCGAAGGTGCTACTCGCCCGGGGCACTTCGCCGGTGCGTTGACAGTGGTTAACAAGCTTTTCAACATCACCAACTGCACTGATGCCGTTTTTGGTGAGAAGGACTACCAGCAGCTGTGCCTGATGCAGCAGATGGTCACTGACCTGAATATGCCGGTGCAGCTGCACGGTGTGCCAGTGATTCGCGAGGCCGATGGGCTGGCTATGAGCTCCCGCAACCGCTATCTTTCCGAGGAGCAGCGCAATCTCGCAGTAACCCTGTCCGCTGCGCTGACTGCCGGCGCTTTTGTCGCGGACCGTGGTGCGGATGCTGTGCTGGAAACCGCGCGTGGCGTGCTCGCCAGCCAGCCTGAGGTCGAGTTGGATTATTTGGAGCTGCGTGACGCTGCGCTCGCCCCGCTTTCCGACGAGGTGTTGCGCGGCGACGGCCAGGAGACTGAAGCTCGCCTACTGGTTGCTGCGAAGGTCGGCACTACTCGTCTCATTGATAATGTTGGCTTGATTCTGGGTGCGCCGCGCCCGGATTCGGCAAACGGTTTCGGTCAGCTCGGGCAGAAGGACGCCGAAATTGCGTCAGCGGCCCTGTCGGCTGCGGGGCTGGACGGCGAGCTGACTGAGCAAGAGGCTGCTGAGTTGGCTGAGCTGCAGGAAAAGGTCCGCGCTGCTCGGGATGCCCGCCTGAAAGATGAGTCCAGCAAAGAAAACCTGAAGAACGCCGGCTTTGGCGTTGAGCAGGACAGCGAGTAGGACGGCTTTTCGAAGTAGTTTTTCGTGGCTGGGAAGTTGTCGTATTATAGTGTGCCGACTAACAACCTGCCACGCTAAGGGGTGCCGCGGTAGGCAAGCATCCAGGGGACGAATCCAGGAAGGGACCTACCTTTTTCATGTTTCGCACTATGTTGAAGTCCAAGATTCACCGTGCCACGGTGACTCAGGCTGATCTTCACTACGTTGGATCGTGCACGATTGACGCTGATTTGATGGAAGCGGCCGACCTGCTTGAAGGTGAAGCCGTCGACATCGTCGATATCAATAATGGCAACCGGCTTACTACTTACTGCATTACCGGAGAGCGCGGCTCGGGCATCATTTCTATCAATGGTGCCGCCGCTCGTCTGATATCGCCGGGTGATCTGGTTATTATCATCGGCTACGGAATGATGGATGACGCTGAGGCGCGTACGTACAAGCCGAATGTCATCTTCGTCGATGAGGACAACAAGATTCTGGAAAGTGGCAATGACCCGGCGGATGTGCCGGAGGGTTCTGATTTGAAGAATCCGCGTAGCCCGGAGAACCAGGGCTAGTCCACGTAGCCCGCAGAGCTGGGGCTCGACTGCGTAGTTGGAGAGAAGAGTCGAGCCGGAGAACCGCAACACCAGGGTGTTCACTTTGCGTTAAAGCGCAAGTCATTAGACCGTCAGCTAAAGCTCATTGGCGAGTTGATTTTTAGAAACCGAAAGGTAACGCAACGTCCTTAGCTTCTTAGAGGATCTAAAAGTTTTAGTTTTCCATTTCCTCACCTAGTCGAAGCTATACAAAGGCGGTCTCCCCGTGGTTCGTATTGGCAAGAATCTGCTGACAAATCCTTTTGCTACCTCTCGCAGCTCTCTGACCTGCACTTACAAGTGTGGTAATGCCTGTGCTGACGATGCTCCGAACGAGTTCTCGGACAACCAGTACTTCGGTGATGTTGCGAAGGAGGCGTTCTCCCAGCGCGCATTCTCCCGTCGCGCGGCACTGAAGGTCACTGGTGCTAGTGCTCTTGCGGTCGGCGGTGGCGCCGTGCTGGCCGCTTGCTCCTCTGATGATTCGGGCAGCGCCGCAGGTGGCTCCGACGCCTCCGGTACCGCTGCTGCCGGTGACGGTAGCAAGGACGAATCGCCGGAGGGTATGCGTTTCGAAGCCGTCAAGCCGAACACGGAAGACGCAGTCGTTATCCCGGACGGCTACGAGCAGAATGTTCTGATTCGCTGGGGCGACCCAATCCACGAGGGTGGCCCGGAGTTCGACTTTGACAAGCAGACTCCGGAAAACCAGCTGAAGCAGTTCGGCTTCAACAATGACTTCGCTGGCCTGATTAAGGCTGAAGACGGCACACTGCTGTACGTTTGCTCGCACGAGTACACCACCGAGCCGATGATGTTCCGTGCCTACAAGAAAGAAGATGCCACTAAGGAGCAGGTCGACATCGGACTGGCTGCCCACGGCCAGACCATCCTTGCTGTGGAAGAGGATGACAAGGGATTCCTGAAGCCAATTCTCAGCGACAAGCGTAACCGTCGCATCACTGGCTTCACCGAATTCACAGTTGACGGCCCGGCTGCTGGTCACGATCTGCTGAAGACCAAGGCTGACCCGACCGGTATGAAGGTCGAGGGAACTTTGAACAACTGCTCCGGTGGTGTTACTCCGTGGGGTACCTACCTGTCCGGTGAGGAGAACGTTGACCAGTACTTCGGCAACGTTGGCAAGCTCAAGGACGAGGACGCAGTTAAGAAGCTCAAGCGCTACTCGGTCAAGAATGAAGAGCTGTCCGACCGCGCGTGGGAGAAGTACTACGACCGCTTCGATGTCTCCAAGGAGCCGAACGAGCCGAACCGCTTCTTCTGGCTGGTAGAGATTGACCCATCTGACCCGAACTCCACCCCGGTCAAGCACACCGCAGTGGGCCGTTTCAAGCATGAAGCCGGTCAGATTTACGTCACCGACGACGGCACGGTCGTGTGCTACTCCGGCGACGACGAGCGTTTCGAATACATCTACAAGTTCGTCTCCTCCCGCAAGATTAAGGAGGGGGACCTCAAGCACAACATGGGCATTCTGTCCGAGGGCACTCTCTACGTCGGTAAGTTCAACGGTAATTCCGAGTCCGAGATTGACGGCTCCGGTGAGCTGCCGAAGGACGGCCGTTTCGACGGTGACATTGAGTGGCTTCCGCTGATGACCGCCAAGGCAGACGGCAAGCACGAGTCCCACGTTGATGGCATGACCGCCGAAGAGGTCTGCATCTACACCCGCATCGCCGGTGACAAGGTCGGTGCGACCCGTATGGACCGCCCGGAGGATATCGAGCCGTCTCCGAAGACCGGTAAGGTCTACGCGGCGCTGACCAACAACAAGTACCGCGGTAAGGCGGGCGCGAAGGACGACAAGGGCAAGGAACGCAAGGATGGTGCAGGGCGCCCGCTTGCCGACGCCGTCGAGGTCGCACCAATCACCGAGAACAAGAATGGCCTTGTTCTGGAGATGGAAGATGACCACGCCGGTACCAAGGGCAAGTGGAACCTCCTGCTGGTCTGTGGTGACCCGAACGAGGCTTACACCTACTTCGGTGGCTTCGACAAGGAATCGGTCTCGCCAATTTCCTGCCCGGACAACGTCGCCTTTGACGAGTACGGCAACCTGTGGGTTTCCACCGACGGCAACGCGCTGGACTCCAACGACGGCCTTTTCGCCGTTGCCGTCGAAGGCGAGCGTCGTGGTGAGACCAAGTGCTTCCTGACTGTTCCGGTTGCTGCAGAGACCTGTGGTCCGCAGATCTTCTCCAACCGCGTGATGGTCAACGTCCAGCACCCGGGCGAAATCGAGACGGATCAGGGTCATCCAGTCGGCGACAACCCGGACCCGACCACCAACCCGACCTCGCACTGGCCGGACGGCGGCAAGGAGCAGCCACGCCCGGCCGTCGTTCAGGTTGTACGCACTGATGGCAAGAAGATTGGCGTCTAAAGGGCACTCAACTAGCAGGTCGGCGGTGTAGTCGGCTAACCTTTATAGCCGTGACTGACGCGAAGAAGACCCCTGAAAACACCGCCACCGTTCCTGAGCAGCTGCGCATTCGCCGCGAGAAGCGTGACCGCCTGCTCGAGGCTGGAATTCAGCCGTACCCGGTTGAGGTTCCCCGTACTCACTCTCTCAAGGATGTCCGTGAAGAGTGGGGCCACCTCGAGGCTGGCGAGGAGACTCAGGATGTCGTGACCGTCATTGGTCGTGTCATGTTTATTCGTAACACCGGCAAGCTCTGCTTTGCCGCTCTGCAGGAGGGTGACGGCACGACCCTGCAGGCCATGCTTTCCAAGGCTGAGGTCGGCGAGGACGCCCTGGCTGCTTGGAAGTCGGACGTAGATATGGGCGACTTCGTCCTCATTACTGGCCGCGTAATTTCTTCGCGCCGCGGCGAGTTGTCTGTGATGGCTACCGAGTGGCAGATGGCCTCGAAGGCTCTGCGTCCGCTGCCGGTGTCGTTCGCTGATCTGTCCGAGGACAGCCGCGTGCGTCACCGCTACACGGACCTGATTATGCGTGAGCAGGCTCGTACTAACGCACTGACTCGCATCAAGGTCATCCGCGAGCTGCGCCACGCACTTGAGCGTCGCGGTTTCCTCGAGGTCGAAACCCCGATGCTGCAGACTCTGCACGGCGGTGCAGCTGCACGTCCGTTCGTGACTCATTCCAACGCTTTGGACATCGATCTCTACCTGCGTATCGCGCCGGAGCTTTTCCTCAAGCGCTGCGTCGTCGGCGGTATGGAGCGAGTCTTTGAGATCAACCGTAACTTCCGCAACGAGGGTATCGACTCCTCGCACAGCCCGGAGTTCGCGATGCTAGAGTACTACGAGGCATTCGGCACCTACGATGACTCCGCCCGCACCGTCCGCGAGGTCATTCAGGAAATCTGCGTCGCGGTCTTCGGTTCGACGACTGTTACGCTTGCCGACGGTACGGAGTTCGACTTTGGCGGCGAGTGGAAGCAGATTGAGATGTACCCGTCGCTGAACGAGGCACTTGCTCGCAAGTTCCCTGGTCAGCCGGAAGTCACTATTGACTCGACCGTCGAGGAGCTCAAGGCAATCGCCGATGTGATTGGCCTTGAGGTTCCGGAGAAGGGCGGCTGGGGCCACGGCAAGCTGGTTGAGGAAATCTGGGAGCTGCTCTGTGAAGACCAGCTCGACGGTCCTATCTTTGTCCGCGACTTCCCGGTCGAGACCTCTCCGCTGACTCGTCAGCACCGCTCCAAGCCTGGCGTGACCGAGAAGTGGGATCTTTACGTCCGTGGCTTCGAGCTGGCTACCGGCTACTCCGAGCTGGTTGACCCGGTTGTCCAGCGTGAGCGCTTTGAGGATCAGGCGCGACTGGCCGCTGGCGGCGACGACGAGGCCATGGTTCTGGATGAGGACTTCCTGCACGCAATGGAGCAGGGCATGCCGCCGACGACCGGTGTGGGCATGGGCATTGACCGCCTGCTGATGGCCCTGACCGGCCTTGGCATTCGCGAAACCGTGCTGTTCCCGATCGTGAAGCCGGAAGCGTAAGCGACTGAATTCATGTGTAGTTATCCCGGTGTTATCACCGGGATTATTTTTATCCCGTAATTTCTTCACCCGTGAATTCGGTAAATGGGAATAAGAAAATTGATCGGCGATCCGTATTGCGCTTGGGAGCAGTAGCGGGTGCGGGGGCTGTAGCGGTTGCCGTCAATAGCGTCGGGACGCGAGCAGTTGCATCGGCGGCCCCGAACCAGTCGCCGTTTCCATTCACCGGGTTGACCAGCGGCCTTGTTGTGACGGACCTGGAAGTCGTGACCGTGACCGATACGTCGGTGACATTTTCGTGGGCGACGTATGCAGGCCCACATCCAGCGTGGGGGAAGCTGGCTCCACTGGCGCCGGCCGACACTGAAGTTGCGCTAGTGCCAGTCGATGCCGATGAGGGCGGCGAGCTACCCGTGGTACATAAGGACGAGACGCAGGTTGGCTACCACTTTGTGACCGTCGATAAGCTGCGCCCTGGAACCACGTACCGTTTCGAATGTCGATCGAATGGGCTGGTCGCCGAGCCGGGGTTAATTACCCGAAACCTCCCCAATACACCTGAGCAAACTGGACTGTTCACGACGTTGGTCGCTCCGGAAGGGGAGTACCTGACCACGATTGCCATCCTCAACGACACGCATATCGGCGAAAACGGGCACGGTATTGTTGTCGGCAATTTGCCTGCACCTATTTTCCCTGAAGCCGGTGCCGCACCGTACCCCGAGGTCATGTTGACGGCTGCCCTCGCTGAGCTTCGGGGGATGGGCATTGAAGAGGTTTTCATCAACGGTGATGCCACGTCGGAGGCACGTCCGGCAGAGGTGCGCCGATTTGCAGAGATTATGAACACTTTTGGCGCTCAGGGGCAGCAGTGGTTTGTCACCCGCGGCAATCATGATCGTCCGCATAAGCCGGAGGCCGATCCGTCTGCTGGCTACGACGAATTCCCGGTTTTGGAGGGCATCGAAGATCATCGCGATCCCTTCGGTGTTCTCCTGGGGCGTCCGCGACAGGAACTGTGGGTCACTCAGCAGGGGCCGGTTCGCGTCATCGGTCTGGATTCGTCGAAGTTGGATCAGTCCGGTGGAGAGATTAGCCCGGAGCAGTTCGATGCACTGGAGCGGGAATTGCAGCGTGACCCCAATAAGCCGACGGTTGTGCTGGCTCATCACCCGATTACTTCCGAGGCTGGCTGGACAAATGCTGCCGGCCCCATATTCATTCTCAATAGCGCTGATGCACGACGTTTGCAGCAGCTGCTTAACGACGCTCCGGGTGTATTCTTCGTGGGAGCAGGTCACACCCACCGTGCAAAGCGTACTCGCGGTGATTTTGGTGCCGGCGTTGATTATTTGGAGACCGGCGCGTGCAAGGCATACCCCGGTGGCTACACGCTGCTGCATGTCTATTCCGGTGGTTACCAGGTTAATTTCCATCGTTTGAGCAGCGAAGATGCGCTTGCATGGACTGCGCGTGCCCGTTGGGCGATGTACGGCTTCGAGCCCGAGGCGCTGCTTGGTGAGCTCGCTGATCGCAACTACGTTGTTAACCGTGTTATCGCCTGACAAGTTAGAAACCTGAAAGTTTTCTGTTACTTGGCAATGTTTTTTCAATTCCTGTGACAACGGTCACGTGATTCATTTATTGTTATGCCAGTAATAGTTCTGACTCGAAAGGCCATGATTACATGAGCGAGAAGAAGAACCGCGAAGATTCGACTGTCGGCCGCAATAACCCTGGTCGCGACGCTATCGGAGCGGCAATGCGGTTCATCACGTCGATTACTGGTTCGGACTTCGCCCAGAAGTACGACCTTCAGCCAAAGATCGACCGCGTGGTGTACCAGTCCACCAAGTCCGGTTTCAAGACTCTTGGTGCCGCGAATCGTCAGTTTAAGAAGATTTCCGGTTCCGGTAAGCCGGAGCGTCCGGCTGAGGAAGCCCAGGCTGCACAGGAGGCCGCAGCCGAGGAGAAGGCAAAGAAGCTCTTCGACCTCACCCCGACCGAGGATCAGCAGATGATCGTCGAGACGGTGAAGGAGTTCGCTGAGTCTCGTCTGCGCGAGACTGCTTACAAGTCCGACCACGAGGCAACTCCGCCGGAGAACCTCGTCTCTGAGGCTTCTGAGCTGGGCGTCACCATGATCAACGTCCCGGAGGCTTTCGAGGGCATCGCTACAGGTGAGGACGTCACCACCAACGCGCTGGTCGCAGAGGCTCTGTCTTACGGAGACATGGGTCTGGCTCTGGCTGTGCTGGCTCCGGCCGGTGTCGCTGCCACCCTGACCGCTCACGGCTCTGACTCGCAGCAGAAGACCTACCTGCCGGCATTCGCTGGCGAGAACGTCCCGGCTGCCGCTGTTGTTCTCGCAGAGCCGCGCCCGCTTTTCGACGCGCGCAAGCCTGAAACCACCGCGAAGCGCGAGGGCGATTCGCTGGTCCTCAACGGTGTTAAGTCCTTCGTTCCGAACGCCGGCGCAGCTGAGCTGTTCATCATCGGTGTTGAGCTCGAGGGTAAGCCAGCTCTGGTTATCGTTGAGTCCGACACTGAGGGCCTCCACGTTGAGGCTGACCCGTCCATGGGGCTGCGCGGTGCCGCAATGGGCCGTGTCATCCTGAAGGATGTCAAGGTTCCGGCTGAGAACATTCTCGGCGGTGCTAGCACCTCTGCTGAGGATCGTGAAGAGGCATACCTCGACATTCTGCGTCGTTCCCGCCTCGGCTGGGCCGCGCTTGCAATGGGTACTTCTCAGGCAGTTCTCGACTACGTCATTCCCTACGTCAACGAGCGTCAGGCATTCGGCGAGCCGATTTCCCACCGCCAGGCAGTGGCCTTCATGGTCGCCGATATCAAGATTGAGCTCGATGGTCTCCGAATGATCACCCTCCGCGGTGCTTCCCGCGCTGACCAGGGTCGTGGTTTCGCTCGCGAGGCAGCTCTGGCTAAGACCTTCGCTACTGAAAAGGGCATGAAGATTGGTTCCGATGGTGTGCAGCTGCTCGGTGGACACGGCTTCACCAAGGAGCACCCGGTTGAGCGTTGGTACCGTGACCTCCGCGCAATTGGTGTCGCCGAAGGCGTCGTCGTTCTGTAAACCGCTAGATACTTCAGCCGAAAAGAATTAAGAGGAAAGAAAATGATTAACCTCGAACTGCCGAAGTTCCTCAAGGCGGGCGCGTCCCAGTCGCATCAGGCCGCCGCTGAGATCTTCCGACCGATTTCCCGTAAGTACGATCTCGCTGAGCACGAGTACCCGAAGGAACTCGACACCCTTGCCTCCATGATGGACGGCATGGCAGATGGTGGCCGTGGCTTCTCCGGTGCTTCCGGTGGACGTGGTGACGATAAGAAGCCGAAGCGCACCGGTGTAAAAAACGGTGGCAACATGGCTTCGCTGCTCAACGTTATTGAGACCTGCTGGGGTGACGTGGGTCTGACCCTGTCCCTGCCGTACCAGGGTCTAGGTAACGCAGCTATCGCAGCTGTTGCTACCGATGAGCAGCTGGAGGCTTTCGGTAAGACCTGGGCTTCCATGGCAATTACCGAGCCGTCCTTCGGTTCTGACTCCTCCGCAGTTTCCACCACCGCCAAGCTCGATGGTGATGAGTACGTCATCAACGGTGAGAAGATCTTCGTCACTGCTGGTGAGCGTTCCGACTCCGTCGTTGTGTGGGCGACCCTGGACAAGTCCAAGGGCCGTGCTGCCATCAAGTCCTTCCTGGTGAAGAAGGGCACTCCGGGCTTCACCGTTGAGCGCCTGGAGGAGAAGCTGGGTATTCGTTCCTCGGATACCGCAGTGCTCCGCCTGGACAATGTCCGCGTTCCGAAGGAGAACCTGCTGGGTTCCCCGGACATTGATGTTAAGAAGTCCTTCGCCGGCGCAATGGCGACCTTCGACAACACTCGTCCGCTGGTTGCGGGTATGGCCATCGGCGTCTCCCGTGCTTCGCTGGAAGAGCTGCGTCGCATCCTGGAAGAGGCTGGCATCGAGATTGACTACGATGCACCGGCACACACCCAGAGCGCTGCTGCAGCTGAGTACCTGAAGCTGGAGTCCGATTGGGAGGCTGCATACCTCCTGGCTCTGCGCGCTGCGTGGATGGCTGACAACAAGCAGCCGAACACTCTGGAAGCTTCCGAGTGTAAGGCCAAGGCCGGCCGTGCAGGCACCGAGATTTGCCTCCGTGCCGTTCAGCTGGCAGGTACCTTCGGTTACTCTGAGCGTAACCTGCTGGAGAAGTGGTCCCGCGACGTCAAGATCCTGGACATCTTCGAAGGTACCCAGCAGATTCAGCAGCTGGTCGTTGCTCGCCGCACCCTGGGCCTGTCCTCCAAGGAACTGAAGTAGTTACAGTTTCAGAGCAATCTACATACTGGTGAGCCGGTAAAAGCTCACAAAGATGCTCAAGCCACATTTTCCTAAAACACCGTCCTGCCATGACTTGGTAGGCGGTGTTTTATTTTGCGCTGTTTTGGCCGTGTGTCTCTTGTCGTTGCGTTCCTATTTTTCTGAGATTAGAGGGAGAGTTCATCTAATTTTCATCTTTAGGTTCTAGGCTTATTTGCCATGAGCATTTCCCGCCGGGCCTACCTCTCTGTTGCAACTCTTGCTGCAAGTTCAATGGCCGTCGCGAAAACCTCGGGAGCGTACGGCCTTGAGTACGTCACGTCGGGTCTGGGGCTTACCCAGTCGGATTCCAAGTCGTGGCAGGTACTGGCTAGCGACTTGGAGGTCATCACTGTCACAGACACGTCAGTGGCATTTACATGGGCAACATATGCTCCGGGAGTGCAGACAGCGTATGGCTTCATTAAGCCGACCGTTCCTTCGGATGAGCGGGTGCTGCTTGGTCCTGCGGATTCAACGCAGTTAGAGCTCGTGCACGAGGGGTACTCAGAGTCGGGCTACCACCATGTGGTCATTGACGGGTTGGAGCCGGGACGGGAGTACCGCTTTGAGTGCTGGTCACACAACTGTCGCGCGGTTCCGTCGCTGAATATCACCATGAGCAAAACGGCACCGGAGAAGACAGGCGTCGTAAGCACTCTGCCAGCGCTGGAGGGTGCACATTTGGCGACGTTCGCGCTGACGAATGACACACACATTGGTAAGCCCAATCATGACGGCATTCGCATTGGCAACCTCGGTCTTTCCTCCGGTCCGGGAGAGCAGCCTTTTGCCTCTATGCAATTGCAGGGTCTGGTGGACACGGTAAAGGCTGCCGGGTTAGACACTCTCGTCATCAATGGCGATTGCACGGATAGCAACCGCCCTGAGGAGTATGACGAACTCATCAGGGTTTTGGATACTTTCGGTGAGTTTGGGAAAAACTGGTTTGTCACCCGTGGTAATCACGATGTGCACCCGCCCGGGCTACCCAATATCAATGGTTTCCGGGGACGCGGAATCCGCAAAGGCAAGACCGCGGTTCCGGATTACTTCAGCCAGCGTCTTGTGCCGACGCAGCAGCACTGGTCGACTCGCGTCGGCGAAGTGCGCCTCATCGGTGTTGATACCGCCGAGTTTGGTTATGCAGGTGGACGTATTAATGAGCGGCAGATGCGTGCATTGCGTGCCGAACTCGCAGACGATCCAGAGCGTCCGACAATTTTGTTTGCGCATCACCCGTTTACTCAGGATGCGGTGCGTTCGCATTTCGGTGGTGAGGCATTCATGGTCGAGGCGCAGCAGGCCAAGATTTTTCAGGAGATTCTGGCCGCCACGCCGGGTGCCAAAGGCGTGTTCGCTGGTCATACGCACCGCAGCCGCCGTGGTATCGCTGACTACGGGGATACGGACTTCTGTGAGCGGGGTGCGGCACTCGGCTATCCGGGTGGATACACACAGATTCGAGTTCACACTGACGGTTACCAAATTAGCTACCACCGCACTACGACACCTCAGTCTCTGTCCTGGTCAACGAAGACTCGTTGGTCGATGTTCGGGTTGGAGCCAGAGTTTATGCTGGGAAAGATCTCCGATCGGAACTACGTCAATTTCTTCAAGAACAAAGTGCCACTCTGAGCTAGTGCTAGCTTCTAGCAGGGTACGCTGGGCAACGCATAGTGTTAATGGAAAATACGTAGTGGCAAGTTCCGCTGTGGGCGAAGTCGCAAGCCACCACGTTATTGGCCGAGCACAAGTGTGGCTCTGAAGTAATAAGGAATTTAGCGATGACCGACCAGTACAACCCGCGTTCGTCCTCCCCGCAGGATTGGGAGCAGGACGGTTATGCAACATCTGCCTGGGAGCAGCCGCAGGGTGGGGCTCAAGACGAGTACCAGCCTCAGTACCAGTACCAGTCGCAGGGGCCGAACCAGGGAGGTTCACCCCAGCAGTATCCGGCTTATCAGCAGGCTCCGGTACCTGAGCAGAAGAGCAACAACGGTCTGTACGTGGTTTTGGGCATCGTCGGTGTCGCACTTGCAGCGGTCGCCGGTATCGGTGGCGCGTACTACCTGAATAATTCCTCCGATAATTCCCCGCAGTCTCCCGATACGGTTGCGGCAGGGGACTCGTCGTCAAGCACTGCGTCCCCGGCGCCGGTGGAGACGTACACGGAAACCTATACCCAGACCGTCGAGCCGGAAACGACGAAGCAGCCGGAGAGCAGCGCTCCTACCACTACGCAGCGGGGAAATTTTGGTCTTCGCGCGTTCGGTATGAATCGCGATGATATCGATGCCAAAGGTTGGGTTGGCAGTACCGCTCGCTGCTCGGGTGGGTATTACGCGCGTGTGTTGGCGGAGACTTCTTCGGGTAAGGCCGTGATTTGTGAGAACTCCAATAACCGCCAGCAGCGCCATTACATTGGTGACTTCGGTGAGATTTCGGATACCCCGGATGCGTACACAGTAGATAGTTTCTCCGGGAACCGTGCTGTCGCGAAAAATGGTGGCTACACGTATACCGTCACTCCGAATGCGGTAACCGTGACCCAGGACGGCGAAGAGATTTTCCGTGAGCCCGTCACGGACTACGGTGTTTTGAACGCT
Source organism: Corynebacterium sp. 239_CJEI (assembly GCF_001055995.1). NCBI lineage: Bacteria > Bacillati > Actinomycetota > Actinomycetes > Mycobacteriales > Corynebacteriaceae > Corynebacterium > Corynebacterium sp. 239_CJEI. The sequence continues at coordinate 34,024 of NZ_JVOW01000021.1, read as the reverse complement.
GGCTAATCAGCTCTAGTTCTTCCTAGGACACGCAAAAAGGACGCGGTAACTTCCATAACGGAAGTTTTTACCGCGTCCTTTTCGTGTCTGCCGTTCGCTTTACGACGGTCCCTGCGCCCTAAGCCACCTTCTCCTCGGTGACATTCTCCCACGGCTTCGGCAGGTGGCGAGGAACCACCTTGCCGACTGCGTTGCGTGGCAGTTCATCGAGGAACACGGTCTCGCGCGGAACGGCGAATCGGCTGAGGCGCTGCTTGACGTATGTGCGAATCTGCTCATTGGTCAGGGCGCGGCCCTCAGGGGAGTCGTCGCGGACAACCCAGGCGACCAGGGCCTGACCGAAGCGCTCATCCGGGACACCTGCGACTGCGCACTCGCGGATACCCTCGAGCTGGCTGAGTGCATCTTCGGTCTGGCGTGGGAAGACGTTCTCGCCACCGGAGACAATCATGTCGTCCTCGCGACCGGAGATGTAGAGCAAGCCGTTTTCCATGCGACCCAGGTCACCGGTACAGACCATGCCGTCAATGACCTGCTTGTCCGCGCCCGGGCGGGTGTAGCCCTCGTACAACATGTTGTTGCCGACGAAGATTCGACCGGTCTCGCCGTCGGCGACGCGGTTGCCGTCTTCGTCGAGAATCTGGACACGAGTGCCCAGCGGTGCGCGACCAGCTGTGGTTGGGTTTGCCTTGAGCTCATCCGGGTTAGCAATGGTTGCCCAGCTGACCTCCGTGGAACCGTACTGGTTGTAGAGAACCGGCCCGAAGCGCTCGAGGGTCTTGGTGACAATTCCCTCTGGAATAGCCGAACCGCAGGATGCGATGACCTTTAGCGATGTCGCGCCGATGTCGTAGTTGTCCGGGAGAATCTCAATCATGCGCTGCAGCATGGTCGGCACCAGGAAGATGGTGTGCGGAGAGTGCTGCTCGATAATGCGCAGGCTGTCGGCTGGATCGAACTTGCGGCGCATAATCATGGTGGAACGCAGTGCGATGCACAGCTGCGCAGTCGCGAATCCCCAGGTGTGGAACAGCGGAGCCGCAAGGTAAGCCGGGCGACGCTGACGCAGAGGAATTCGGCTCATGATGGAAGATGCCGGCATCCAGCTGCGCGGCTCCGGACGCTTGGCACCCTTTGGAGTGCCGGTGGTTCCGGAAGTCAGAATAATAACGCGGCCACGGCGCGGGCGGGTTGGCAGCTCGGCGGTCGGCCACTTTGCCGGCGGTGCTGTCTTCAGCATCTCCTGCATGGAGGTCCAGCCCTCGCGAACGCAGGAGGTGTCACCGTAGTTTTCAAACCACGACACGGCGACCGGGCACTCATCGAAGTCCTCCGGCAGCATGTGAGTGAATTCCTCATCAATGAACAGGAAGTCAATCTTCTGTTCACGAATTACGGCCAGAGTCTGCTCGGCGGAGGCGCCGGTATTGAGCAGCACCAGGTCGGTGCCGAGACGACCGTGGGCACACAGAGCCATAATGAAACCGCGGTGGTTGCGAGCCAGCACACCGATGCGGTCGCGCTGCTGAATATCGCCGTGACGGAGTGCTCGCGCCAGGGCAGTGGAGCGCTCGTGCAGCTCCTCGTAGGTCAGCGAGCCGCCATCATCAATAATCGCAGTGTGGTGCGGATCGCGGCCGGCTGCAATGCCGAGGAGACCAGCTGGCAGGAAGTCCCAGCGGTAGATGGAACTTAATGCCTTACCAGCCGCGCCGGGCCCCATCGAGCCGAGGACGCCAGCCTGAGTCACCGGTGCGAGTCCGAGAACGAGGTCCGAGGTAGCTCGCGAAGCTTTGCGCACCTTATTGAGAATCGAGGTCTGTGGATTAGATGTCATAGTCACTCATCTTCCGTGGTTCATGTCCTGTGGTCTTCGGAGAGGCCTAATCAGGCGAAACCTCATCGGTAGGACTGCCGATTTAGTTTCTTTTACAGTAAGAATAAGTGTCCTAGGTCACTTTTGCGTAGCTTTTTGCAAAATTTTTTTATCAGAAACGAATAGTTGTGAAGATATGTGGCGTGACCAGTGAAGATAGTCAAGTATCAGTTCTCTTTCGCAGCTCAATGGGTGCTGACCTTAGCCGGGGAGGGGTTCTGGTTTGGATCTGATTCTTTTGGGGAAAGCTCCTGAAACCTGTTCTTATCCAGTTGCGCTCTCGACTCGGTGGCGAAGGGCGAACCTATCCGATACGACTCCAGTCCAGACCACTATGGTGACGTCGACTGAGGAGCTGGACGATGATCGCGATGACATTGATGACACGGATGATGACCGTGACGATGGCATGGACGACGATGATCACGATGACTTTGATGACGACGATGACGATGACCGCGTGAACAATTAGTTTTCTAATCGGCACCGTAGATTTTGTGAATCATCGGCCCCCCACGTAACCCATGAACCCCCGCTCACTAGTGAGCGGGGGTTCATGGGCGTTTATGGCAGGGACGCTATTTATTGTCCTGCGGTGTCCTGTGCCATATTCTGCTTAGCGGCATGGCTGACATTGTCGGCGATATCTGTTGACAGTTGTTCGGCATCATCCCACGGGCCAGAATTGGATACCCACACATTGAGCTGTATATGCCCGGTTCGGATGGTTTCTAGGTATCCGTCCTGGTCGTTAATGGTAGATGCACGAGACTGGGCGTCTTCGTCTGCTCCACCAACAAGAATGAGAATTGTTCCATTGGAATCTTCAAAGTTGTAGCCACAGCCAATACCTAAGTCCTTCACGCTAGTCGGCACAGCGTGAGTCTCTTCCGGCATGTAGTCGCCAGCATCACACACGTTAAGCCAGCTGAGCGCCATTTTGTAGTAATAGGAGGCTATGGAGGCCTGGTCGGAATTGGTGTTCTTGTCTTCCAATTCCGAGTTTGCTTCTTCCAGCTCATCAATCTTTGCTTGCAGCTCGCTTTCCCGCTCCTCTGCCTGCTGTTGAAACGAGTAAATCTCTTCACTCGCGCTTGCAAGTTCGGACTCAGCATTCTTACCGCCCATGGCAAACCCCGCCGCGCCGGCAACAATCACTCCGACTGCGCCGAGGATGAGCGGCAGCGTCAAAGGTTTACTCTTTCCGGACTTAGTGCCGGAAGCTCTCTCCGACACTTTCTCGGAAGTGCCCGACTGGTTGCTATTCCACGGATCGATGGGTTCGTGAGCGTTCATTTTTAACCGACTACCTTCACCTTCTGTGCGATTGTGATTGGTTCGAATCCTGGCTGCTGAGCTGTCACAGCAACGATGTATTCACCGGGTTCTGTAAATGTTGCGTAGGCCTTCTCCCCAAACCGGCGAACGATCTGGCAAGGAGTATGTTGTCCAGTCACACCTGCGCTGGCACTTGCAGTCGGTTTGCCCTCAGAATCGTAGACATCCACCTTGTTTTCACAGGTTTCCGTACCACCAGACTGGCTGAAATTCCACAGCAACCTCGCGTTTGCTTCGCCATCAACCAGGGGATAGGTCAACAGGCTATTGGCCCCCTCGAAGGGAAGCGTGATCCGAGCAGTGTCGAAGCCGCCCAATTCTTTCTGGTGAGCAGTTGCGTCAATCTTGACGTTTTGGCGCTTGGCACTGCCGGGCTCCATGCCGCCAATTTTGGTCAGCTCCATCGAGCTATTCAGCGTTACTGCACCGGAGTCGGCATCCGAGTCTGAAAGTTCGCTGTTGGGAGAATTCTTATCCTGCGAACTGTTGGCATATTCCTGCTCTGGCTCTTCCGACCCGGTCGAGCTCTCAATCGAGCTAGGAGTTTCGGATTGTGCATCAGAAGCAGGGGACGTTTCTGTAACTGTCACCACCGCGGGGGACTCCGGGACAGCGTTGTTAGTGGGCATACCTGAGCAGCCAACCAGAGTCAGGGTAGCAGCGGCGGCTGCCACAGCTAAAACGTGCTTTGAATGAAACTGGGATGTCATGGGCGTTAAAAACCTCCGAGTTAAGCGCCGAATAAGCGTTTTCTTCATCTGCTTGACGACGCTATAGCGGAGGCCTCAGAAGCGGTACGGGAGTTCTCCCGGTGACTTTCACTACCCGTGCAGGTTTAACTAAATCCTGTCGGGTTCAGCGAATTAATCGTTGGACAAAAGATTGAGGGAAAGAACCGTTTAATGAACCTCCAACAGCTGAAAGATGTGGCCAAAAGCTACTTCTCAAAAACCACAGATATTGTGAAGGGTGTTCCAGATCGTACTAAAGGTTGGCGCGGTGATTTGGAGGATCAAGGAATTATTCCAAACCGTGTTGGTGTAGATCAAGAAGGTCGTATCATTCCGCCATTTTTTGTTTGGTGGGCACCCTGGATGTTTCGAGTCGTACTCATTATCGCCGGATTCATAATTGGCGGAATTTTGGAATCCATCAATAGTGGGCCATATCCAGATACGGCGATGTTGATTCCATTCGCCATGGGGTTTGCGATGTGGTTCTTGCGAAATCAGACTAGTTGGATTCCCGGCCTCATTATCACGGTGCTGGCAGTCACCGCAGCATCGCTTATGTCTAAAAGCGTCCTTATTTCGCTCGAAGCATTAATCCTTTTCGCTCTCGTAGTCCTAGTGGAATACATCTACGCTCGCGCCGCATTCGACTACAACACTGCCGCGGCGTTTGAAGAGATGAAGCAGGCGCTTTCCACCTACGGCACTGCCTATGAACTTGAAGAACGAGAGGACACCAACGTCAACGGAGAGACTCTGACAACTGTCTCCGCGCTTGATTCGGGACGCCCTGCTAGGGCAATGATTCGACTGTTGCCGGAGCATGTAGACCCCGGATGGCTTATCGCAGTAGATCCCGCCAGGCGGTTTATGACAGGCCTATCTCCAGAACAGCGTGTTCGCATCAGTGAGATTCAGGAGCAGATGTGAGTCTGAATCCCGCAGTTCGAGACAACCTAGCTGGAAATCTATTTTCACCAGGCGCAGTGCCAACGGGCGCCAAGTTAGCTCAGCTGATTGCTGACATTCCCATGGGCGGAGATGCCTCTTCCTCGGATTTTTGGGAAGCGCGTGTCCGTTTAATTCGAGACCTGTTGTTCTTCGGTAAGCAGTCCCAGCGCGCACTGGACATTATCGATGAGCTGCACACCGAAGATTTTGTCGACGCAGTGCGAAAGAAGTTCGGTGTTTCTTTTCGACTTGTTCTCAAACGAGTACAGCGTCCTCAGTACTTCTTCACTGATGTGCAGATGAAGGCAGTTAAAGAGGGGTTCTTGAAGCCGTATGCAAAGGGCAGCGGAAAAGCGATTACCGAGCACGGGCTTGAAGAGTTCTTTGATCGGATATTGGTTCCAACGTCTAACCGCATGGAGCTCCGTGAATACGTCGACGTTGAAGATAGCCAGGAAATTGAGACTGGTCCGACGAACAACGCGGAGAAACGAGTCTGGGCGGCCTTTGATGAGGCCAGTAGTGCAAATACCGACATTCGGTCGATTGCAGATGTCATTGCGAACGGTTTTCGTGAACAGTCCGAAGGCTTTATTGACGGCAAACCGATCGATAGCGACATGCTGAAGAGTGCAACTAAATCCATCGGTGCGAGTTTTCGTACCGGCTCGCCAGAGGCTGAAACCCGCACCGGTCTTATTCGAAGGTTGCAAGCAGTCGATGATCCAGCGGATTTAGTGACTCGACATACTTTCGGTCTGCTTAACGACGAATCGTCGCTGGACCCAACGAGACTTCGTAAAGAATTGCAAATTGCTGAGGGAGCCTACTGTTCTAGTTCCGATTCGACAATTGAGAATCGCGTCCTTCAAAACGTCAATCGAGACGATGTCTTGAAGGCTGATACCGGAAGGGGAAAATCGGATTTTAAGACGCCCCATGCCGGTGAAGGGGATGCGATTGCCAAGGAGTTATTACGATTTCTTTCTCCATTTGTTGTGCTCGGTTTAATAGTGCAGTTCATGCAGGAGGGTAATGGATTTATTGCTGTACCGGTTCTGGCTATTTTTGTCGGTATCTTGTGGGCGTTGGTAAAGAAGCGAGTGGCAAAACGATGGATTGCTGTTTTTGGAATCGTATATTTCATTGCCATGGGGGTTATAAATGATAATTTCTATGAATTAGGATGGGTTCTATTTTCTATATTTATCATTACATTTGTGTCGATTGCCTATCTATTCGCTAAGGGGAAGGAATATAAAAATGGGGTTCTTTAATAACAAAAAGGATGAAAATAAAAGGTCGGTTAAACATTCAGACGGTCGTGCTGATGAGTATCAGGAACGAGATCCTAAGTATCCGGAGGTTGACTTCGGTGGAGCGCATAATTTCGCCCCGCTGCCGAATTTTGATGAGTCCTTCGGCCCCCGGGGCACGGTCGACAATGGTGATACCACAGGTCAGGAGCCGGTCGAGTATTCCGGAGATCCAAAACTAGACACCGACGAAGCTGCATGGTCCAAGGTTGAGAACGTCGAATTTGACGGTGTTGAATTTGGTGGTGCCGAGTTTGGCCATGATGAAGACACCGCGGAAGGAGTTCCAGCCCAGCAGGATTTTCCTCCCGCGACAGTGGAAGAGCTCCCAGAAACGGATGCTGAAAGTACCGCAGGTGTTGCGGCCGGGAACGTCGTAAAGCAGTTGGATTTGATTCAAACACGGCTGGACACAATGAACGCAGTATTGCGCTCTCAAAGTGAAGAGTTGGAAGCGCTGACTGATCGTCGTTGGTACGCCCAGTTGATGCCGCTGGCGGAAAAGTTGGCGGCCATCCATGACGGGATTTGCGCTGACCTTTCGCGGCTCGAAGAAACTACCGAAACTGATGGCAGTGACCTGTATTCGACCCTGGATTTCCTGCAGGACTCGATCGCAGATGCGCTTCAGTCCATGGGAGTGGCAATTACAGAGGCGAAGGTGGGCGATGCCTTTGATTCTTCAATTCACCGTCGTACCAAATTCGCGGATTCGGATAACCCCGCGCTGCACCGCACGCTGGCGCCATCACGACGAATCTCGCACTACTACACCTTCACCAGTTCTACCAGTCCAATTGTGGTGGCCAAGGCGCCGGTCACGGTGTACCGGCACAGCGGCAACTAGGCCAAAACTCGAGTCTGAACAGAGCACAGCTCGAGTCCGGCCAGCACACAACTAGAGCGCTGACACGGCAAAAGAAGTCAAGAATCCAACAGATTTCAGAATAAGGAGAAAAATCATGGCTGAACGTATTTACGGCATCGATCTGGGCACATCCAATAGCGCAATTTCCTACGTGGACTCACTGGGTGTTCCTGTCATTCAAGAAAACCTCGACGGAGATCTGTCGACACCAAGTGTGGTGTGGTTTGAATCGAAGGCCAATACCGTTGTCGGAAAGCTGGCACGTGAAGAGAAGCTCTTCAGCCCCAATGACGTCATCGAGCTGGTGAAGCGGAGCATCGGCACCGATAAGAAATGGAATTTCAGCGGGAAGGCGTATACCCCGGAGGAGATTTCTTCATTGATTTTGCGCTCGTTGGTTCCAGACGAAGCAGCTGACGACGAGATTTCGGCAGTTATTACTGTGCCGGCATATTTTGGTGCGAAGGAGCGCGAGGCAACTCGCAACGCAGGGCAGATTGCTAATTTCAATGTGTTGGAGCTGGTAGCAGAACCGGTTGCTGCGGCCCTCTACTACGACTCCAAGCAGCCTCTAAAGGACAAGACCTTGCTGGTGTATGACCTCGGAGGCGGTACATTCGATGCCACGATTGTGCAGGGGATTGACAACACCTTCCGGGTTATTGCCACCGACGGTGATGCTCGACTGGGCGGTGCTGACTGGGATAAGGCGCTTGGTGAATTTATCCTGGATAAATTCATTGAGCAGACTGGTGACGAGGAGGCGGAAAACGATGAGACCTTCGTCGCTAAGTTGCATGAGCAGACGGTGAACTGTAAAGAGGCGCTGAGTAATGCGGAAAGCGCCACTGTGCGACTTGCCAGTGACTCTGGTTCCCGCGCCAAGATTGCCGTTACCCGCGAAGACTTGGAGCGTGTCACGGCGCCATTGCTCGAGCAGACGGAGATTCCTTTGACCCGTGTATTGGAGACGGCAAAGGAAAAGGAGCCGGGACTGACAATTGATGAGGTCATCCTGGTGGGTGGATCTTCGCGAATGACCGCCGTAACCAAACTGGTGGAGCGTCTGACGGGTAAGAAGCCACTGTTGGTTGAGCCTGATCTAGCCGTTGCTAAGGGTGCTGCCCTTGCTGCGATGATCAGCAAGCTCGGGGGAGTGGTTAATGCTGAGTCCAGCCCTGCTGTCCAACAGCAGTCAATTGCGCAGATCGCGGCTGAGACAGGGATTGACGCCGGGCAGCTAGCCGCGCTGTCGGAGAAGAAGGTGGCAAATGTATTGCCAAAGTCGATTGGCATTCGAGTTGTCGATCATCTGAACAACCCGTACATCGACTATCTGGTCAACCAGAATGACATGATTCCCCTGTCTGAGCCGGTGGTCCGGGAGTATTCGACCGTAGCTGATGGCCAAGAGGAAGTAGATTTGACGCTGTATCAGCAGGCCAGTGACGTTCCATCCGAAGATGTCGCTCTCAATGACATCATTAGTGGATCGGAATCTATGCTGACAGGTATCCCGCCGTTGCCCAAGGGTCAGCCAATTCAGGTTAAGTTCTTTGTAGCAGCAGACGGCATGATTACCGTGGAAGGCACTCACGTTCCATCGGGTCGCTCAATCGAATCCCACGTGCGCATTGGTGTGATGAATGAGGAAGAGATTTCGGCTGCTCGCACGACGATGATGAAGGTTTCTGTCAGCCAAGGAGATAACTGATGACCGACGATCGCACTCTAATCCCGGGCGTCGATGACATTGACAGCGGTGCAAATTCCGATACTGATGGTCGAAATCGGAAGATTCTGCTGTTCGTGCTCGCCATTCTGGTTGTCGTCATCCTGGCAATGGTGGTCTGGATCCTAAATTTCCGCTCTAACCAGCAGGATAACGCCGACGGGTTGTTTGAAACCACTGAAAGCACCGAAGTGGAAGTCTCGCCGTCCTACTATGTGGGCGATGATCAGGAACCAACCTCGACTACAATCGCACCGCCTGCCGACGATCGGTTCGTAGACCCAGAGGTCTTAGCGTCGACCGTTGATCCGACGTGCCCGATGCTGCAGAGTGCCTGGTCAAACCAGGGCTCCGATATGGACTGTGAAGCATATTACGAGGTAGTGCGGGCGCTCAGTAAACAGCGGCAAGAGCAAGGAACACTGCCAAAGCAGACGACAATCGAGATTGAGTATGACGGTCAGCCACTGACGATGGAATGCCAAGAAGTTTCGCCTAATTATGATTGCCGCTCTGAGTCTGGGATTCAGATTATGGTGGGTAATCTCGATGGGTCTGGGCAACGGAACCGATGACTAATCTTCCCCAGGTAGGCGATATTTTTGAGGGCTACGAGGTTGAAGCTCTCATCGGTGCCGGCAATATGGGGACTGTTTTTCGAGTACGAAATCCCAAGCTGGGCCGAAACGAAGCACTGAAAATCGTCCCACTGCCGGAAGAGGCCAGTGCTTCTAAGCGAATGGAGGCACTGTTCCAGAACGAGGTTTCTATCGCAGCCACTGTTCACGTTCCCAACGTTGTGACCGTGTTCGATGGCGGGCGAGCCGGGAACCTGCTTTGGTTCACCATGACTCTTATTAGCGGTAATTCGTTGGGCGCTGAACTGGCCGAATATCCGCCGCGCACTTTCGATAAGAGCGAGGTCATGTCGATTGGTGTGGAGATTGCTACCGCGCTAGATCGGCTAGCAAAGCACGAACCAGCGGTGATTCATGGTGATGTAAAACCATCAAATATCGTCGTAGAGCGAGATTCGTCGGGGCTTGTGTTAAGCGCGACGCTTGTGGATTTCGGTGTATCAACCGCCACTGAAATCGACAGTGTTGGCGTGACCAATCGTGTTGCCGGCTCATTGCCCTACATGGCGCCAGAGATCTTCACTAAGGGTTGCATTAGTGCAGCTAGTGACGAGTATGCGTTTGCGTGCACGATATTCGAGCTGTTGCAGGGATATAAGGCATTTCCAGCTACTGACGCGGCCAGTGCGCGGCAATTGCACTGCGGTAAGCGACCGGTTACCAACCTCGGTGCGGTAGTTGATTCGGTCTTCGCCAAGGCGTTGGCGGTTGACGCCGATGAACGCTACGAATCCTGCAATGCGTTTATTAGCGATCTCATTGCTGCGCTAAATGGTGGTGCCGTCGAGGTTCGCAATCCGAAGAACCGGAAGAAAGCCCTTGCAGCGTTCTCCGTAGTGGCATGTCTAGGCCTTATTGGTGGTGGCATTGTTGTTGCCGAACGTAGCGGCATTGGAGATGGCGGTCTCTTTAGTGCCAAGCACTTGGCACAGCCAGTAGCTATCGGAGGTTCTGCGGAACCGATGCGACTTCGCGCTCCCGATTTGGCGAAGGGGCCTCGGATTCCGGTGGGTGACCGATGGACCCTTACGTCGTTAAGCGACGTCCCCATCGGTGAGAAGAGCTGGCAGGGGATTCAGCGGATGGGAACATTCAACGGTGCTGCATATCACGCGACGCAGTTTGCTTCGGCAGATGAATTCTTGCTGCCATTTCGCCACGGTATTGATGAGAAGAAGCCGATTGCAGAGGCTGAAAATGACAAATGGCGGGGTGAAATTCTGGATGCCGTGAGCAAGAACCGGTCAGTGGCTGAACCAGCTGGCTCTGAAGTGGTGAAACTGCGAATGGAGCCCGATGGTCGCCGGCTGGATGTCCTACAAACGTCAGGCTCATTTCAAGCTGTGAACAGCGAAGGTTCCGAGGCAACACGGCCGATTAATTACTGCTTGGTTCAGCCGGCGGAAAGTTCTGCGCCATCCAGTCCCGAAGTGCTTCGTCCGGTATTTGTCGTTTTGAGTGAAGGCGATCCTTGTCCTGCTGCCTATGACACGGTGGCGGCGTGGGCAATGCAAACCACGACGAATTAAGCGATAACGCCGAGAATATTTGTTATATTTCGGATAACTATCATGAATGCCAGTCACTTCAGCCGTCGTTGGGCGATTCCCCCAGGAGCGTTGGGTAGGGTTCCTGATTCGCGGTTGGTGGCTGGTGGTGCGAGAGAAAGGCCTGGTCAACGTGACATCGCTCCCAACACTTGTGGTTGATAATTTGTGTGGGGATGCGATTGTTGCCAATCCGAGTGAGGGATTGACCATCGGGCGTGACGCCGACCTCAAAGTGGGCGAAGATAACCGCTACATGCACCGCATAGCAATGTATGTGTATGCGGAATCCGGAATGTGGTTTCTGCTCAATAACTGCGAGCACGTGACTGCAATGGTGCACATTCCGGAGGTGTCGCGGTCATTCCGGCTGGCTCCGCAACAGCGTTTTGATTTGAGCTACCCGGAGTATTTCATCCGCTTTTCCGTCAAGGATGACCAGTACGAAATTCAGATTAAACAGGATATTGAGCACGCCGATGCGAAGGTCGTGCTGCCAACTGACGGGACTGAAACCATCTCGGTTGGGGAGCTGCCGGAGCGCCAGCGTGCTCTGATCGCTGCATATGCGGAGGATTATCTGCGCGGCCGAATCGACACCATTATGGTTTCATGCACCGATGCCGAGGCCGGCCGAAAGCTGGGAGGCAAGACCGCAAAGGCAGTCGAGCATTACCGCACCGCACTTTTTGAATCCGCTTTGAGCAAGGGGCTGGTCTCAAGCAAGGAGTGGCAACGGGTTAATCAAAAGAGCCGTCTGCAGCTGGTAGTTGTCGCTGCAATCGAAGCACGATTGGTCACTGCAGACGACTTGAAACTGCTCGCTTAACGACGGTACTTGCGATAAGTCAATCCTTTAATTGGCGTGTTCACAGTAGTGGTTCGGCCGCCACGGGCATTCTTCGTCCACCGAACGGGCCCCATGCGATAGGAATATCCGAGGCCAGAACGCGATAGCGTAACCCGGGAGTTGCGGGTGGGGCGGAAGGTCTTTCGGAAGCTGAATAGTTTGAAAGCCATTGATATAAATCCATTCTCGGTGCGTCACAGACTGCCATGCGCTCTGACCGTGCTGCTTTGGACAGCATCGCTCTCTGACTGCATTGTGCCGGTGACATAAGCGGATAAATCGTGGTGCGTTTGATGGCACCACTGTCCAGATTTGGGCAGTCCAGCATGGTTTAGCTAGGGGAGAACTCCCCGGGGAGAACTCCCGTTTCTTTTGTGTCCGAGAGTTTTTAATCTGAGATCATGTTCACCAAGAAGATTTCCGCTGTAGCCGCCGCAATCACTGCCGCCACTGCGCTTGCTGTTGTCAATCCGTCCGTCGCCGATGCAGCTACGAACTACCCCAAGATCAACCGTGACTATGTCAGCTATTCCACAGACGGAGAAACCGTAGTCTGTGGTGGGTCGGTAAATCAGGACATGTTCCGCTGCCAGACCACAGCTAAGTGGGGTAACAAGAAGAACGCCCACAATCTGGTCACCTTTGATCTCGAGGATGCATCTGGAAGTTGGGAAGCCGGAATGAGCGGTGGAAATTGGGATGCCTCGCGCCCGCCATTCCGACTGAAGGAAGGGAAGAAGTACAGCTTCCACGGGATCGTGGTCCTGAATAAGAATGGCACCCTGTACTTCAGTTCTCCGTACCACGAGGTGCGCGGTGAAGTGACTCCGTATGAGTGGGAGATTATGGAGACTGACTGATATCCCGTGCAAATACTCCTTCTTGTCTGGCGTTTGGCTTAACGCGCAGGAGTAATTCATTCCAACATTCGTTTCCTCCCGGTGGCATTGCCGCCGGGAGCTTTTGCTGCCGTACGAGCAGTGATACCTCTCTCGACCAGGCTGTTCGCTACTGGCGTACGGCTATAGGGATTAATCTGTGTCGCGTCGCGTTTAAGCTAGGTGAAACAACCTTTATTGAATTACGGCAAAAATAGACACTTGAAAGGGCAGTGATGTTCGAGAGGTTTACGGACCGAGCACGTCGCGTTGTCGTCCTGGCACAGGATGAGGCACGCGAGCTCAATCACAATTACATCGGCACGGAGCACATCCTGCTCGGCCTGATTAGTGAAGGCGACGGTGTAGCTGCCAAGGCGCTGGAGTCCATGGGTATTTCCCTGGATGCTGTGCGCTCTGAGGTAGTCGACATTATTGGTCGTGGCTCCCAGCCGCCGAGCGGTCACGTGCCGTTTACCCCGCGTGCAAAGAAGGTGCTGGAGTACTCTCTGCGCGAGGCTCTGCAGCTGGGTCACAAGTACATCGGTACTGAGCACCTGCTGCTCGGCCTGATTCGTGAGGGCGAAGGTGTTGCTGCTCAGGTCCTGGTTAAGCTCGGCGCTGACCTGCCGCGCGTACGTCAGCAGGTTATTCAGCTGCTCAGCGGTTTCCAGGGCGATGAGTCCGATGGTTCTCCGGAGCAGCGTCCGGTCGGTGCTACTTCCGGCGCTCGTGTGCAGGAGGGTAACCACCAGTCGGGTTCGCTGGTGCTTGATCAGTTCGGTCGTAACCTGACCGTTGCTGCACGTGAGGGCAAGCTGGATCCGGTTATTGGCCGCGAGAAAGAAATCGAGCGCATTATGCAGGTTCTTTCTCGTCGCACCAAGAACAACCCTGTGCTGATTGGTGAGCCTGGTGTTGGTAAGACCGCCGTCGTGGAGGGGCTTGCACTGGACATTGTCAACGGTCGTGTGCCGGAGACGCTGAAGGATAAGCAGCTTTACTCTCTCGACCTGGGCTCGCTGGTTGCGGGTTCCCGTTACCGCGGTGACTTCGAGGAGCGTCTGAAGAAGGTGCTCAAGGAGATTAACCAGCGCGGTGACATCATCCTGTTTATTGACGAGATTCACACGCTGGTTGGTGCCGGTGCCGCCGAGGGCGCAATTGATGCAGCCTCGATTCTGAAGCCGAAGCTGGCTCGCGGTGAGCTGCAGACCATCGGTGCTACCACTTTGGATGAGTACCGTAAGCACATTGAGAAGGACGCCGCTCTTGAGCGTCGTTTCCAGCCGGTGAACGTGCCGGAGCCGAGTGTGGATCTCACTATCGAGATTCTGCGCGGTGTCCGCGATAAGTACGAGGCTCACCACCGCGTATCCATCTCGGACAAGGCTCTGGTTGCCGCAGCTACGCTCTCCGACCGCTACATCAACGACCGCTTCCTGCCGGATAAGGCCGTTGACCTGATCGATGAGGCCGGTGCTCGCATGCGCATCAAGCGCATGACTGCCCCGGCTGACCTGCAGGAGATTGACTCCAAGATCGCCGATGTGCGCCGCCAGAAGGAAGCCGCCATCGACGAGCAGGACTTTGAGAAGGCAGCTGGTCTGCGCGACAAGGAGCGCAAGCTGGGCGAAGAGCGCCGCGAGCGCGAGAAGAAGTGGCGTGCGGGCGAGTCCGACACCATCGCTGAGATTGGTGAGGAGCAGATTGCGGAGGTCCTGGCTTCCTGGACTGGCATTCCGGTGTTCAAGCTCACCGAGGAAGAGTCCTCGCGTCTGCTGCGCATGGAGGATGAGCTGCACAAGCGCATTATCGGTCAGGAAGAGGCCGTCAGTGCTGTCTCCCGCGCTATTCGTCGTACCCGCGCTGGTCTGAAGGACCCGAAGCGTCCGTCCGGTTCGTTTATCTTCGCCGGCCCGTCTGGTGTTGGTAAGACCGAGCTGTCGAAGGCCCTGGCCGAGTTCCTCTTTGGTGAGGAAGACGCACTCATTCAGATTGATATGGGTGAGTTCCACGACCGCTTCACCGCTTCGCGCCTCTTCGGTGCTCCTCCCGGATATGTCGGCTACGAAGAGGGCGGCCAGCTCACCGAGAAGGTGCGCCGCAAGCCGTTCTCCGTCGTGCTTTTCGACGAGATTGAGAAGGCCCACAAGGAGATTTACAACACCTTGCTGCAGGTCCTGGAAGACGGTCGTCTGACTGACTCGCAGGGTCGAGTGGTGGACTTCAAGAACACGGTTCTGATCTTCACCTCGAACCTGGGTACCAGCGACATTTCCAAGGCTGTTGGTATGGGCTTCTCGGGGGTCGGCGAGGCCGATGAAGATGGCAAGTACGAGCGGATGAAGGACAAGGTCCACGACGAGCTGAAGAAGCACTTCCGTCCGGAGTTCCTGAACCGTATCGACGAGATTGTGGTCTTCAAGCAGCTGAGCCAGGCTGAGATTGTCCAGATGGTCGACCTTATGCTGGCCCGCGTCAGCGACCAGCTCGACGAGAAGCGCATCACCATGGAGATTTCCGACCGCGCCAAGAACCTGCTGGCCAAGCGTGGCTTTGATCCAGTGCTCGGTGCCCGTCCGCTGCGTCGCACGATCCAGCGCGAGATTGAGGATCAGCTCTCCGAGAAGATTCTCTACGGTGAGGTCGGTCTCGGCGAGACCGTCTTCATCGATGTCGAAGGCTGGGATGGCGAGTCCAAGGACGTCGACAAGGCGAAGTTCACCTTCACCAACAAGGGCAAGGCCGGGAACGTTGATGCCGACGGCGGTGCTCTGGGGGAGTCTGAGGAAGACAAGGACGTTCTCAGCAGCGCTGATGGCACCCTGAGTGTTGAAGCCGACGACATCGAAGGTGCTGCCGACCAGGCCGCTGCCGAGGTCGAATCCGATAACTCCGAGGGAGAGAACTAAATGGGGCTCCAATTTCGCAAGAAGCAGAACCTGGACAAGGACACGTGGCTGAACTACTCGGGTTCGGGAGTCTCTGGTTCTAAGCGTATCGGTCCGGTGACCATTAACAGCCGCGGCGGTTACACCGTCCGACTGGGCAAGGGCCTGACCTTCCGCGGTCGTTGGAAGAAGAAGTAGTTAGTGGCTGATGGCTGTCGGTGAGCATTTCACCGTCAGTACAGCTAGTGCGCTAGCACACTAGTACCCCATTTTCTGATTCACCCACGCAAGCATCTCGTCGTGGGTGAGCACGTAGGCAAGGCCGTGCGTCCCATCACCGAGGTCAGTGTCGACCTCCACGTAGGTGATGTCGGCGCCGGCCTTTTGCCATTTCTGCACAAGTTTGCGTGCCGACGTCACGGGTAACACATCATCCAACGCGTTATGGGTAACGAATACGGGCATACTGGGAGTCTTTGTCCCCAGAGCTTGTTCTTCCACGTGGCGCCGAACGACGGGGGAGAGCTCCGGCGAGCGCAGATTCTCCGCTATCCCCAAGTCGTTGGCCGTAAATGCCTTGGTGTCATTGCGAGGCCAACGTTCGACAGTGGCGCCAATGCATTCATCGGCCGTGAGCTTCAGGAAATCCTGCCCCAGCGGGCTCAGCATGCGCTCGATTGGTTCTTTTGCCTCTGGGTACTCTGCAATCAAGCCGTTCATGAAGTAACCGACGAGCCCCGCCAGCGCCGAGCCGCGAATATGCAGTGCAGTGTCGGTGAGATCGGCCGGAATAGCCCCGGCGTAAACAGCGCGGATGTTCAGCTCCGAGGCATACTCATCGGCGAGCTCGGCCGCTGCAGCGGTGGCGCCTCCGCCCTGTGAGTAGCCGAACAGCGCAATGGGAGTGTCTGTAGGCAGTTGTAAAGTTTCAATAGCCGCTCGCGCCATATCGAGCGTGTTATTCCCGGCAACCTCACGGTTGAGATACGGATGTACCCCAGGCGTGCCGAGCCCCTGGTAATCCACGATGGCAACATTCCATCCCTGTGCCAGCAACTGAGGTGCCGGAGGCGTCGGAGGCGCTTCGTAGCGCAGGGCAACCGAACTGGCACAGTTATCAGCCATACCGAGAGTTCCAGGTGCAATTACTGCCAGTGGGCGCGGGGATTTCTCCGACCAGCGGGTATAGGGCTGCAAAATCGTGCCGGACACGGCTGTCTGGCGGTGGTCGCGTGCGCCTGTGGAGGAAAACACGACCCGCTGTGCGCGTGCGGGCGCATTGACCGGAAATGGCGTCTTCGTAATTACCTGACCTGGAGGCAATCGCTTCACCGTAGAAGAGTCAGAATCCGAGGAACCGAAGCCAGTTGCTCCTAGACCATCCACCGCCGAGCAACCACCGAGCGTTCCCACGCTAGAGCTCAGAAGAGCAACTCCAAGTACCATGCTCAGCGCGATTCTGCGTTTACTAGCCCCAAAGAGACAGCGCTGGCGCTGAGGTCGATGGGGCGTGGCATTCATGTTCCCAATTCTAGGCAACGCACTTGTTCGAATCTGGTCTTTACCGGAGCATTGTCTGGGTTCTAACGGGGCAACTGGAAGCGGCCATCGGAGGTTTGCTCCGCAAGTCCGTCGTCAAGCAGGGAAAACAATGCGCGGGAACGCTGATGCGTATCATCCCAGACCGCATCCAGAGCGGTCTGTTCGACGGGGGAGTCGGCGGCGCGGAGCACGTCGAGAAGCAAGCCCCGGACTTGACGGTCGGTGCCTTCGAACTTCTGCACGCGCCGTTTCGCAGCGGCGATTTCGTGGTCTTCGGGTTCGGGGCGACCGGCGGCAATCCAGGCGCAACTGGTGGCGATGGGGCAGGCCTCGCACTCGGGTGTCGTTCGACAGACAGTAGCGCCGAGTTCCATGAGTGCGACAGAGGTCTCGGCCGCAGTCGTGGGGTCGAGTGGTAGGAACTCTTTGACGAGCGTCATGTCTGTGCGTTTGGCGATGCCGGGTAGGTACGTGCCCTGGCGGTGTCGCCGGAGTACGCGGCGCACGTTGATGTCCACCACCGGCGTGCGCGCGCCAAAAGCAAACGCCGCTACTGCCCGAGCTGTGTAGTCTCCTACCCCCGGAAGGGCTAACAGTGTGTTCACGTCGCTTGGTACTTCGCCGTCGTGCTTTTCGACGATCTTTTCTGCGCATTCACGCAGCCGGAGTGCACGTCGGGGGTAGCCGAGTTTTCCCCACATACGTAGGACTTCATCCTTGGGCGCGACTGCCAAATCGGCTGGGGTGGGCCATTTTTCCAGCCAGGCGCGCCAGGAGGGGATGACGCGGGCGACGGGAGTCTGTTGACTCATCACTTCGCTGACGAGCACAGCCCATGGTGAAGTGCCTTCTTCGCGCCAGGGAAGTGGCCGCATGTTGGTGCGATACCAATCACGTAAGGCGGCATCGACGTGTTCGTCGAAGTCGTCGGATTGGTTAATTGCAGAGGTCAATCTACCTTCTCGCTTTCCCATAAACAGCAGAGTCGTTGCACAATATAGCTATGAGCAATTCTGAGAGGACTCCTGAGAGTGTATGGCAATCGATGGTGCGCGGAAACCTCCGCTTCTGCGAGAGCAAGACTGCGCATCCTCGCCAGGACTTGGTTCGTCGTAAGCAGCTGACGCAGGGGCAGAAGCCGAAGGCCGTTGTGCTGGCTTGCTCGGATTCCCGCGCTCCGGTGGAGATTATTTTCGATCAGGGCTTGGGCGATGTATTTGTGATCCGTACTGCCGGTGAGATTACTGACCTGTCGGTGCTGGCTTCGCTGGAATTCGCAGTTGATGGTCTTGGAGTTCCGCTGGTGATTGTTCTCGGTCACGAGTCCTGCGGCGCTGTGGCTGCGGCGAAGAATGCACTGGATGGTGGCGAACTGCCGGGTGGTTTCCAGCGTGTGCTGATTGAGAAAGTCACCCCGTCGCTGCTGGCGGCTCGCAAGGATGGCGAGACTGAAATCGACGAATTTGAGCGTCGCCACGTGCGCGAGATTGTTAATCACATTATTGATCGCTCTCCGGAGATTTCGTCGCGCTTGGTGACCGGCGAGGTAGGCGTTGTCGGTATGCGGTACCGCTTGGAGGACGGACGCGCTGAGACCGTCGTTACCCATGGAGTCAGCGAGAACCCGCTAACCTAAATGTGTGACCAATAAGCTGCCTCCAGAAATCTACCGGCGTCGGCGTATCGCCGCGGCGGTGTTGCTCGTTATCATCCTCGTTCTCCTGGGCTGGGGTATTTCCGCACTGGTAAACCGGGACAGCGAGGATTCTGAACCGGTGAATGTCACCAGGGATGACGGGAAAGAGGTGACTCCTCCGGAACAGCCCAAGGAACCTTACGCGCTTAAGTCTGACAAGGACTCGGAGAACGACAAGTCTGACAAGTCTGACAAGGACGCCAAGAAGGGCGACAAGGAAGGCGAAGACTCCGCGAAGGATAACGCTCAGGCGGCGCTTGCGAGCAAAAAGGACTGTACCCTTGCAGATCTGCAGGTGACGGCCACCTCGGATCAGCCGAACTACGGCGATGAGCAGCCGACTCTGGCGATTACCGTCCACAATCCCACCGGCGGTGAATGCCGCGTGAACCTTGATGAGCAGCAGTTGCGCTTCGAGGTGTACGACCTGGCAACGTATGAGCGAGTCTGGTCGGATGTGGACTGCAATGACTCCGAAGGCCACGGTGAACTGGTATTGGCACCGGGCGAGGAAGTCAACTATGCCGCCACCTGGTCGCGTCTGACCTCGGCGCCGAACAAGTGCTCCGAAGAAGACCGGGTCCCAGTTCCCTCCGGGTCGTACATCTTCTACGGCGTGATTGGTGACAACAACTCTGACGCCTACACGTTCAACATGCGCTAGCGCTTAGCTCCTAACCCAAGCTCAATGGCCTCGGCAACGGTGCCTGCTTCCAGCAGTTGCATCCCTGCCGGGCCTTTTGCGCCTCTGGGCACAATTGCCGTGTCGAAGCCCATTCGATGAGCTTCCTTAAGGCGCCACTCCAAATCGGTCACTCGCCGCACTTCGCCGGCCAACCCCAGTTCGCCGAGTGCAATGGTTTTGTCCTGGAAGGTCCGCTTAGTCATGGATGAGGCCAGTGCCAGCGCAATCGCCAGGTCCGCGGCAGGCTCCGACAGCGTCATTCCGCCGACGGTGGACACGTACATCTCCATGCGGGCTAATTGCTTGAAGTTACCGTGTTCAGTCAGCACGGCCGCGACCATCGGCACGCGCCTCGGGTCGAGACCAGAGACATTGCGTCGTGGATTATGTGCCTCAGTGTTGATTACCAGGCCCTGCACCTCCGCCAGCAGCGGTCTGCGGCCATCCATGGCCACGGTAATTGCAGTTCCCGAGGTCGGCGTTCGGTGATGCAAAAACAGCCCCGAGGGATCCTCAACTTCCGCAATACCGCCCGCGGTCTGCTCGAAGCAGCCCACCTCATCGGTGCTGCCGAAGCGGTTTTTCAGACCCCGCAAGAAGCGTAGCCCCGAGTGTCTATCGCCTTCGAAGTTGAGCACCACATCAACCAGGTGCTCCATCGTGCGCGGGCCGGCCACATTGCCGTCCTTGGTCACGTGCCCTACTAAGAAAATCGCAGTCCCGGTCTCCTTTGCCAACGCCGCCAGGGCAGAGGTTACGGCGCGGGCCTGAGCAACGCCACCGCGAGCACCTTCGACGTCGGCACGCATCGTCTGCACGGAGTCCACAATGAGCAGACCGGGGGAGAGCTCTAGCGTCAGATCGATGACGTCCTCGATATTCGACACCGCCGACAGGTACAGCGAGTCCGACAGCGCGCCAGTGCGTTCGGCACGCAGCCGCACCTGACCGACCGACTCCTCACCTGTGACGTAAAGTGTCGGCCCCAAATCGCCTTCCGCGCAGCGATAGGCCACTTCCAGCAGCAACGTCGACTTACCAACCCCCGGCTCGCCGGCCAAGAGCACCAACGAACCCGGCACAATACCCGAACCGAGCACCCGATCCAGCTCACCGATGCCCGTGCGCACCGCGTGCGCAGCCTTGGCGGAAATCCCGGTAATGGCCGTCAGCTCAGAAGAAGAAGTGGGGATTCGATCTGTTGCGGATGTCTCGGCGAGGAAACGTTCCTCCGCCTCGTCGTCAAGCGCGCGCTGTGCTAAACGCTGGCTCTCAGCCGCGACGGAAGTGGAAGATGCTTTACGACGACCGCCCCGCGTGCCGGGCTCCGTTGCGGCAGCACTCCGGCGACGTTGCTTGGCTGCCCGGGCGGCGATTTTGTCCTCAAGGGTGGAGCCGGACTTCCCGCTGCTGGAGCGGATAGTGACCTTCTCCAGCGTGCCCCACTCTTTGCAGTTGGGACATTGGCCGACCCATTTTGACACCTGCCAACCGCATGCCGAGCATTCGTAGGCTTCGTCTTTGGTCTTGGCCACGGTGCAACCACCTTTGCTTCAAACGAGGGGGCGACAGACCCGACAACGTTTGGTGCGGGATGTGCGGGAAATGTCGCTAAAAAATTGCCCCAGATACGCGAGAACGGGCCAGGGCAGAGTCAATGACATGTGTCAAGGACTGACTGTACCGCCGTGGCCCGTATCAAGCGACCAATCGCCCATGCCCGCTCGATGAAGCTCCTCGCGTTATTTGCGGGACAGGACTGCGCTGTACCAGCGCTGATAGTGCGCTGCGCACGAACAGCGCAGGGAACGCGCTGTACTGCGCTTACTTGGTTTCAATCATGCCGTCAGCACCGCGGTTCGGTGCGCCAGCTTCCAGAATGTCAGCGGAGACGGTGATGTCCAGGTCGTAGGTGTTGGTGTTGCCCTGCGGGTCAGTGAACTCGAAGGTGGCCTCGCGGTTCTGGCCAGCAGCGCTGCTCTTGTCGCCAACCAGGGTGGCCGGGTCCAGCTCATTGGTGTAGTACGCGATGCAGCCGGTGTTGTCCTTAGCGGTCTTAGCCAGCGGATCGATGACGGACTTCGGGCCGGCAACAATCTGGCACTCGCGCGGCAAGGAGTTCTCGCCCTTGGCAGCCTTAGCGAAGGAAGGAGTCTCAGCGACCTTCTTCAGCTCAACCTCGCCGATACCTTCAACGGTGACGGACTTCAGCGTGTAGACCGACTCGGTAGCGCGCTGCTGGTTGCTGGCGGAGAACTTCAGACCAGCGGTACCAGCCTCCGGGTCAACCAGGATGTGAGCGTCGCGGATGTTGACGAAGCCAAGAGCCGAGTTGGTGTTCTCAGCACCCTTGCCGGCAGCATCTTCGCCGCCGTTCATCGCACCGTCGACAGCCGGGTGCTGATTTGCGGTCTGCGAAATCTGACCGGCGCCACAGGCAGCAAGTGCAACTGCAGATGCTGCGGAGACGGTGATGAGAGCGCTGCGGCGAAGTACGGACTTGAAGGCCATGACTAGATTTCCTCCAGTAGCTTGAGGATGGGCGATAGGATTTTCAGTATTTAAAGAACACCTTAGTGTCTTCCTAAGATGTTCTCATACTACCCGTAAAATCATGGGGGGACATGATAGGGTGGAAGGCCGTTGGAAAGGGCGTGTGCATTACATGGAATTCAGCATTGGCGATACCGTAGTTTATCCGCACCACGGAGCTGCGAAAATCGAAAACATCATTGAACGAGAGCTTAACGGTGAGACCGTTCAGTACCTTGTACTGCAGATTCTGCAGAGTGATCTGAATATCCAGGTGCCCGCCAAGAATGCCGAGCTGGTCGGTGTCCGCGATGTTGTTGGTGAAGAGGGACTGCTGAAGGTCTTCTCCGTGCTACGTGAGACCGACGTGGAAGAGGCCGGCAACTGGTCTCGTCGCTACAAGGCCAACCAGGAGCGCCTGGGTTCGGGCGACATTAACAAGGTCGCTGAGGTGGTTCGTGACCTGTGGCGCCGCGATCAGGACCGCGGTCTGTCCGCCGGCGAAAAGCGTATGTTGAGCAAGGCTCGCCAGGTTCTCGTCGGTGAGCTCGCGCTTGCCGACGGCGTTGATGAGGCCAAGGTCGAGGAAGTTTTTGCCCGCGTCGATGCCACTATCGAGCGTCACCGCGCGCTGGCACAGGAAGGTGCCGCTGGTGAGAAGAAGGATGAAGCCGACGATAAGCCGGTGGACCTGGACGCAGACGCATAAGTCGAGCCCCCTTATCGGTTTTCCACCCAGTAGGGATTTTCTGCACTTTTCCGGATAACGGCTAGCGCACACACATTGCCCGTGTGCGCTAGCCGTTTTCTCTTTTTCACCCGTATCTATTTCCCCGCTATGCTCGGGGCTGTGACATTTCAAATCTTCGATACCGCAACCCGCCAACTGAAGGATTTTGAGCCTCTCCGCGAGGGGCATGCCTCCATTTACCTGTGCGGTGCGACTCCGCAGGCTCAGCCGCACATTGGCCATGTTCGCTCTGGCGTGGCCTTTGATATCTTGCGCCGTTGGCTGATCGCCAAGGGGTATGACGTCGCGTTTGTGCGTAACGTCACCGATATCGATGACAAGATCTTGAATAAGGCCGCCGAGCACGGCCGCCCTTGGTGGGAGTGGGTCTCCCGCTTTGAGCGCGAATTTACCTGGGCCTACAACCAGCTCGGTGTTCTTCCGCCGAGCGTTGAGCCGCGTGCCACCGGACATGTCACTCAGATGGTGGAGTACATGCAGCGTCTGATGGATAACGGCTTCGCCTACGCCGTCGACGGCAGCGTCTATTTCGACGTGGATGCCTGGTCCAAGGCTGAAGGCAGCGACTACGGCAGCCTGTCCGGCAACCGCGTCGACGAGATGGAGCAGGGCGAGACCAATACTCCGGGCAAGCGCGGTGCGCACGATTTCGCACTGTGGAAGGCGGCTAAGCCGGGCGAGCCCTCGTGGCCGACGCCGTGGGGCAATGGCCGGCCGGGCTGGCACCTGGAGTGCTCCGCCATGGCCACCTACTACTTGGGCTCGGAGTTTGACATCCACTGTGGCGGCCTCGACCTGCAGTTCCCGCATCATGAAAACGAGATTGCGCAGTCGCACGCAGCCGGCGACGGCTTTGCTCGCTACTGGATGCACAATCACTGGGTCACCATGTCCGGTGAAAAGATGTCGAAGTCGCTCGGCAACGTTTTGTCTGTGCCGCACATTTTGACCATGGTTCGTCCGGTTGAGCTGCGTTACTACCTCGGCAGTGCGCACTACCGCTCCGTGCTGGAGTACTCCGAGGAGGCTCTGCAGGAAGCGGCAGCGGGCTACCGTCGTATCGAGGCGTTTATGCACCGTGCCGTCGATAAGCTCGGCGATATCGAAATCGGTGAGTGGACGCCGGCGTTCGAAGCAGCGCTCGACGACGACCTCGCTGTCCCGCGCGCGCTCGCAGAAATCCACAACGCTGTTCGTGGAGGCAATCAGGCGCTTGCCGACGGCGACGAGACCAAGGCCAAGGAGATTGCCGGTGCTGTCCGCGCTATGGCCGCAGTCCTTGGATTCGATCCGCTGAATGAGCAGTGGGCAACCTCCGATTCCGGTTCTGATGCAGCAATGCATGCGCTCGGTGTGCTGGTTGAGCACCAGTTGGAGGAACGCACCCGGGCTCGTGCAGAGAAGGACTGGGCTACGGCTGATGCTGTGCGCGACCGCCTGAAGGAAGCGGGTATCGAGGTAACTGATACCGCGGATGGTCCAGCATGGTCTGTCGCTGACTAGGGCTGAAAAGCTGGCTTTAGGCTAAAGAAAACTATTAACAACAGGAAGCAGGTAGCTATGGCAGGCAACGGTCGTCGTGGTGCAGTGCGCAAGGCAAGCAAGAAGAACGTTGGCGGCTCCGGTGGCCAAAAGCGTGGCTTGCGTGGCAAGGGGCCGACCCCGAAAGCAGAGGACCGCGTTTATCACGCAGCTCATAAGCGGGCGAAAGAGAAGCGCCGCCGTGACTCGGGGCGTCATGAGCGCAAGGGGGATGGCACCGAGCTGGTAGTTGGCCGTAACCCGGTCGTGGAGTGCCTGCATGCAAAGGTGCCAGCGGCCGCGCTGATTGTGGCGCTGGGTACCGACAATGACGAGCGCCTGCAGGAGTCAGTGCGTATTGCTAACTCCCGTGGTATCCCGATTCGCGAGGTACCCCGCCACGAGTTGGACACCATGACCGGCAACACCATGCACCAGGGTATCGGCCTGCAGATTCCGCCGTACAAGTACGCATCTGTCGAAGATCTGATTGATTCTGTGGCCCAGACCGGTGAGCCGGGCCTTATCGTCTGCCTGGATAACATCACTGATCCGCGTAACCTGGGTGCGGTCATTCGCTCGGTGGCGGCCTTTGGTGGTCACGGTGTGGTGATTCCGGAGCGTCGCTCGGCTGCCATTACGGGCGTCGCCTGGCGTACCTCTGCTGGTACTGCTGCGCGTCTGCCGGTTGCGCGGGCGACCAACATGGTGCGCTCGCTCAAGCAGTTCCAGAAGGCTGGTTACCAGGTCGTTGGACTGGATGCCGGTGGCGATCACACTCTGGACACTTACGACGGCACCACCCCGGTGGTTATGGTCGTCGGCTCCGAGGGCAAGGGACTTTCGCGCCTGGTGCGCGATACCTGTGACACCATCATGTCCATTCCGATGACCGGTTGGGTTGAGTCGCTCAACGCTTCCGTTGCTGCCGGCGTGACTCTGAGTGAGTTTGCCCGCCAGCGCCGGGCAAAGAGTAGCCAGTAGCGCATTTGATACCCCCGTAGGCACCATTACCAATTCGTCATAGTAATGGCGTTTACGTGGGGTATTTTGCGTTCTAAATGGCGGCCGGTACTTATGGCTACCCCCAGTAGTTCAGCGCTTTAAAGATAATTCTATTTCCGGCGTGCGCTGCAGAAATGACGGCGTTATTATCACTTCCAACAGAAAATTATCCGTAGTTTCCTGAAGGGGAGGGCGGGCAAATCATGCTCCTAGAAATGGGGGCGTAATTGGCCGTAATTTAGGGATGCTCACGGACCTAGCGGTGGCTTGTACAGCTAGCTTTTGGGTCACTGAGATGTCAGACCACGACATCCTCAGCGTTAGTTTTTCTGTCTGCCGGGTCACCCCATTTCGGCAGCCTCGCAGTCTTAAAAAGAGCGGGGGTATTGGAGTCTGCTTTTAGAGAATCCAGTAAAAATACGGGCAGCCCCTCGGTGGCGAGAGGGGAGGTGGACGCACCTTCTCCGCAATCGTCACTCGAGGAGCTGCCCGATGTTTTTGTTGTTTTAAAAGCCACTCCGAAAAGCGTATGTGTCTATTTGCTCCACTTGGCAGCCTGAACGTCGTCACGCGTTGCCTTACGCGACTGCACCGTTCCGATGGCGTAGCAAATCAGGTAGAGGACAAACGCGATTGTCGTCACTAGAACGCTGACCGGGATGCCCGGTGCGAGCGAGAGGACGATGCCGCCGACAGCCGCGACCTCGGCGAAGATGGTCGACAGGATGATGGCCTTCACCGGCGAGGCAGTGACGAATGCGGCCGCGGCACCCGGGGTGATAATCAGGGCGATGACGAGCAGGGAGCCGACAATTTGCACGCCCTGGGCGGCGACGAGACCGGTGAGAATCGCGAAGTAGATCGATAGCGCCTTGACGTTGACACCACAGGCGGCGGCCATGATGGGGTCAGCGGAGGCGAATAGCAGCGGCCGCCATTTCCAGGCAACGCCGCCGACGACGATGACCGCGACGATGGCCATCGTCCATAGAGAAGTGTCAGTCAGACCAATGATCTGGCCGGTGAGAAGTGAAAACGCGGTACTTGTCCGGCCAGGGTAGAGGTGGATAAACAGCACCGATAAGCCCATGCCGAAGCTCAAAACCACGCCCACAACCGCATCTTGGCGCCCTCGAAGCGACAGTGCTGCCAGGACTATTGCGATGAGCACCGAGCCGATAATGGCGCCGCTGCTGACACTGACACCCAGTAATAGAGCCGCGGATGCGCCCATGAGTGCCAGCTCACTGGTGCCGTGGACCGTGAAGCTCATCTGCCGCATGACAATCAGGGGCGAGATGATGCCGGAAATCAGCCCAAGCAGTGCCGCTGCAATGAGGGCATTGTGGACGAAGCCGACCTGGAGTAGAGCGGCGGTGTCGGAGAAATACTGAGCCAGTAGGGTCATTAGGCGATAACCAACTTTCCCTCGACACGGGCAACCACAATTTTGGTTTGGTAGAGCTCCGAGAGCGTCTCTGAGGTGATAATTTCCTCGACCGATCCGACCGCATGTCCATGCGGCGTCAGGTAGAGCACCCGGTCACAGACGCCCAGGATGGGGTTGATGTCGTGGGTGACAAAGACGACTGCCGTGTCATTTTCCCGGCGATGCCGGTCCAGGCGCTCGACCGTGGTCCGTTGTGCCGCAGGGTCGAGGGAGAGCAGAGGCTCGTCGCAAAGCAAAAAATCCGGTGCCGAAACGAGCGCCTGCGCCTGGCGCACAAGCTGTTGCTGACCGCCAGAGAGCGTGCCGACACGACGGTCCGCAATACCCGTTGCGCCGACAAAGTCCAGCATCTGGTCGGTGGCGGAGCGGTTCTTGCCGGCCGCCAGCTCGACGAGGTCGCGAACCCGAATGGGCAGCGAGGGCTCGAACATCCGCTGCTGCGGAATGTAGCCCAGGTTTCCGTCGACTTTTACTGAACCGTGAGTCAGCCGTCGCATGCCAAGGGCGGTGGTCAGCAGCGTGGATTTGCCGACGCCGTTCGGACCCAGGATGGCCAAGAACTCGCCGGGCTCGATATCCAAATTCAGACCGGACCACAGCGGTTCGACGGCTGCGTCAGTAAAAGTCAGTGAGGGCAAAGTTATGCGGACTCCATATCGGAAAGGGTTTGCTTGTAGAGGTCAAAGAACGACTGGTCAGTGCTGGGTGACTCAAAAACATCGACGATTTTAACGCCCTTTGCTTTGGCTGCCTCGACGAGTCGCTGCGAGACCTGGTCGTGGGTCTGTGGCGAGTCGATGAGGTAGTCCAGCTCGCCGGACTCGATCAGCTTGAGCATTTCATTGACATCGCTTGCCGACGGCTCGGACTCATTCAGCGTGGACTGACGGTAGCCCTTCGGGGTGATGTCCTTGATCTTCGTGTCCTTCAGGATGTCATCGGCCAGCGGGTGAACCTGAGCAACCTTAGCGGCCTCGAGCTTGCTCTTGGCCTCTTCGATGTCCTTGATTTCCTTGTCGACAGCCTTGGTGTCGGCCTTGGCGCCCATCTTGGTCAGAGCTTCGGCGAGCTGCTCTGCAGTTTCTTCAACCGCATCGGTGTCGTACCAGACGTGTTCGTTGGCTTCGCCGTCATGGTGGTGATGCTCGTGGCCTTCGTGGTCGTCGTGACCTTCGCCATCATGCTCGTGGCCTTCATGGTCGTGATCGTGGCCCTCGTGATCATGGTCGTGACCCTCATGGTCGTGATCGTGGCCCTCGTGATCATGGTCGTGACCCTCATGGTCGTGGTCGTGACCTTCGTGATCATGGTCATGATCGTGGTCGTGGCCTTCTTCCTGCGGTAGCGCAGAGATAATGACCTTGTCCTTTGCGTCACGCAGAGAGGAGGTCAGCCATGCGTCGTAATGCCCGCCACCTGCGACGAGAATATCGGCGTCCTCTACCTTTGCCATGTCGGCTGCGGCCGGTTCGTAGGAGTGAGGGTCGATGTCGTTGGACGCGATAATCGGGTCGATGGAGACCTTCTCGTCGTCGGTGACTGCGTCGGCGACGTCTGCCCAGACCTTGGTGGAGGTGACCACCTTAATGGTGTCTTCGGACTTGCCCGCGGACGTAGCGCTGTCATCATTGCTGGAGCATGCGCCGAGACCTGCGACGAGGCCGGCGCTGGCGACTAGCGCCGCGATGCGCGTGGAAAAGCGTGCCTTCATGTATGTATCCAATCCTGTTGCGGGCTGAATTATTCCTTTTATTCAGCTCCTGAGCATTAACCGCTATTGAAAACAGTTGTCTTTTAGTTCAAAGAACATAGTAGGGGCTGCGGAGACCCAGTCACAAGGCGGGCCTCTGCCGGAGTGGCCGAAATGACAGTCGCGCACATTCGTTGGGTAAAGTTGTCCGCGATTAGATGCGTGTAATGCTCGTTGCAGTTCTTTTCCATAAAACTGAGGTTTTCTACCTGAGATAGCTGAGCGAAGATAGCTGAGCGGGCAGTCACTGTTGGTTTTTCAAGAAGGGTCGGTATTCCGTGCAAAGTCGGCGTCGTCGTGGCACCTTGGCTTCCATCGCAGCAGAACTTGGGGTCTCGCGTACGACTGTGTCCAATGCTTACAACCGCCCTGACCAGCTCTCAGAGAAGTTGCGCGAGCACATCCTGGAAACTGCGGAGCGGCTTGGCTATCCGGGGCCGGACCCAATGGCTCGGGGTCTGCGCATGCGCCGGGTTGGCGCCATCGGCGTGCTGTTCACCGAGCACCTCCCATTCGCTTTTGAAGACCCTGCGTCGGTGGATTTTCTCGCCGGCCTTGCAGAAGAACTCGGCGAAATGGGCGACTCCATGTTGGTCATTCCAGCTTCCTCCGAGGAGGGCGGGGACGTAGATCTCAATCTGATTCGGCAGGCGGTGGTCGACGGCTTCGTGGTCTACTCCGTCGCGGACAACGATCCGTTCCTCGCTGCGGTGCGCGCTCGCGGCTTGCCGACGGTCGTGTGCGACCAGCCTGCAGATGCGGTGGCTCTACCGTTTGTGGGCATCGATGACCGTGAGGCCATCAAGCCCGCGGTGCGACACCTGACTGAACTGGGACATCGCAAGGTGGGAATCTTGTCAGTGCGATTGTCGCGTACCCCGAACTCGGGATATGTCACGGAGAAGCGGCTGGCAGAAGCTCATCACCAGGTGCAGAAGAACCGCGTCGAAGGTGCGCTGGAAGCGCTTGCCGAGGCTGGTATTCAGCAGGTGGATGTGCCTATCATCGAGCGCCACCTCAATGACCGCGAGAATAACCGCGATGCGGCTCGCCAGCTGCTGACCGACAACCCGGATCTCACGGCGGTGGTCTGTACCACGGATACTCAGGCAATTGCGGTCTTGGAATATGCCAAGGAGAACGGAATTCGTGTTCCGGAGGACCTGTCCATCACAGGCTTTGACGGAATCGAGCGCGCCCTCTTCCACAAGCTGACCACTGTAATTCAGCCGAATAGGCAGAAGGGCATTGCCGTCGGCCGCGCGCTGGCCGAGGAGCTTGAGGCCGCACGCGAGGACAGCGGTCGCGCTCCTCGCGTCTTGTTGGAGACTGAGTTTGTCGTTGGATCGACAACCGCAGCGCCGTCGGCACCGTCAGCCGGGTAGCGGGCCGACGAGGGTAACAACATCGTGGCGCTATCGGGGGCTCTTGGGGTGGTAAACCCCACCTCGTCTTTACTGTGTTCGGATTCAGATTAAGGTCTATTACATGACAGATTCAACAAATTCGAGCACCGACCGATCAGCTGCGGCTCTCAATAGTCCGGAAGCTACCCGCGACGACCATGTCGAACTTGGCGGCCCCGTCGAATTGGATGAAATGTCTATCCGTGGCGCGATGAGTGAGTTCACCACTGGCGTGACCATTATCGCCACCGAGGATGAAGGCGAAGCGTACGGTTTCGCCTGCCAGTCTTTTTCCTCGCTGAGTCTCACTCCACCGATGGTTCTGTTTACTGTCATGAAGACCTCGCGGTCCTGGCCGCATATACGGAACGCTGGACGCTTCTCCGTCAATGTGTTGGCCGAGGATCAGGAGGATATCTCGGCAGCCTTCGGCCGCAGTAATGGCGAAAAGTTCAAGACGGGGAAGTGGACCCGCTCTGAGCTGGGCAACCCTTTATTGCACGGCTGCTCCGTGTGGATTGATTGCACCGTCGTCGATGTTTACGAAGGCGGCGATCACTGGATTGTGACGGCGGATATTGTGGCTATCGGCAAGCGTGAAGAAATCAATCCGCTCATTTACCACCGCGGTTCTTACGCACGGGTTTCTCACCCCGGCACCGATGCGCCTGTCGATCAGAAGTGGCGTCAGCGCCCCTCGGTGTAACCCGAAGTTGTCGCAGTCCAGCCACGGCGATCCTCGCCTGGCTTGGGGTCTTTCATCTCTCGCATGCGCAGACCATTGTTGTCCTGCGTGTAGACGAATTCGCCCGCCACAATCTTGTGGAAACGCTCCGAATAGGTCTGCGCCTGGTCTGAGCAGTCCAAACTGCGAGTCTGCTCCGGGGTACCGAATTCGACCGCCTCGCCCTTCCACTGCAGCGAACCAGAGCCGTTGCCACAGGAATCAGCGAAGGTATATGTTGTCTGCCCCAACGTAATAGTCGGCGCCTGAGTTCCGTCCGGCACACCGTGGGGCAGGTTTGGGTCATCAAAGATCGCGGTTATCTGCCATTGCTTGCCGACGATCTCCGCTGCCGGCTTTGCCTGGCATGCGGTAGCCGTCATGGACACTGCCGCAACGACAGCTACTGCGGCAACCGCTTTTTTCCCGCTCCGACCCATGCTGCGTGACCCCGTTAGTTAGCTGCCTTCTTGGTGGTCTTCTTAGCAGCCTTCTTCGTCGTCTTCTTAGCGGCCTTCTTGGCAGCCTTCTTCGCCGTCTTACGAGTGGTCTTCTTTGCGGCCTTCTTGGTCGACTTCTTCGCAGTCTTCTTAGTGGACTTGCGTGTGCGCTTTGCGGTCTTCGGAGCGTTTTCCTTCTCGTATTCCTCGTGAACCTTCTTGAAGCTCAGGCCTTCCTTCTCCACTCCGAGCATGCACATCAGAGTGACGGCATCGTAGAAATCCTCGGCGAAGGTAGCAACAATTCGCCGTGCGCCAGCAGCGGTCTTTTCTTCGACCTTGTGAAGAGCCTCGTTCTGAGCAGTGCGAGTGTCTGTGACCTTCGGTGGCACGAATCCTCCTGGCAAGCATGGCCTTAATTGCGCCCCATACACCTACTTCTGCCAGCCATCTCGCCACATGCTCCCGGCACTGAGCTCAACCGAGTTCAGTGAAGAAGGAATGGGATTGTGATGACGCAGTTTCAGCTTTAAGCGCTACTTACAATTCAAAAACCTTATTCTACCACGTTGTTGATAGGTCGCGCGGTGTGGATAATGCTCCCATGGATACGGCTAGTCCACGCAGCGGCTGTCCCGCGGATTGAGCAGTGGCTGCCCCGCGGAATGGCTAGTCCACACGCGGGTTCATACCGCCCTTGAAGCGGTAGTTGCGTGGACGGCGAGGCTTGTTCCGCGGATTCACAGGACGGATGCGACGCATACCGGCCCGGATTGGACGGGTCAGGCCACTGTCTTCGCGCAGTGCGCGAGGGCGACGGAGCCTGCGCGCCATCCATTCACCGAGGACAATACCCGCAGCTAGTGCCGTCGCAATGCCTAGCGCTGAGGCTAGCGCCGTAAACCCCTTGGTCGGGTGGTCGTGCAGCAGTGCGTGCATACCGCGGTAGATCGTCATACCCGGAAGCAGCGGGGTTACGCCTGCCACTGCCGTAATCAGCGGCGGGATGGACCAACGTCGTGCCAGCAGGCCACCGATGAGACCAATCAGCGTTGCTGCCGCGCCTGCGCTGGTCACCGGATGAACTCCCAGTGGAGTCAACACGTAGTAGTAGGTCATCGACCCCAGCAGAGCGACCGTTCCGGACACTGACAACGCGGTGAACCCAGCATTCGAGGCCAACGCAAATGCGATTGAGGCGGTAGTTCCCGCTATCACCCTCACTGTCGCCTGTGCCAGGTTGAGGTCAGAACCCGCGATGACGTCGGGAAGCGGAATGCCCAGCATTCCGGAAAACTCGATGCCCATTGCGATGCCAGCGACGATTCCGCCGGTCAACAACATGGTGTCGAAGAAGCGCGCGGAGCCAGTCACAGGTGCGCCGGTGATGCCGTCTTGCAGTGCTTGCACGAGGGTTAGGCCGGCGAGCATCACGATAATTCCCGAGGCGATCAGCCTGGATGGCTGCATCTCAAAGGGGAGATACGCCTGCGCCGCATTGAGCACAGCAGCGGAGAGCGTGGCAATGAGACCGCCGACTGCATTCTGAAAGAATGTGGGCAACTCGCGGGCAGCGAGTTCACCAATCACGATGACGATGGCCAGTGTGACCGCAGCCGCGATAAGGGCGACCTCGAAACTCGAGCCGAGCAGCACTGTCACAGATGAAGCCAGCAATGCCCAGCCAGTGTAGATGACGCGGAGGCGGTATTTTGCGGGCTCACGCTCGACCTTGTCGATAGCCTCAATAGCCTCCTCCAAGCTCAGGTGGCCCGCGCGAATTCGGCGGATGACACGGTCGGTGTGACGCAAGCGCTCGAAGTCGGGCACTGGTGCGGTGACAACGCGCATCGCGGTAATAGGGGTACGGCGCGCGCCGATGAGGTGGTAGACCGTCACGGAGGTCAACGTGATATCGACTTGGATTTGGGTGAGGCCATAGGCTGAGGTCACGGCCTTAATTTGTAGCTCGGTATCGCGGTTGCCCGAGCCACATGCCAGCAATAGCCCGCCGATGCGAGCAGCGAGATCGAGTACGGCCGTGACCTGACTCGGGTCGGAATAATCGATCGGTGCCAGCGGCAGCGGGGTAGTAGTCGAGTGCACTAGGTCGACAGTTGCCGTTGGGCCGGAAACGAAATCAATCACGCGCTGCTTGAAGGTGGACTGACCTTCGATTGCAGGAAACTGGGTCTGCGGAGTGTCGTCGTAAGAGACAGTGGCTTCAGCGTCGTAGAGATCATTCTTCGCAGCGGAGTTTTCTCCGGCGTTGGAATTGCTGTCACCAGCGAATGACATGTCGACACTTCCTTTCCCCGATACTGCCTGGGGTGCATTGCAGTGATGCTGCAAAGACGCGATGCGGAGACGTTGCAGAAACATAGCCCCAGTGATTTAGCGATAGTCACACTACCCCGTCAGTGACCGAGAATCTTAATTCGTTTTTGAGGCGGTGAATTTGCCTATCTGAGCGGGGCTTTTAGCGTGTGGAAAAGTGTTCAAGAAGTGCGGTTGCAGTTTTCCTGTGGTGTCGTTTTTAACTTCTGCTTGCCAACCTGTACAATCGCCTGTCAGCGGCACAGCTGAGTTCGATTCTCAGGTTGACTCTGATTCTTTCGAGCCAGCGACGGCTAACGCCAAAAGGTCGCTTTAAAGTTGCCGGGATGGCGCAATTGGTAGCGCAACTGATTTGTAATCAGTAGGTTACGGGTTCGAGTCCCGTTTCCGGCTCCAAAACCCCAGGTCAGGAAGTTTTCCGGCCTGGGGTTCTTTGGTTTAAAGGGTGCTCGCGTCCTTTTTGGGTCCTTTTTCGTCGCTCCAATGCAAAAACCCCCGCGCCAAGAGGGGTTAAGTAAAGAAAAGTGTGTCTTTTCCGGGCGTGTTGCGGTTATTTGATCCAGCCT
>NZ_JVOW01000020.1:0-125070 GCF_001055995.1 Corynebacterium sp. 239_CJEI | reverse complement strand
CCATACCGGACCAGCGACTATCCCCATTATCGGGGACACTCACAAGGTAACGGGCTGCGCTAAAAAGTAGGTGGGGGATTGAGCCAATAAATTGTCACGAAGCCGGTAAAAAAGAGGGCGGATAACAGCAGCATGATTGAACCAGGAAAAACTTCTCTCGAAGTTGATTGCAAGTTTGGCCACAACAGCATTCTTGGTGAAATCACTGCGAAAGTCGGTGCGGGGGAATTCGTCAGTATCACCGGCCCAAATGGCGCTGGAAAAACCACGTTGATCAGCACCATTGCTGGTGAGATAGAGCCAATCGAAGGTACTGTGCGAGTTGCTTGCGAGGGCGAAGAAACTTTCGTTGATCCGTCAAGCCCGCAAGGCGCTGGCTGTGTGACCAGCATTTCTGATCCAGCATTTCTACCGGACCTCACGCTTGGCGAGCACATTAGCCTGGTTTCACTGCGCGCAGGTGTGGACATGGATACGCTGCTGAGTCGGTTGGAGCCTTGGCATGTCTCCGAGCTGCCCAACACGTTGCCCAGTCGGCTTTCGAGTGGTCAGAAGCAGCGGGCAAACTTGGGAATTCAATTGGCGGTCGCGGCTCCGATTGTGGTGTTGGATGAGCCCGAGCGACACCTCGATAGGGATTGGACTCAGCTGCTGTGCACGCAGCTTCGTCACATGGCGCAGTCTGGGGCCACGGTGATTGTGGCATCGCATTCGCCACGCCTCATTGAGGATGCAGACAGGGAGATCCGGTTGTGAGTTTCGCAGGCTTTACGATGGATCTACCGAGCGCCTACCAAATAGCGGGAATTGTCGGCATTGTTTTATTGCTGGCCATCCTTGCGGAACGAATGGCTCCGCTGAGGTCCGTTGACCGCGACCGCTGGGAATGGGAGTATCGCCCCGCACGTCGATTTCCCGGCATTGACCGCGATGGCTGGCTCCAGGTGCTGGTGTTCACCGTATTTGGGTTCGGCATTGGCGGGGTTTTCCGATATGTCCTTGGGGTTGCACGACCACGTCGTTTGGCGACGGTGCTTTCTAATGGCGTGACACAATCGATGACTCGTGTGACCCTGATGTTCTTTAATGCGGAGCTGGCATCGAATATTTACGCTGCTTCCTGGCTGCGGAATGCCAAGGTCAAGGAGCGGCCGTTCGCGCAAACTTCCTTGCCGGTGTTGATGCTGCGCAGGCTGGTGCGGCGTGGGTATATCCCGTTGCTATTTGTTGCGATTGCATTGGCGGAGTTTTCGGTTGTCCCGCTGATTGGAAATGGTGGGCGCACACTTGTACTACTCTGCTGGGCGGTGCTTGCCTCTGCAGTATGGCGGGCGACTAGGCTCGAAGCGCCAGGTCAGCTGCCGTGGCGAGTGGCGATACTGAGCGTTGTGACCGTCCTGGGAATGGCCGCACAATTCCTTCCAGGAATGCCGATGAGCCCCATGTATTCCATGCTGTGGGCTGCCGTGGCAATTGTTTATTGCGCGCTTGTCCGAGGAAAGCCGCGGGAGACTAATGATTTTTCCTCGATTGAGATTGGTTTGGGCGCACCATTAGAAATGGGCAAGCTGGGGTATTGGTTTTCCGGCGGTCTTGCGATTATTCCGGCTATTGCATCGGAATTGATGGCGATTGCGCCGATTATGTAGGAGCTGCGGCTACAATGCTCCGACTAAGCGGTCGGGTTGCGTCGGCGGGAAAAGGGGAATCCTAGGCGGAGAGGCAACGTCTTCTACTAGGAGCTGTTGGCCTACAGCTCCTAGCTGTGAAGTACTTCGATTGCAATAGCGAGCAGGCCGGTGCTGACGGGCTGCGGAGTAACGCTTTGACCTGCCCGAATTACATCGACATGGTTTACGACACCCCAGCTTTCTTCCACGTGGCCTTCAGCCCCGCGAAGAGGGGAAAGACAAGGCATGCGGCCGAAGCCACGACCGACGTCAGAGCAACACCAGCGTGGACTAAGGCCGGATTGAGCTTGGAGTTTTCTTCCGTGAGAACGCCGATCAGCTGAGATGGCGCAATTGTGCTTGCGAGCGCGCTTAGGGACGCGACGCGCAGAGTATCTTCGCGGTCATCTGCCTTGAGCAGCGAAGCAGCTGAGAATCCAGCTCCGACCGTAGAAACCACGAAGGGAAGAAGCAGAGTTTCCTTCGGTGCTGTCTTTTGAACTGCCTCGCCGTTTAGCTTCCATTTTGTGTGGACTTCGGAAGGCAACTGCTTCCAGCACCTGGTCAGTGCGACTCCGTGCGCAACCGTCACAGCCGCGGGGAGAAAAGCGGTCGCCTGCAGTGCGCGAGCCGGAATTTCAGAGATAACCTCACCGTCAATATCGTCCGGTCGGACAATGCCCAGCTTGGTGGCCACCGCAGCCCAATTAACGGACCAGCCGAAACCCAACAGGTGAGGTTGGAGGATCCGCGGGTCGTTCATATTCCACAGGGAAGCGCGACCGCGCTTGGAAAATGCTCGAAGTGGGTTGCTGAGGTAGCGTCGCAAAGCGCTCGGTTCACCAACTTGTTCGGCGACTCGCTCGGCGTATTCGGTCGCCGTTCCCAGCTCTTCGGCCAGGTCTGCGTGGACGTCGTTAAGCTCTTGCAGAAGACTCTCCTGCTCGGAAATGATTGCCTGGCGTTGCGCGTGCGGCATGCCGATTTCACGCAGTTTGTGGTCGATGGCGGTGAGGTAGGTGTTCATTGGGGCTCCTCGGAAAATAGTGCGGTCATGTCGGCGGATAGGTCGATGAAATCCTGATGTAGCTGCGTGAGTGTTTGCTGTCCTTTGTCTGTTAGTGAGTAGTACTTGCGGGGCGGCCCCTTGGGGGATTCCTCCCAGCGATTGCTAATCAAGCCGTTGGTGGTAAGCCGCGAGAGTAGGGGGTAGACGGTTCCTGCGGGCGCGCTGAGGTGGGAGTAGGCGTTGAGCTTTGCGACGAGTGCCGCGCCATAGAGCTCTTCGCGAGAAATCAGCTTGAGAATGGCGAGCTCGAGTACTCCCTTCTTCAGTTGTGTTTGTGGGCGTTTGGGCATGGCGTTGTGCTCTCTTTCCGGCGGTAGAAGGAAGTTGTTTGAGCATAATGCTTTTCATACCTAGTACCTTGTAATGCCAACTATACCCCCAGTAGTTTGTATTGCCAAGTACTGAACGCCTATACAGCTGGCAGAGAACAGGGCAAAGAAAATGGGGGCAATTGTCAGAAGACAATCGCCCCCATTCCACCGGGTTAGCTCTATGAAGAACTCGTAACTGTTAGGAACCGGTTCGGTTCCTATTTAGCGCTCAATTAGATGCGCGCATCAAGCCAGGCAATAGCCGTCGCAATGGCCTCATGCTGTGCCGGCTCATTGAAGGTCTCGTGGAACTGGCCTTCGAACTCGATCAGCTGCTTGTCGGTGGACGAGATACCGTTGTACCAGTCACGCGAGAAGAACGGCGGCACAATCTCATCCTGGCCACCCATCATGACCAGGGTCGGCTCAACGAAGTCGACGGAGTTGGTGCCGTTGTAGGTAGCGGCAAACGCCATCTGCTGTCCCATGCCGAGCGAAAGCTTGGAGTTGTTGTACGGATCAGTGCCGTATTCATCACGCACTGCCTGGGAAGAAGAGGTTTTCGCACCCAGCGGGTTGCCAACCTGAATCAGGTCAGTGCCCGGCAGCGATGGGACGCGCATCTCGGTACGGTTCGGTACTTCCTTGAGCATGCGCGTGTTGAAAGTAGTCATGTCCTGGAACGGCAAACGCTGGTAAATCGTCGGCTGTGCTTCGCGCTGGACATCGGTCATGGCTTCTGGGGTGATGGTTTCGCCCTTGTCCGTGCCGCCGTAGGGGTTGAACAGAGCGCCACCGCCGTTGGCGACGATGCCGTCGACACTGCCCGGGTACTTGATGCCGTGGAAGTCCACAGCAAGACCGCCCATGGAGTGGCCGAGCAGGAAGGTCTTCGTGCTCGGGTTCTCCGCCTTGGCCTTCTCTACAAGCATGTGCAGGTCATCGACAAGCGAGTGGAAATCATCGATGTGGCCACGAGCAACTGGAGTGCCTTCAACCTGACCCGTGTGGCCGTGGCCGCGGTGGTCGAGGCGGTAGACGTTGTAGCCGGCGTTCAGAAGCTTGCCGGTTACCCACTCGTAGCGACCCAGGTGCTCTGCAGCGCCATGCACGACGACGACAGTGGCCTTGGCGTTCGGAATGGTGTTGGACTTCCAGTAAATCTGGGTGCCCTTGCCATCCTGTGAGGTCATGTAGCCGTCGGTGACCGTCACGTGGCGTCCGTCAACTGTAGTGGTCGGCGCCGGGGTAGTTGGCAGTTCGACCATTGCAGTGGACTGCGGGTCAGGGGTTGGCTCCAGCGGGTTCTTGATGAAGTCCGTTGGGGCTGCTGATGCTGCCGGGGTGGCCAGTGCCAAAGTCAGGGCGGTGGTCACACTCGCAGTGAAAATCGATGCGCGACGCATGATTGCTCTTTTCTATTTTCAATCGAGGAGCGGATGGTAGTGATAATAATTTTATTATAACAAATAAGCCCTGAATTTATAATAAAAATGGCTCGGAAAACCGAATCGGTTCTCCGAGCCATTTTTAGGCTCTTACGAGGGCTTATTCAGGCTTCGGTGCCTCCTCAGCATCGGTATCCTCGACCCAGCCGTAGGTGCGTTCAACGGCACGGTTCCACTGGTGGAACAGGCGATCGCGCTCTTCGGCCTCCATCTTCGGACGCCACTTCTTGTCAATCGTGATGTGGGCCTTGACCTCATCCAAGCTCGACCAGAAGCCAACGCCCAGACCTGCACCATATGCAGCGCCGAGAGCTGTGGTTTCAATGTTGTTCGGGCGCGTGACAGTGACATCTAGGATGTCGGACTGGAACTGCATGAGGAACTCGTTCATGGTCATGCCGCCATCAACGCTCAGCGTCGTGATGTCCGTGCCGGATTCTGCGACCATGGCATCGAGAACCTCACGGGTCTGGTATGCAGCAGCCTCCAGCACAGCGCGGGAGATGTGGTTGCGGTTAACGAAGCGAGTCAGGCCGACGATGACGCCACGGGCGTCCGGCTGCCAACGAGGAGCGAAGAGACCGGAGAATGCCGGAACGATGTACACGCCACCGTTGTCCTTGACACTCTTTGCTTTGTTCTCGATGGAAGCGGCATTTGGAATCATTTGCAGCTCGTCACGCAGCCACTGAACAAGTGCGCCGCCCATGGAGACAGAGCCTTCGAGAGCGTAGACCGGCTTCTCACCCTCGACCTGGTAGCAGACGGTGGAGATGAGGCCGTGCTCGGACCACTTCGGGTTCTCGCCGGTATTCATCAGCATGAACAGGCCAGTGCCGTAGGTGTTCTTGGTGTCGCCCTCGCCGAAGCAGCCCTGGCCGAACATGGCGGCCTGCTGGTCGCCGAGAATACCTGTAATGGGCAGGCCGGCCAGCGCATCGCGGGCGCGAACGCGGCCGAAGTCGCCTACCGACGGGCGGATGTCCGGCAGCATCGACATTGGAATGCCAATCTCACGGCAAATGTCCTCATCCCACTCGAGGGTCTTGAGGTCCATCAGGAGAGTACGGGATGCGTTAGTGACGTCCGTTGCGTGGACTGCAGATTCGCCGTTGTCTCCCTCTGCGCCGCCGGTGAGGTTCCACAGCAGCCAGGTGTCGATGGTGCCGAAGAGCAGGTCGCCAGCCTCGGCCTTTTCGCGAGCGCCCTCGACGTTGTCGAGGATCCAGCGCACCTTCGGGCCTGCCGGGTAGGAGTTGATACGCAGGCCCGTGGTCTCACGCCAGCGGTCCGCGCCTTCATCCCCCATGAGCTCCTTACAGATGGCGTTCGTGCGGGTGTCCTGCCAGACGATGGCGTTGTAGACCGGTTCACCGGTGTTCTTGTCCCAGACGACAGTGGTTTCGCGCTGGTTGGTGATACCGATTGCCTCAATGTCCTGGGAGGAGATGTCGCCATCAGCGAGAGCTTCACTGACTACGCGACGGGTGTTGGTCCAAATCTCCTGGGCATCGTGCTCGACCCAGCCCTCTTCCGGGAAGATCTGCTTGTGCTCCATCTGGGCGATAGTGACGATCTCTGCGTCATGGTTGAAGATGATGCAGCGGGTGGAAGTAGTTCCCTGGTCAATGGCGAGGACATATTTGCTGTGCATCATGGGGGATACTCCTAGCGAAATTGTGTGTAAATGTGAGTTTTCGGACTTGCGCTATTTTATTGTGCGTTTACTCTCATATTCCCGTTATCCGATGGCAAAGGCAAGAGCGCCTGCAGCCACAGCTGCCAGCATCGGTGCGACAATCGGGACCCATGCATATGCCCAGTTCGCATCGCCCTTGCCCTTAATCGGGAGCACGAAAGCGTAGGCCAAACGGGGGCCGAGGTCACGAACAGGGTTGATAGCGTATCCAGTCGGGGAACCAAGGGAAAGACCAATCGACACAATGATGAACGAGACACCGAAGTAGGTCAGCGGGCCAAGCTCGCCGCCGGCTGGGCCGAACAGGATGAATGCGAGCAGAACGAAGGTCGCGATGAACTCGGTGACGGCATTCCAGAAGTTATTTGGATGAACCGGCGCGGTGAAGAAGTTGCCACCGGTTTCGGCATTCGCATTGGTCGGATTGCCGTTGTCGTCAACGCCATTGGCATCGAACAGCTGCTTAAACGCGGCCCATGCCAGGATTGCACCTACGAATGCGCCCAACAGCTGGCCTGCGGCATAGTAGGGGACCAGGCTCCAAGCCAGGCTGCCTTTGACTGCCAGGGCGACGGTTACCGCTGGGTTCAAGTGCCCGCCGGATACGTCGGCAATAGATGCGCCAGCGAAAACAGCCATGCCCCAACCGAAGGCAATGCCCATCCAACCAGCATTTGCTGCGCGGGTAGTCCGGAGGTTGATAGAGGCGCAGACTCCGTTACCGAGCAGAATCAGAATGGCGGTTCCGAAAAACTCCCAGAGGAATGCCTGGGATCCTGTGATTGTCTCCATGAGATGTAGAAACTCTCTGTGAGTCGTGACCGGGCAAGGTCACGATGAATCTTGCAACGTAGAATTCTTTAGGTATAAGAAATGCCGGCGAGAAACTATTTTTCGCCGGCACTTTTATTTCGACCCCATCAGCCCTTTGAAGTGCGAAGCCGTTTTCCCGAGAAGGAAGCTATTTCGTTGTGGCTACAGCGCTGGTGGCCATTCAAGAGCTAACTCGTATGGCCACCTAGGGGAGGGTGGGAAATGAACTAGCGGTCGAGGCTGACGTCGACATCCGCGCGAGTCTCCACTGCATGAGCAGCAATCTCGTTAGCGGCCTTGTCAGTCAGCTCACGTTCAGCTGCCAGGGTTGCTTCGACACGTTCGATGAAGACCTTGATTTCCTTCTCCATCGTCTCCTTGTCCCAACCCAGAGCTGGGGCAACCAGTTCAGCGGTGGCCCGGGCGCTGTCGACACCGCGGTGTGCGTACTCCATGGAGACACGCAGGCGGCGCTCCAGGATGTCGTCGAGGTGCTTTGCGCCTTCGTGGGTCACTGCATAGAGAACCTCAGCGCGCATGTACTGCTCAGCGGCCTCCAGCGGCTCGAGCAGGGACTTGTCCTCGGCTGCCGGAGCCAGAACCTCGTAGATGAGGGAGCCGTAGCGGTTGAGCAGGTGCTCGACCTGCTTTTCGGTGATACCGAACTGCTTGGCCAGCTCTGCCTTCTGGTTGTTCAGTGC
This sequence comes from Corynebacterium sp. 239_CJEI, assembly GCF_001055995.1. Lineage (NCBI taxonomy): Bacteria > Bacillati > Actinomycetota > Actinomycetes > Mycobacteriales > Corynebacteriaceae > Corynebacterium > Corynebacterium sp. 239_CJEI. Next base: position 117,359 of record NZ_JVOW01000020.1, on the reverse strand, counting down.
GTGGTAACCATCAGCACCGAGTAGCGGGACATCAGCGGTGACGGACTCCGGTACCTTACGTGGGACATCCTGGACTGCAGCGTCAATGGTATCGGCACCGATGACGCGGTAGGTGGTGTACTTACCGCCTGCGACGGAGACCATGCCCGGAGCAACGTGGGCAACAGCGTGGTTACGGGAGAGGTTGGTGGTGGAGTCGGAGTCGCCTTCCACCAGTGGACGCAGACCCGAGTAGACACCGACGATGTCGTCGTAAGTAATCGGACGACGAACCTTGGCGTTGACGTGATCGAGGATGTAGTCGATGTCAGCGCGGGTAGCTGCCGGGTTTGCCAGGTTCATGGTCCAGTCGGTGTCGGTGGTACCGATAATCCAGTACTCACCCCACGGGATAACGAACAGGACGGACTTCTCAGTCACGAAGGTCATTGCCACCGAGCCCTCAAGAGCGGACTTCGGAATAACAATGTGGACACCCTTGGAGGTGTGGACGCGGAACTTGCCGGTGACGCCAGCCAGCTTCTCAATCTCATCGGACCAAATGCCGGTGGCGTTGACGAAAACGTTGCCGCGGATAGTGGTGGTCGCGCCAGTGTCGGTGTCAAGGAGCTTCGCGCCGACGATGCGCTCGCCTTCCTTCACGAAGTCGACAACCTGGGTGGAGGTGCGGACGTCAGCGCCGAAGTGAGCAGCGGTGCGCAGGACAGTCATGGTGTGACGGGCATCGTCAACCAGAGTGTCGTAGTAGCGAACGCCGCCGACCACGGCATCTTCCTTCAGGCCCGGAGCCTGCTTCAGGGTTCCCTTGCGGGAGTAGTGCTTCTGCATCGGAACCTGCTTGGCGCCACCCATGACGTCGTAAAGGAAGAAGCCCGATGCCATGAACGGACGCTCCCATACGCGGTGAGTCAGAGGGAAGACGAAGCGCAGTGGCTTAACCAGGTGCGGTGCCAGATGCGACATGGACAGTTCGCGCTCGCGCAGGGATTCAGCTACCAGGCGGAAGTCCAACATCTGCAGGTAGCGCAGACCGCCGTGGAACATCTTTGAGGAGCGGCTAGAGGTACCGCCTGCGAAGTCACGAGTTTCAATGACCGCAGTCTTCAAACCACGGGTTGCGGCATCGAGCGCAGCGCCAGCGCCTACAGAACCGCCGCCGATAATGACGACGTCGTATTGCTCGGTACCGAATTTCTCCCAGGTCTTTTCATGCTGTTCCTTGTTCAGAACTGCAGATGGGGCGAGAGATGAAGAGGACGACATTTTCCAATCCTTCCCGGTGGGGGCGTTGATTTTTTCGTCGAAGAGAATTTCTCGGCTCACGGCTCAGGTTACCAAAACTCGGCTTACTTGTGAGCGCCAACCTACGGTTACGTAGATATAAATAATGGGGCAAAAAGTCACGAAAATCGCGCCAGTAATGTTGTCCGATTTTCCGCAGGTAGATGGCTATGTTAATAGAGGTTTTCCACTTTTAGACTGAAAGTCAGCTGGCAATAACCCCCCCCCATAATGGGGGTATCAAAGATGGCTGATGGGTGGGCAATGGGTGCACGGCGGGCGTGTGGCGTATTTGAGAGGCGATGACTGGAACTGCGCTCGCATTTACACATGGATATGGGCCTGTAACGACATTTATTCATGGGTCTCAGATACCAGTACATATCGCCCCGCTAAGGGGTGCGAAAGATTGTAGAGTAAAGGCCATGTTCAAGGATCCTGTGTACTTAACGATTATCGGATTGGCGCGCACCGTCTTCTTTGCCCAAGGTTTGAAGTTCACCGTTAAGGGCTGGGAAAACGTGCCGAAAGACTCTGGCGCCGTTCTCGTTACTAACCACACCGGATACATGGACTTCACCTATGTCGGTCTTCCATTCCGCAAGCACCGCCGTTTTGTCCGTTTTATGGCGAAGAAGGAAGTCTTCGACCATTCGATCGCAGGACCAATCATGCGTGCTTGTAAGCACATTCCGGTCGACCGCACTGACGGCTCCAAGTCTTTCGAAGAGGCCTGCGCAAAGTTGGAAAACGACGAGTTGGTAGGCATCTTTCCGGAGTCGACTATCTCGCGCAGCTTTGAGGTCAAGAATCTGAAGTCGGGTGCGGTGCGTATGGCGCAGCGCACCGGCAAGCCCATCATCCCAGTGCTGATTGTGGGATCCCAGCGCGTGTGGACGAAGGGGCACCCCAAGCATCTCGGCCGCAGCAATACTCCGATTCATATTACGGTTTTGCCGCCGTGGACCCCGGAGGGCGATCCGGCAGAAGCCACCGAAAAGCTACACGAAATCATGGATCAGGGTGTCCGTCAGCTCTGGGACGAGTACGCAGCTGAAGAAGGTCCCCTGCCGAAGGGCGCCTACTGGGTACCGGCTCGCCTTGGCGGCGGCGCACCGACTTTCGAAGAGGCCCAGGCAGAGGACCTGAAAGTCGAAGAAGAGCGTCAGCGTATCCGTCATTTGCGCGGTGATCTGGCCGCATTCAAGGAAAAGCTAGCTGAGTCGGCACGTGAATTCGGCGATAGCGCTCGTGAGTTCGGCGATCAGACCAGGCAGCAGTTCCTCGATGCCTCGCAAACGATGAGCGCGGAATCTGCTCGCCGAAGGGAACAGACGACCGCCTTGTTGGCGCAGTTCCGTCAGTCTGTGGAACAGATGGCTGATGATGTCGTCGCCGGTGCCAAGGAGAGCAAGGAGTCCGTGCGTACTGCCACGGATTCGATGCGCGTGACGTTCCGCGAAGCGTACGTGCAGCTAGAGAAGGCCTCCGCCTCCGGTGTCGAACAGACGCAGCAGACCGTTTACCGTCTTATCGGCCAGTCGATGATGATCCGCGACAAGCTTCCACAGCGCTTGAACAGGCTCATCACCGCTCAGCCGGAGACGTTCATCTTCGATTACCCCGCATCGCTTGCCGACGACGCGGGCAATATCAGCGAAGAAAACATGAAGGCCTTGCAGCAGCTCGGCGATGCCGGAGCCACAATCGTTGTTCTGCACGAACCGGGAGATAAGCCGAATCTATCGGCTTTGGAGTCGGTTGACCTGCAGGTCGTGGAACTCCCGGAGGGCGCCAGCAAACTGGACGTCACAAATGCGGTGGTTAGCACGCTGCGCAAGCAGGCTCGCAAGGAAGAAACCGCGATTCTTTTTGCCGGTCGCTCGAACTTTGAGGAAGCCACACAGCGTGTCGGCATGCCGGTAGTTATGGCCGATGCGGACTGGTCCCTGCTGAAGAACGCGGATTGGGTAATCGACACGGTCGAGCATGGGGGAGTAGCCGCAACGCTGCAGTTGTTGCACGACCGGTTCTGCGATGACGGTGAAGATGACAACAGTGAGGACGGCAAGTAGTTCGAAGTGACCGAGAGACTACATCCACTACTCGTAGCTTCGGATATTGACGGGACGTTCATCGACTCGCGGGAGCGGGTAACTCCCCGCCTGCGACAGGCCGTCACGCGAATGCTACGCCGCGGAACCCCGTTGGTGCTGGCCACGGGAAGGCCGGCTCGGTGGTTGCAACCAGTGCTCGAGCAGCTGCCGGTTCAGCCGTTGTGCGTGTGTGCCAATGGCGCCGTGATTTACGACTCCGGCCGTGATGAAGTGGTTGCCGCCAACACACTGAAGCCGGAGACGCTGCGATACGTCGTCAAGCATGCGCGCGAAGCGGCGCGATCCATCGGTGGAATCGGCATTGCGGCAGAGCGCGCTGGGACGTCGGCGAATGATGCCATCGATGAGCTTTTTGTGGTGGCGCCGTCCTATGACCATGCGTGGGAATCGGATGAGCACGGTGAGCTTGCTGAAGAGGCCGTGTTGTCAGAACCCGCGACGAAACTCTTGCTGCGAAACTCAGATGTGAACAGTGCCCAGCTATATGAGCTGGTCACTCCCGCAATTGACGCGAGCTTGGCGCACGTGACCTACTCCATGCCGGACGGGCTGTTGGAGGTGTCCGCGCCGGGCGTGACTAAGCGCGCCGGGCTGGAATACGTGTCTGAACTGGTCGGAGCGACCGCGAAAGATGTGGTCTGCTTCGGTGACATGCCGAACGATATCGAGATGCTGTCGTGGGCGGGCACGGGTGTGGCCATGGGCAATGCGGCTGACAACGTCAAGGAGATTGCAGACGAAATCACCGCCACCAATGATGATGACGGTGTTGCTCGTGTGCTGGAGCGCTGGTTCTAGCTAGCCTCGAGGGTTTCCTCGCGCCAGCTAGCTCACCCAGCGCTCGACAGCGTTTACTTCAGCTCGGTCTTGACTTCGCCGGTGGTGCGGTCGAAGGTGATTGAACCGTTCTGGAACTCAGCGCGCTCGATGTTTCCATCGACCACCTGGGTCTTCGTCGGAGCGCCCAGCTTGCCGACCTCGAAGCCCTGGCGGGCCCACTCATCAGCAATCTTGCCCCAGATAGCGTGAGCGCCGGTGGTGTCGGAGTCGGTGATTACGCCGTTGGAGAACTTCACGTAGCGCAGGGCATCGGCCTGGCCAGCATTGTTCGCCACGGTAGAACCGCTCTGGATACCGGACATTGCGTAACCGAGAACGGAGCCCATTTCCTCGGAAACTTGGCGCCATTCGGCAGCCAGGTCGTTCTGCTCATTGATAGTGATGATCTGGTCAATCAGGACCGGCAGGTCAGCGATCGACGGGCCGTTTTCAATCGAGCGTCCAACGGCACCCAGAATCGCATCGGCGGTCTGTCCGAGCCCCGGTGCGCCGAGCATGCCCAGCGCCGAGGCCAGCATCGAACGTGCACCCGAGACTGTCTCCAGAGCTTGTGCCTTCTGCTGCTCGTCGGATGCGCTCGGCGAGGAGGAGTTGCTCTGCTCGCTTGCCGACGGTGCGGAGGAGTCAGCCGTAGCAGTGTCACTGGTGTTCGTGGCGTCGGTTGGCTCCGAGGTATCCGAAGTGCCCGAGGTGGTCGAGTCGGAGCTCGACGTTGTCGACGAAGTGGTGCTCGATGCGCTCGATGCGCTCGAGGACTTCTCGGAGGACGAGGTCGTGGACGTACCCGTCGATGCCGAGGTGGTCGAAGTGGTCGAGGTAGTAGAGGTCGATGTGCTCGACTCGGTCGATTCGCTCGACTGCGAGTCTGTGTTCTCGGTGGTCTTATCGTCCTTTTCATCCTGCGGAACGAGGAGATCAATCAAGCCGTCAGGGCCCTCATTATCAATCTTTCCGCTGGTGAGAGAGTTGTACTTCTTCTCGGCAATCGAGCGGATCTTGCTCATCTGGGCGTAGCCAGCATCACCTGGGCAGGTGGTGTTACCAACGTCGCGGTGCGCGAAGATTGTCGGCAGAGTGACCTGCTGGCCGTATCCATACTTGGAGTAGCTGGTGCCACCCGAAGTCATCTGAATCTGGCCGGTCGGCTTGATGCCGGCGACCTTCAGGCGCCAACCGATCATATTGCCCACCGAGTTCAGTGCAGCCTCACTGGGAGCAACCGAAGAGTAGTTACCCATCATGGAGATGCCGAAAGTACCGGTGTTGAAGCCACCTGCGTGTGCGCCCTGGACATTCTTATCCAGGCCACCGTAGCGGCCCTCGTAGATGTTGCCGTACTTGTCGACAAGAGCGTTGTATCCGATGTCGCACCAGCCCAGAGTCTGTGCGTGGTACTGGTAGATGCCGCGGACGATACCAGCGGACTGGCTCTCGGTGTAGTTGTTTGAACCAGCGGTGTGGTGCACGGTGGCACCGACAAGCTTGCTGTCGTAGTCCGCGCCCTTACAGCGGTTGTTTTCGTTGGCGCCCCAGCCGGCACGGGTAATGACCTTCGGCATGCCCGTGACATTCTTGGCATCGACAATTGGGTCGATGCCGGATGCAGCAGCCTGGCCGTCGATTAGCACTGCGTCGACCTGGTCGATCGGCAGTTCATCGGCGACCGGCTCGATGTCCGTCCACTTCACTGGGAGATTCGGCGAGTCCAGATTTGCAGCGTCGTTAGCGCTCGGAGCAGTCGGGTCATCGAGTGCGTCCCCAGGAGCTGCATCCGGAGTCTGCTGGTAGTCGGAAGTGGCATCGTCAACGGCCTCGGCGACATCCTTGGCCGCATCCGTAGCGGAATCCTTTGCATCCTCCACGGCCTTCTTCGCGCCCTCGGCATTAATCTCGTCGAGGTTGAGCTTGGACAAATCCAGCTTCTCAGCGCCCTTGATGTCCTTCAGATCCACGCCGGAACCCGGACCGAAGATGTTAAGTCCGTGGGTGGAAACCTGAACACGCTTGGTTGGCTCGATGTAGATGAGCTCCGTTCCGTTCAGGCCGTTGCCATTGCCTTCAGCGGGGTAGTCCGGGTCGACGCTGAACCAGTCGGACCAGGAGCCGTCTGCTCGCTCGGCGCGGACGAAGCTGGCGATATCAGGGTCACCGGCCCACGTCAGCGCAAACTGGGAAAACTCAGTATCGGAGGTAATTTCCTTGACGACACCGCGGTTGGGATGAGCTTCGTCGGCAAGCGACTGCGTTGCGATTGCTGCATCTTCGACGAGAACGGAGACGCTGTCTGCAAGCGACTTGCTCTGGACAACCGGGTCGATGGGGCCGGCGCCGTTTTCCTCAATGAGGTCATAAGCGGCACCTGCGCCGACAACGGCAACGGGTGTCAGGGCAAGGGTCGCCACGGCAGCGAGTACCAAGGATTGCTTGGCACCTGCGCGGCGATTGATGCGGCGGCGACTAAACACGGTAATAACTCCTGGGTGATTACGAAAATCTGGTGTTACACCACAAATGTGATGTGGTTATGCCTGGATTAGATAAGCGGGGGCTTAGTTCTGAGGTGCGAACCAGGCCTGCGTAGCTTCGGCAGGGTTGGTTGGCAGGGATTCAGTTAGAAACTCACCAACAACCTCGCCTGGCGTGGGCGTTTCCACGTTTCCGAGGGAACCGCCGTTGTCGCCCGACTCGCCGGTGCCCGGAATCGGCGGAATGCTGGCGGCCTCTCCGTCCTGGTTGTTCGGATCCGTCGAGCGGCCGGCGATATCCGCTCCACCGGCACCATCAAACTTGGCTTTGGCTGCAGCGCGGATGGCATCCATCTGCTGGTAGCCGAAGGTGCCCGGGCAGGAGGTGTAGCCGGTGTCGCGGTGACCGAAGATGGCCGGGAGGTTCACGGTCTGGCCGGAGCTGTAGCGTGCCTTCGAGTAGCCGGCGCTGGTCAGCGCGGCGGTGGACATCGGATCGACGCCACCGACCTTCATGCGCCAGCCGACCATCTCGCCGAGTGCGGTGACGGCCGCATCCGGAATCTCCAGCTGGTCGTGATTGCCCATCACCGAGATACCGAAGGTGCCGTTGTTGAAGCCACCTGCGTGTGCGCCCTCGATGTTCTTGTCCAGGCCACCGTAGCGGCCCTCGTAGATGTTGCCGTACTTATCGACCAGCGCGTTGTAGCCAATATCGCCCCAGCCCAGCGTATTTGCGTGGTAGGCATAAATGCCACGGACAATGGCTGGTCCCTGGGACTCTGAGTAGTTATTGGAACCCGCGGTGTGGTGGATGCACGCGCCCTTGAAAGTGCTGTAGGAGCTCGAACCGCTGCGGATGGACTCATCTGCGCCCCACGCTGCACGGCTGATTACATTTGGCGCGCCGGCAATCGACGACTCGTACGCAACTGGCTGAATAACCTCGCCGACCTGCTCTACGCCGTCGATGAAAACTGCCTGGACAGCGTTGAGGGACAATGCGGCCGTAGCGCTGACGAGGTCCTGCAGGGAACCGCCGATAGTGGCGGGGTCAAGGTTGTCGATACCAATGATGTTGCGGGGATCCAGGCCTTCGAGGAGGTTCAGGCCGACAGTCGACACCTGCACGCGACGGGTGGGCTCAACGAACAGCAGCTCGGTGCCGGACTGCCCGGAGTTATTCATCGGACCGTGTGAATCAGCGTGGAACCACGGGCCAAAGCTGCCGTCTTCGCGCTCGGCGCGAACGTAGAGCTGCAGATTGTCATCGCCCGGCCAGGTGAGTGCGAACTGGGAGAACGGTTCGTCGCGGGTGATGTCCTTCACGAATCCGCGAAGCGGGTGCAGGGCATCGGTAATGGCATGGGTGCCGACGGCTGCGTCGTCAATCATCATCGTGACAGCGTCAACCAGCGGCGATGTTGAGATCTTGGCCGCGATGGGGCCTACGCCTGGGCTTTCAACCAGAGTAGGGGCCTGGCGAATACCCCATGTTGCTAGCGGAGCTGCGGCAGTAGTAGCTGCCAGTCCATAGAGGAAGGTGCGACGGCCCATCGACGGGGCATTGATGCGACGGCGAGTTGGCACGGTAAAAGCTCCAAAAAAATGGGGTACAGGGTTATCGACCCGAGGTCTACCCGGGGTCGAAAGGAAGGAAAGTTGCAAAGCAACAGAAAATTCTGAGGAGGATGTTACCAGTGTGACTAAAAAAATCTAGTGAGACATCTGTGTTTCTTCGTTAATTTTGGGAAAATTATCAAATAATGTGACCAAACGAACGTTGGGCTGGGCTCACGTGGACGTCGTAAAGCCCGCGTGTACACCCGCAAACCGGATGGAAATGCAATAGGTTTTAAGGCGTGAGTAGCGAAAAGAACACCACTGCCAATGAATTTGCTCCGAAGTCCCTACAGGACATCAAGGACAACACCTACGACCTCATCGTGGTCGGTTCGGGTTTCTTCGGTTTGACCGTTGCTGAGCGGACCGCCACTGAGCTGGGTAAGCGCGTGCTCGTTGTCGAACGCCGCAACCACATCGGCGGCAACGCCTACTCGGAGGCAGAGCCGGAGACTGGCATCGAGGTGCACAAGTACGGTGCGCACCTGTTCCATACCTCTAATAAGAGGGTGTGGGACTACGTCAACCAGTTCACGGACTTCACCGACTACCAGCACCGCGTGTTCGCTATGTACAAGGGCACCGCGTACCAGTTCCCGATGGGGCTGGGGCTGATCAACCAGTTCTTCGGCAAGTACTACAGCCCGGACGAGGCGCGCCAGCTGATTAAGGACCAGACCGATGGTCTGGATCCGCGTGACGCGAAGAACCTTGAGGAAAAGGCAATCTCCCTGATTGGTCGCCCGCTGTACGAGGCATTTGTCAAGCACTACACCGCCAAGCAGTGGCAGACCGACCCGAAGAACCTGCCGGCCGGCAACATCACCCGCCTGCCTGTTCGCTACACCTTTAATAACCGCTACTTCAACGACACCTACGAAGGTCTGCCTGTCGACGGCTACACCGCCTGGCTGGAAAACATGGTGACCTCCGACAAGATTGACGTCGTTGTCGATGCCGACTGGTTCGAGGTGCGCGACGAACTGCGCGCTGTATCCCCGGACGCCCCGGTCGTCTACACCGGCCCGCTGGACCGCTACTTCGACTACGCAGAGGGCAAGCTGGGTTGGCGCACGCTGGACTTCGAGATGGAGGTTGTCAACACCGGCGATTTCCAGGGCACTCCAGTGATGAACTACAACGATGCGGATGTGCCGTACACCCGTATCCACGAGTTCCGCCACTTCCACCCGGAGCGCGATTACGTCAAGGACAAGACAGTAATTGTTAAGGAATACTCCCGCTTCGCCGACGATGACGACGAGGTGTACTACCCGATCAACACTCCGGAAGACCGCGAGATGCTGGAGGCCTACCGCAAGCTCGCTGCAGCAGAAGCGCAGGAGAACAAGGTTCTCTTCGGTGGTCGTCTGGGCACCTACCAATACCTGGACATGCACATGGCAATCGGTTCTGCACTGTCGATGTTCGACAACAAGATTGCGCCGTTCTTCAACGACGGCGAAGCAATCGAGCAGGAGCGCGGGCACTAATTTGCCGCTTCCGGCTCCCGCGCTAGTATTGCGCGAGTGTCGCGTGAGAAAACCCAAACCGAAGTTCCCCAGCAGGGGCCATTGCTGCAGCGTGTGAACAAGTTTCTCACCCTGCCAGTGGCACCTGTCATTCTGGTTCTTATCGGTTCTCTTGGTACCCAGGCTGCAGCCGTGCTGGTCACTGGCATGCTTTCCACGGTCGGCGCGCCGGGCATATCGGGCCTGCGCATGACCGCCGCCGCCATCATTATGGTGGTTCTGTTCCGGCCAAAACTGTCCGGGGTGACCCGCGCCCGCGCCATCAACATCGTGGTCTACGGCATCGCCATGGGCATGATGAGCATGATGGTGTACGCAGCCATCGCGCGCCTCCCGCAGGGCGTCGCCGTCACCATCGACTTCCTCGGCCCCTGCGTCGTGTCCTTCCTGGGGCTGAAAATGTGGCGCTCCCGCCTATGGGCCATCGTCGCTTTCATCGGCGTTGCCCTGATTGCCCAGCCCTCCAATGACCTTGACATTATCGGCATTGGTTACGCCGCAATCGGTGCAATCTTCTTCGGCGCTTACACGCTCTTCTCCGCCCGAATGGGCAGCACCGAGGGCGGCGGCATGCCCGACCTGGCGCTGTCAGTGGTCGTCGCAGCAATCGTGCTCGCGCCATTTTCTGTTTCCGCTGCACCGCTTGTCGACGGTTCGATGTGGGCCACCATCGTTATTTCCGGGTTTATTGGCGCTGTTATTCCCTACGTGATGGACACCATCGCTGCGGGGATTGTCTCAGCGGCGGTCGTCGGCACGCTCTTTGCACTGGACCCGGTCATCGGTGCAATCCTGGGCTGGGCGTTTTCCGGTGACCGAGTGACTTGGTCCATGGCGCTGGGCATCGTGCTAATCGCGGCGGCTGGCGCGATTATTACCTGGCGCGGGGCGCGGGAGTCGCGCGAGCTGCGGGGGCTTGCGCAGTAAAAATGCGGATACCAGAACCCGCCGAAAAGTGGGGTCTCGACGTGTTCTGCTGGAAAACGACAGTGAATGCGGGTAAGTTTGTCGAAGATTTATTGTTTCTTAAGGTAATTCCCTGAAGCGGAAACACGCCTGATAGTTCCCACCGGCCGTGGGGAATCGCACATTGTGAGGAGAATGCACACGTGAAAATCACCTCTACTTTCCGTGGTTGGCGTCGAAAGGTTGCAGCCGTTGCGTCCGCAGTAGCTGTGGCCGCGTCTGCATTGACCATGGCGCCGGCCGCGAGCGCGGCGGGTGACCGAGGCTCGCTGCGCCCGGGTTGTGAGTGGGATTCGTACCAGTACTTCACCCAGAAGTGCCAGGTTTATTCGCCGGCCATGGACCGTAATATTCCGGTTCAGATTGTGGCCTCTGCCAATGGTGGTAACAAGGCTCTCTACCTGCTAGATGGTCTGCGTAGCCCGGCTGATGCCTCTGACTGGGTGGAGCACGGTAACGCCCCACGTACTTTTGAAGGATCCAACGTCAACCTGGTTATTCCAGGTGGTGGCGGCGGTAGCTTCTACACCGACTGGAAGCGTCCGTCGGTTAGTGTGCACGGTCCGTTTGTAAACATGTGGGAGACCTTCTTAACTCAGGAACTGCCGGTTTACCTTGAGCGTGAGTTCGGCATTTCTCGCACTGGTAACTCCATTGCAGGTCTGTCCATGGGTGCATCTGCTGCACTGTCGCTGGCATACAACCACCGAGACCAGTTCGGTCAGGCTCTTGCCTTCTCCGGTTACCTGCACACCACTGCGCCGGGTATGACCACGGCAATTGAGGCTGCTCAGCTGTCGGCTGGCTACAGCTCCTTCGACATGTGGGGTGCGCCTATGTCAGCGGAGCGTGTCCGTAATGATCCGTACCTGAATGTCGAGAAGATGAAGGGGCTGGATCTGGTTATTACCTCGGCAAATGGTGTTCCGGATGAGGTTCGTGACCCGAAGAATCTCTACCGGGTCGTCCCGAAGGCCGGCGGCGTTGCGCTGGAGTCGCTGTCCCGCTTGTCCACCCGCGAGTTTGAGTTGCGTGCTCGTACCTCCGGTCTGGATGCCACGTTTGAATACGAGCAGACCGGTATCCACGATTGGCCGACCTGGGATCGCAACCTCCAGAACTCCAAGGCCCGCATCGAAGGTTTCCTCGGAGCTTAAAACTACAAACTGAACGAAAAAGCCCCTATGTGCAGCAGATAGTCCGCAGCGCGTAGGGGCTTTCACATTCTGGGCTGTCGCTAGCGTGGCAACAAGAGGCAATCCGCCACGGGCACTAGGATGCTATGAGATAGAAACGTCGGTAACTTATCGGCGGCAACACCCCCGGTAGACCTTTCGGAAAGTGGTTGATACGTCTCATGGCATCACAGCCTGAACAAAAGCGGACACATACCCCGACAACGTCGTCAAGCCTTGCCGTTGAACGCCTGCAGCGGATTTTGCTGCCAAAGTTGGGTGAGCCCCGTGATGTCCGCTCGCTCTACTTGGTTGAGCCGGAGACTAATGCCGGTCGTGTGCAAGCACATTCCCGCACCTCAGCCACTATTCCGGCGGGTGATGAAGTTAGTTTTGAAACCTACTTCAATGCTTTTCCGGCCAGCTACTGGCGCCGGTGGACGAATCTGGACAATGTTGTCCTGCGCCTAGAGCTGTCTGGTACTGCGCGTGTGGACATTTACCGTTCGAAGATTGACGGTGCACGCATCGCCGTGACCGGCGAAGTTGTCGGTGATCTGGGTGCGGCGGCCGAAGGTGCAGAAGCCAAGGTGGACGGCAAGGATGTGCACGTCTGCGAAATTCCAGTACCGCTGACGCAATTTGAAGACGGCGGCTGGATTTGGTTCGACCTCACCTGTGAGACGGACGTGGTAATCCACTCCGCAGGTTGGTACTCCGATATCGAGGCGCCGAGCCAGACGTACCCGGACGGCACAGAGCATCCGGCGCCGGAGGGGCGCGTCACTATCGGTATCCCGACGTTCAATCGCCCGACCGACGCAGTTGCTGCTCTTGAGGCGCTGTCCTCGGATCCTGAGGTCGATGCCATCATCGATGCTGTTTTGATGCCTGATCAGGGCACTAAGCACCCGGCAGATGAGCCGGGCTTCGATGCTGTCGCCGAGCACTTTGGTGACCGCCTGCGTATTTTCCCGCAGGGAAATCTCGGTGGTTCCGGCGGGTACTCCCGCATTATGTATGAGGCCCTGGGCGGTCCGGATTCGGATTCGAAGCGTGCGACCGATAGTCCGTTCATTCTCTACATGGATGACGACATCGCCATCGAACCGGATTCCATTCTGCGCGCGGTCGCTGTCGGCCGGTTCGCGAAGTCCCCGATGCTGGTCGGCGGTCAGATGCTGAACCTGCAGGAGCGCAGCCACTTGCACTCGATGGGTGAAGTTATCGGCCGCCACGACTTCATGTGGACTTCCGCTCCGCACGTCCACTATGACCACGACTTTTATGCGCACCCGCTGCGCGATCGCGGGGAGCATGGCACCAACGCAACCGGTGAGGTTGTTGATTCGAAGGACCTTCACCGTCGCATCGATGTTGAGTTCAACGGCTGGTGGATGTGCTTGATTCCGCGCGTCGCTGCTGAGACGATCGGTCAGCCGCTGCCACTGTTTATTAAGTGGGACGATGCCGAATACGGTTTGCGCGCAGGCAAGGCAGGCTTTCCGACGGCCACGTGGCCGGGCGTCGCAATTTGGCATATGGCCTGGTCGGACAAGGACGACGCCATTGACTGGCAGGCGTACTTCCACCTGCGCAACCGCTTGATTGTCGCGGCCCTTCAGCACGAGGGCAATGCTGCCGGTATCGTGCGTTCCATGCGCAAGGCCACATTCAAGCACCTCCTGTGCCTGGAGTACTCCACTGTTGCCATCCAAAACGAAGCCATGAAGGACTTCCTGGCAGGTCCGGAGCATCTGTTCGACATTCTCGAATCTTCGCTGCCGCGCATCAATGCCCTGCGCAAGGGCTTCCCCGACGCGGTTGTGCTGCCGAGTGCAGGCGATCTGCCAAAGCCCTCCGGTATTCCGGGGATTCCGACAAAGGATGTCGGTGGTCGCCTGGGCAAGCTGAAGAAGGTCGGTTGGCTGGCCAAGGGCTTGCTTCACAGCGTGCGCCCGGAAAACTCCGAGCACCATGCGGTGCCGCAGGCAAACCTGGCGCCGCTGGAGGCTCGTTGGTTCTCCCTGTCGCGTCTGGATGGCGCAACGGTCACCACCGCTGACGGCCGTGGCGTGGTGTATCGCCAGCGTGACCGCGACAAGGCCAAGGCTCTGCTGGAAGAATCCTGGGAGCTGCAAAAGCAGGTTGAGGAGCGGTTCGAGCAAATGCAGGCACGCTACCGCGCAGCCTATGACGATCTGACCAGTAGGAAGGCCTGGGCGAATGTCTTCGAAAATTAAAGGCGATCCGTTCGGCGAGTCCGACGTTCTCGTTAATATTCAGCACACGCTTAACGACGTCCCGGGTGTGCTGCCCACCGCGCGTGCCATGAGCTATTTCGGTGAGCACGCCCTTGGGTGGATGGGGCTCGCTGCCCTCGGGGCGGCGGTGGATAAAGAGCGACGCATTGGCTGGGCAAAGGTCGGTGTGGCCGCCTTTACCTCGCATGCGGCATCGGTGGTGCTTAAGCGCATTGTCCGTCGCCCGCGTCCGCATGACCGTCGTATAGCAATCGGCGTTGGTACGCCGAGCAAGCTGAGTTTCCCGTCCTCGCACGCGACGTCGACGACGGCGGCGCTGGTGGGGATTGCAAAGTTGGGTTACCCGGCAGCCCCGGCTGTGGGTGTGCCGGCGATTATGCTCTCCCGCCTGGTGCTGGGAGTGCATTACCCAACCGATGTCGCTCTCGGAGCAGCGCTGGGTACAGCCACTGCTCTTGCGGTGGACAAGATAGGTGATAAGGTCATCGAGCCGAAAAAGGCGCAGCATAACCAGGGTGGACAGCCCTCCATTGCGGAAAGGAATGCACAGTGACACAGGCGGAGAACGACAACTTGGCCAATGTGTCGGCCAACCAGCGGCAAGCTTCTCAATCAAGGATTGGGTCCGAGCCGCACACTTCCGGTATCGATGAGCCTGCGCACCCGCAGGGGCATCCGCCGAAGAATCTGCTGGACGGCATGATCAAGGCGCTTCGCCCGAAGCAGTGGGTGAAGAATGTCCTGGTCATTGCGGCTCCACTGGCGGCCGGCAACGAGATCATGGACTCGGGACGTTCGATCGGCACGCTGACCGTCGACATCCTGGTGGCGTTTGTGGCCTTCTGTTTGGCGGCATCGTCGATTTACCTGATTAATGATGCCCGCGATGTCGAAGCTGACAGGGCGCACCCAACCAAGCGCTTCCGCCCAATTGCCGCTGGCGTACTGCCGGTTAGCATGGCGTACATTATGGCGGTCGCACTGATTATTGGTTCGATTGCGGTGTCCTGGTTTGCCTCTGAGGGGCCGGGGCTAGCAATTGTTGTGGCTGTATACATTGCACTGCAGCTTGGTTACTGCTTTGGCCTGAAGCACCAGCCGGTGATTGATATTGCGCTGGTGTCCTCTGGTTTCATGCTGCGTGCAATGGCCGGTGGTGTTGCGGCCAACATCAACCTGTCCCAGTGGTTCTTGCTGGTTGCCGCCTTTGGTTCGCTGTTCATGGCAGCCGGTAAGCGTTACGCTGAGCTGCTGTTGGCGGAGCGCACGGGTAAGAAGATTCGTAAGTCGTTGCAGGGTTACACCGCGACTTACCTGCGCTTTGTGTGGACCCTCGCTGCGACCGCCGTGGTACTGAGCTACGCGCTGTGGGGCTTTGAGATGGGCCGCACGCCGGGCACTTCGTCGGCTTCGGCTATTTGGTACGAGATCTCGATGGTTCCATTCACTGTGGCCATCCTGCGCTTCGCAGCCGACGTTGACCGTGGTGATGCGGGAAGCCCGGATGAGATTGCGCTCAAGGACCGTCCGCTGCAGGCACTGGCTGTGCTGTGGCTGCTGTCCATTGCCATCGCTGTCTACGCTGTTCCAGTTCTGGGGTAGTTCCCTGTTCTTTTCCCTTTAAGCGAACTGCGATTTCCGTCGGGTTCTCGTCGGTTTTTCGTCGGGTTCGATTGGTAGCTGAAAGCCCATGCACTGAGGAGTGCATGGGCTTTTTCTGTATTTCGTTAGTACTTAGGTTGTGTTTGGGGTTCTTGTAGGCGTGTTTTAGGTTTCTCAGTTAGTCCTACGGATCAGCCGGGGGCAGAATTACAATTTTGTAATTCCATGCTGGTAAACATTGTTTCTCCTTGTGGTGGATAGTTTTGAGGGGAAATGTGAGAAATATTACGGAATGATTACGATTTAAACTTGGATGTAGGGAAACGATTGAGTATCGTTACATACTCGAGATTCTTTTGTGGGGTCTCCAGTTGTCGCGTCACAACTGGAAGCAGAAAAGCGAAAGCTCGCGTAAGCGACTGCCTCCGAAAAGTCTGGCGCGGAGGTAAGTCCGAAAGTAAAGAGGAGAACGATGAGCTTTACTGCAGTGAGTCGTAACTTCACGGTGAAGGTCGTAGCTGCCCTTGTGGCTGTTGCAATGGTGTTTGGTGGCATCATGCTCGCATCCGCGAAGGATGCGAGTGCTGATCCAAACCGTGATCGACTGCGTCCAGGCTGTGAGTGGGATCCATATCAGTGGTTTGTTCAGTACTGCCAGGTTTTCTCGCCGGCTATGAACCGCAATATTCCGGTTCAGATTAAGGCGGCTACTGGTGGCGGCGATGCGTCCCTGTACATGCTTGACGGTCTGTGGGGCTTTAATAAGGGTGCGTCCGGTTGGATTTGGTCGGGCCACATTGCTCAGACCTTCGCCAACGACAACATCACTCTGGTTGCGCCGGCTGCTGGCGACGGCTCCTTCTATGCCGACTGGAACGATCCGGCCGTGACTTCCGAAGGGGTCAAGACTCAGAAGTGGGAAACCTTCCTGACCCAGGAGCTGCCGGTCTATCTGCAGCGTGAGTTTGGTGTCAACCCGAACCGCAACGCAATCGCTGGTCTGTCCATGGGTGCGGCTGCGGCGGTTTCTCTGGCGGCTCGCCACCGTGATCAGTTCAAGCAGGTCACTTCGCTGTCCGGTTACTACCAGATGTCCAACCCAGTTGTTGCGACCGGCGCTACTGCAATGGTGGCTAGCACTGGTGTAGTGAATCCGACTGGCATGTGGGGCCTTCCGGTTCCTGCTTCGGAGCAGTGGCGTGCTCATGATCCATCGCTGCAGCTGGACCAGCTCCGGGGGCTGCCGATGTATATTTCCTCCGCCCAGGGTGTTCAGAGCCTGTGGAGTGATCCGGAGGTCTTGAGCCGTCCGGTGCCGCAGCTCCCTGACACTGTCTGGCGTGCCGTAATGGAGTCCGTCTCCCGCGCTTCGACGCAGCGCTTTGAGCAGGACGCTCGCGCTGCCGGCCTCAATGCGCAGTTTGTCTACAGCCCGAACGGTATCCACTCGTGGGAGCTGTGGGGCCGCGATGCCGCGCTTGCTCGCCCGCACATTCTTCGGGCGCTGGGGCTTTAAGCCGGTAATTTTTTCAGGGCGCTCTGGCGCGCTGACCTAGCTCTGGTGCTGGATGACTTCTTAAAGGGACTAGCTTCTTAAGACGTCTCAATTTTAAAAACGACCAATCCTTTTGTTGGGGTTGGTCTTTTTTCTGTGTCGAGTCCGGTTTGGATGCTGAGCGGAAGGTGTGGGTAACGGCTTAAAGAGGGGCACAAAGAGTTGCGCTGTCAAAGCTTGAATTCAGTTCCGTTTGCGTGTGTCTCCACGGTTTTTACCCGTAAGAGGGTAAACATGAGAGTCGAACCTTAAAGTAAAGGGTGAAGCTATTCAGGTAGCTATACCGTTTTTTCGCAGAACGTGTGTGAGATTCTTCTTGCAGCGGCACGCCGGAGGAGGGGAACCTTCGGATACGTTGCTGGTCACTACGTAATTCTGCGAAGCCGAACGGTAAACGCATAGCTCAAGCGCCGCGTGATGCTATCTGCAGGTGCCTAATCGGTGCCGGTGCAACACTCAACGTCTCAAATAATTTCAACCAGCGACTTTGTAAAGGGAAGCCCTCTTATGCGCGTAACCGCTAGATTCCTCCGTGGTGGACTCGGCAACAGCCGGAAGTCATCACGGGCGTTGACCGCACTTTTGGCACTACCGTTGACTCTCGCTCTCGGTGCCCCTGCTGCAGTGGCGGCTCCCGAGCCAGCTCAGCCAGGTCTGCCTAGCTACGAGGAACTTCAGGCCGTTCAGGGGCAGTTGGCGCAATCTGGAGACCTGGGAGACCTTGCTAAGGCCGCTGAAGCAGCGCAAGCTGCTGGTGCGCAGCTACCTGGCCTGGGTATGCCGAGGCCGATGCCAGGGCCGGAGCGTACGCCATTTAAAGTCGATACTCCCGCAGTGGCGAACCTCCCCAGTGGAGTCAGCGTAGACAAGGTCGAGTGGTACACAGATCACCACGTCATTGCGCACATTCGCTCGGCTGCCATGCCGGAGAAGCCAATCCAGGTTGAGATTTTGCTGCCGCGCGATTGGTACCGCGACAAGGAGCGCACATTCCCGAGCGTCTACCACCTTGACGGTATGGCATCGTTTGATGACTACTCCGGTTGGATTCGCGCTACCAATATCGAACGCTTCTACGAGGACAAGAATGTCCTGGTGGTTATGCCTGCCGGCGGTACATCGTCCTTCTACTCTGACTGGGATCAGCCGGATAACGGTCAGAACTACAAGTGGGAGAGCTTCATTACCAAGGAGCTCGTGCCGGTTATCACCAACGGCTTCCGCGGCAACGATGAACGCGGCATTATCGGTATCTCCATGGGAGCTACCGGTGCTTACAACGTTGCAGCACACTCTCCGGAGCTGTGGAAGTTTGCCGGTAGCCTCTCTGGTTACCTGGATATGACTTCGCCGGGCATGCCGCAGGCAATCTCTCTGGCGATGAAGAACACCGGTGGCTATGACGCGACGAAGATGTGGGGCCCGCTCGGTTCGCAGCGTTGGAAGGACAATGATCCGAAGCTGAACATCGACAAGCTCAAGGGCATGTCGCTGTACATCTCGGCGGGTAACGGCAACACCGGTGAGTGGGACGTGCCGTCGCAGATCGATCCGACGAAGCCGGACAATCCGACCGGTTACGCATTGGAAGTGCTTTCCCGCATGACCAGTGAGACCTTCATCCGGAATGCTCGGGAAAAGGGCGTCGAGCCGGTTGTGAACTTCCGGAGCTCGGGTACTCACACTTGGCCGTACTGGCAATTTGAGGTCAGTCAGGCCTGGCCAACGCTGGCCGATGCACTGCAGTTGCCGGAGTCCGATCGTGGCGCTGTCTGCCGCGTAGGTGGCGAGATTGAAAAGGCCGTCGCATCGCTGCCGGGAATCGGCACCTGCCTGTCGGATGAGTATGGCGTCGCCAAGAATGGCGTGGCTCAGGACTTTACCGGCGGTACCGCCTACTGGCACCCGGATTCCGGGGCACATGTGGTCTGGGGACGCATCGGTTCGCGTTACAACGAGCTCGGTGGTCCGTCCTCGCCGCTCGGCTACCCAGTGACCAACGAACTGGCTACGCCGGATGGCTCGGGACGATTCGTCCACTTCGAAAAGGGCTCGATTTACTGGACTCCGGAAGGCGGAGCCCACGAAGTCACCGGCGACATTATGAACGTCTGGGGCAAGGCCGGCTTCGAGACCGGTCCGCTGGGCTACCCAGTCGCCAACCACCGCGATATTCCGGGCGGTGTCGCCCAGGACTTCCAGGGTGGCACCATCGTCAAGATCGGCGGCGAAGAACCTCGCATCGTGCGTGGTGAAATCGGCCGTGTCTACAAGGAGCTCGGTGGCGCTGAGTCCGATCTGGGTCTGCCTGTCGACGGCGACGAGGTCAAGCTCGCCCGCGGCGCTTTCCAGCGCTTCGAACACGGTGCCATTTACTGGACTCCGGAAACTGGTGCACAGCCGGTGCGCTCCAACGACATCACTGACCACTGGGGCAGCACTGGCTACGAAAATGGCCCGTTCGGCTACCCGGTCGGCCCACTGCAGCCAGTCAAGGCCGGCGGTCTTGAGCAGCAGTTCGAGGGTGGCTGGATTCGTCAGCTCAACGGCAAGATTGTCGAAGAGCGCAATAAGCCAGAAGCGCCGGCCCCAGCCGCCGACAAGTAAGCCAACCAAAGCAGGGCACTGAATAAGGGATAGACAAATGTCCATGAACAAGTCCTTCCGGACACTGGCTACAACCACAGCTGTTGCGCTGCTGACCTTCGGAGTGGCCGCCTGTGGCAGTTCCACAGTGGAATCTTCGGAGGTCACCTCGTCGACGACTACGAAGACCTCCACGACGTCGTCAAGCACGAAGACTTCTGCGCCGAAGTCGAGCGAAAAGTCTGCGCCGGAGATCACAGATCCCCAAGCTAAGCGCGTGGACGAAGCGCCCGATGGGCAGATGAAGCTCAGCGAGGCGGACGATTCATACCTCGGAGCGCTGGAAAAAGCGGGAATCGATGTTGATGGGGTGGAGGATCAGCTCATCGGCACAGGTCGCGCGGCATGCGCGGACGCACCGGAGGAGGAGCGTGAAGTCATCGCGCTGGCGATTGCCGGGCAGCTGGTCGCACAGGGGCGCTCACGGGAAAGCGCCGAGGAAGTGGCGAAGACTATTGCAAGCTCCGCTAAAAAGGCGTATTGCTAGCACTCATGCGTAAAGTGCTGACAATTCTGGCGGTCATTGTGCTGGTGGCCGCTATTGGCTTCGGCGTAGTGCAATGGCTTAACGACGACCAAGGCGGTCAAACCCCACCGACCCCCGGTGACGATGGCGGGGTTCTGGCCGAACAACCCGAGTGGTGCCCGGCGGTAGAAGTTATCGCTGTGCCCGGAACTGCGGAATCGCGTGCTGACGATGATCCGATGGCCCCGACCGCGAACCCGCATTCGCTGCTGCTTGGTCTGACGAACTCGATTTCGGAGTCCTACTCGGAGGGTGATGTCAAGGTCTGGACTACGCCGTACCCGGCACAGATCAAGACGCATCAGCTGCCCGACCAACTCACTTACGATGATTCGCAGGCAGTCGGGCGCGATGTCACCGCTAAGGAAATGGCTGACTTGCACGGGCAGTGTCCACTGACGGACTTCGTCCTGATGGGCTTCTCCCAGGGTGCCGCTATTACAGGTGATTTGGCCTCTGACATCGGCAATGGCCGCGGTGTCGTTCCGGCCGAGCGCATTGCGGGCGTGGCTCTGTTGGGCGACCCGCGGCGTGACCCCAATCAGGGCGTGAACCAGGGCGTTCCGCTGGCTGGTGTGGGCGTCGAGCTGTCATTGCAGCCGCTTGGCGGCATTGTGCAGGCTGTGGTTCCGGGCGCAACGATGCGCGGTCCACGAGACGGCTTTGGGCCTCTTAATGACAAGGTCCAGAATGTCTGCGTGCCATCGGACTCCTTCTGTGATGTGCCTCCGGGAGTGGCCGATGCGATTGCACGAGCGCAGGAGATGATTACCGGCGCGGGTGCGCACGCGACCTACGCCACGAATGATGTGGCAATTCCGGGGACGACTCCGCTGGCCTGGACTGAGGGTTGGGCTCGCGAACTGATTGAGCAATCGCTGGCGCGGTAGAGGCAGCTCGAAATGTGCGAGACGCCCCCGACGGGGACTTGCTGTTAGAATCTTGCTCAAGAACTGGTGTTTAATGTTCCAAAACAACAGTTTCGCTAAAATTTCGAAAGAAATTGACAAAGTTGCAGGAAGCAGTCTGACGGAACCGGTTATTATCGCCCAAGGAACTGCTGTTCATGACCGGGGAAATCTAGGCGAAAAGGTAGGGTGCAATGACGAATCCGACAAACCCATATGGAGATTTCGACGAAGACGGTATGCCGAGGTCCAAGGGGAAGTTCGCTAACAGCTCGGGTGCTTACAGCTCCGGTATGCCGTACTCGGATCCATACCCACCGCAGCAGCCGAACGTGGGGCAGGGCTATCAGGACCCGAGCCAGCACAATTTCCACAACGGGTACTCGAATCCGTATCAGAGTGGTTACCCAAACCAGCAGGCGCCGGCGTATTCCGCTGGCTTCGGCGGCCCGAACCCGCACCAGGGCTACGGGGTGGCAGGTTCCCCTGTCTCGGATAAGTCCAAGATTGCAGCGGCTCTGCTTGCCTTCTTCCTGGGCACCCTCGGTGTTCATAATTTCTACTTGGGGCACAACTCGCGTGGTGCTATTCAGCTAGCACTGACGGTATTCGGCTGGATTACCGCCATCTTCCTGGTTGGCTTCTTCCTCATTATCGGCGTCAGTATCTGGGCATTTATCGAGTTCATTCTGATTCTCGTCGGTAGCGGCTCCTACGCCTATGACGCAAATGGGCGCCGCCTGCAATCGTAGGAGCCCCGTCCGAAGCTGCTAGTTCCTGAACCCGTGCACCGGCGCGGGGATGTAGCCGCCGCGGGCAATGAACTCGGCATTGCCCTTGGCATTGACATCGATGACCGGCGCGTAGCCGAGCAGACCACCGAAGTTCACCTCATCGCCCGGCTTGGTACCTGGCACCGGAATGAGGCGAGCTGCGGTGGTTTTGTGGTTCATCACACCGATGGCGGCCTCGTCGGCAATCATGCCGGAAATCGTGGTCGCAGGCGTGTCACCAGGAATCGCAATCATGTCGAAGCCCACCGAGCAAATAGAGGTCATCGCCTCCAGCTTGTCCATGCTGATCGACCCCGCGCGCACAGCATCAATCATGCCCTTGTCCTCAGAGACCGGAATGAACGACCCGGACAGTCCACCGACGCGTGAACACGCCATCAGGCCGCCTTTCTTCACGGCGTCGTTAAGCAGTGCCAGCGCGGCAGTGGTGCCGTGCGTGCCGACCTGCTCCAACCCCATGTGCTCGAGAATATGAGCGACGGAGTCGCCCATCTCGGCGGTCGGCGCGAGCGAGAGATCCACGATGCCAAAAGGCACGCCCAGGCGCTCCGACGCCATCGTGCCGACCAGCTGACCCGTGCGTGTGATCTTGAACGCTGCCTTCTTGATCTCCTCGGCGACTTCGTTAAAGCTGGCGCCATGCAGATCGCCGAGCGCGCGATCGACCACGCCCGGCCCCGAAACGCCGACAGACACGACGCAATCTGGCTCCCCGACACCGTGGAACGCGCCGGCCATGAAGGGGTTGTCGCCCACCGCATTGGCGAAAACCACCAGTTTTGCGCAGGCAATCGAGCTGCGGTCGGCGGTCTGCGCCGCGGCTTCCTTCACCACCTCGCCCATGCGACGCACTGCATCCATGTTGATGCCCGCGCGTGACGACGCTACGTTGACCGAGCTGCACACCAATTCGGTCTCGCTCAGAGCGTGGGGAATGGAGTCGATGAGCCGCTTCTCGCTGGTCGTCGCACCCTTTTCGACGAGCGCCGAGTAGCCGCCGAGGAAGTTCACGCCAGAATCGCGGGCGGCGCGGTCGAGGGCCTTGGCCACCACGGTGGGATCGCCTTCGCAACCGGCCGTGATGAGGGAAACCGGTGTGACGGAGATGCGCTTATTGACAATCGGAATGCCCAGCTCCGCCTCGATACCCTCACAGACCTCCACGAGGCGAGCGGCCTGCGTGGTCACGCGGTCATACACCGCCTGTGCGGTGGCTTCCATTCCAGAGCGAGAGCACTCGAGCAGGGAAATTCCCATAGTGACCGTCCGGATATCCAGACGGTACTTCTCGATCATGTCAATGGTGTCGAGGAACTTAGATTGCGCGAAGTTGAAATCCATCCTGGTCGCGCCCTTTAAATCTCGTTGACGGCGTTGAACAGCGCCTCAGACTGGATTCGAATGACAAGCCCCTCCCGCTTGCCGACGGAATCCATGTAACCCTGCAGCGTGCTGATGGGGGTGGCCTTCTCGTTGAACTCCACCCGCAGGATCATGGTGAACCATTTATCCATGAGGGTCTGGGAAACATCGACGATGTTGACGTCCTGCTCCGCCAGAGCAGTGGTGACGGCGGCGATGATGCCGGTGTGATCCTCGCCGGTGACGGTAATGATGGCAAACATGGCCTCAATTTTAGCCGGTGGGGAGGTGGGGAAAATCTGTGGATGGCGGTTGTGCTGGTGGCGAGTTTGTGGCGAAGCATGTTCAGGGACCGCTTAAGACACTTCACGACACCCGTGGCACCTTGTGCCATCTGTGGAGGCGGCATGAGGTGACATAGGTGTCGTGAAGTGGGGAGGAGGGGGAGGGGCGTGGGCGTGGGCGTGGGCTGTGCCAGAGCGGGGGCCAGCCTTACGGATCCGGCCCTACGGCCCTATCGGACGTCGACGAACTCCTTGACAATCCACTTGCGCAGGGCGAGCAGAATCAAGCCCAGGACAACCGAGGCGATACCCAGGGTGATGAAGAAGGTGTTCTCAGCAGCGGCATCCTCATAGTTGTAGAAGCCGGCCAGGGTGCCTGCCAGTGAAGTACCCATAGCGACTGCCATCAGCCAGACGGCCATCATGCGCGACGGGAATGCCGCCGGAGCGACCTTGGTAGCAAGGGCGTTGCCGACCGGGCTCAGCATGAGCTCACCCATGGTGAATAGGAAGAGAATCCAGATAATCGCATACAGCGGAGTGGAGTTCTCACCGCCACCGGAGAATGGGATGAAGAAGAACAGCGAGATGCCGATGATGATGTTGGCGACACCGAACTTCACTGGGGTGGACCACTGGCGGTCACCAAGCTTGGACCAGGCGGCTGCAAAGACCATCGAGAAGGCGATGATGAAGATCGGGTTGATCGAGTTAATCCAGGCCGGGGACATTTCCCAACCGAAGATCTCGCGGTCGAGGCGGATGTCCGAGTAGATGGCCAGCACCGTGAACTGCTGCTGGAAGATACCGAAGAACAGCACGCCTGAGACGAACATCGGGATGAAACCGACCAGGCGAGTCTTCTCCGATTTCGTCGTAAGTGGCGAGGAGTACATCTGCCACCACAGCACCACAGCGGCGATCAGTGCAATCACCGTGACCACAGTGGAAAGAGTCGTGACCGGAACAATTCCGGTGGAAACCAGCGTAACCGAGACAACAGTGATGACCACTGCGATGCCAATCCATACCGGGTACTGCTTCTTCGGCAGCGGGTTCGGAATCTCATGGCCAGCCTCGGCGATGGTGGACTTGCGCATCAGGATGTACTGAATCAGACCGGCAGCCATACCGATAGCGGCCAGACCGAAGCCCCAGTGGAAGCCCTTCATTCCCCAGATCCAGCCGGTGAGCAGTGGGCCGAACAGGGCACCGATATTGACGCCCATGTAGAAGATGGAGAAGCCGGCGTCACGACGCGGGTCGTCCTTGGCGTAGAGCTGACCCAGCACGACCTGTGCGTTGGTCTTCACACCGCCGGAGCCGATTGCGATGGAGACAAGGCCAATAGCCAGGCCAATCACGCCAGGGATGAATGCCAAGGAGATGTGGCCAAACATGACCAGGATGGCGGAGTAGAACAGTGTCCGCTCCGAGCCAAGGATACGGTCGGCAACCAGAGAGGCAACGAGTGCGGCCATGTAGACAAGACCGCCGTAAGCACCGACGATGGAGGTAGCAGCACCCTTGTCCAGGCCGAGACCGCCCTGAGTGGTCTCGTAGTACATGTAGAAAGCCAGGATGGCCTGCATGCCGTAGAAGCTGAAGCGCTCCCACATTTCGATGCCGAAGAGGTTGGCGAGACCCCACGGTTGGCCCATGAAGGTACGGTCTTCGCTGGACCCTGCGGGGTTATGAGTTCGTTGGGTCTCAGCAGTTGGTTGATTGCCGAGAGCCTCGTCAGAAGATTTGTCCATTCTTCAATTATCGAGGCGGAGTGCAAAAATTAAAAACCAGATTTAGTCAGTGAACTAAACCGAAGGGCTAGGGATGGGGCCGAAGGCTTAGTCCAGAGACTTACGAGCAACCGCATTCGACGCTGCTCGCCAACCCAGCAGCAGCAAGGCGCTCATGACTGAGGCAACCAGAATGAAGGACCAGTGCGGGACTGCCGAATTGCGGGTGGCCCACACAGCTAGGCCGACGACGACAGTGCCGAGCCACACAATTGCGCCTGAACTCACTGCACGCGGGTTCGGCTCGTTCTTAATCAGCGCGGTGCCCAGGAGGACACCGAATGCGAACGGCCACCAGGTATCGAGGATATTGATGAAGGTAAAAGAATCCTCGGGAGTGTTGTGAGCCAGGCGCGCTAACACGGCGAAAATAAAGATGGCGAGGATGTCAATCAAGAACGTCGATACGCGTGTGTTCATGCTTCTTAGTCTAGCGACCCCTCAGATTGGTGGGTGACCAGCGACCAGCGGTGAGGAAGCCATTAGCGGTCAGCGGCTGGATGGCGCTCGGGCTGATCCTTGTGGTCGAAGCCGAGGGCGTAGATAATCCAGCCCACAATTGCCACCAGGACGAAGGAAACGATGCGATAGACCAGCACCGCTGCAAAGGCCTCGGCGCCGGTGGTGCCGCCTGCGATGAGAGCCGCGGTCAAAGCGGCCTCGACAGTGCCGATGCCGCCCGGTGTGGCCTGGATGAAACCTGCGAGCTTGCCGGTTACGAAAGCCAGCAGCACCTTCGTAGCGGAGATGTCATCGACACCAACGGCACGGATGGCGGCGTAGAGACAGACAATTTCCGCGACCCAGTTGATAAAGGACCAGGTGAAGGAAAGAGCCAAAGTTTGCACGGGCAACTTCACGCTGGTCAGCTGTTTGACGGACTCTTCAAGTCGGTCGACATCGGTGTCCGCGGGCTTCTTTCGAATCTTGTTAAAGACACGCAGACACCACGCGCCTGTCTTGTTGAGAAAAGCCGGGTTCTGCGAAATCCGCCACAGCAAAATGGTGGCCAGTAACACCGCAATTGCCATAGCGATGAGCACCGCGGTCGTGCCACCCTGTCCGACGAAGAAGAGGCTGCCAAGCCCCAGAAATGCCAGACCTAAAAACGACAACGCGCCCGAAAAAAGCACGAACCAGCTGACAAGGACCGCGGATGCGCCCCACTGCATCATGCGCTTAATCTGTAGCGCCGTGGAGAATGCAGCACCACCGGGAACGGTGACCGCCCACGCGTTGGATGCGAGGGTTAGCGCATTGGTGCTACGGCGAGTAGCTGCTTTTACGCCTCCAGCTCGCAACAGCAGACGCATCACTTCCGCCATCGCGTAGAGCGAAAAAGCCACGGAAAAAATGGCGATGAACAGCCACTTAGCATCGACATCCGCAAGGATTTGGAGCCCCTGGACGACGCTGTCCCAGTTTCTTACCGTCAGGACGATACCGGCAATCACGAGGGCCACGAGGATTATCGATCGTAGCCAGCTCGAATTGCCGGTTTTGAGGACTTTTTTAAGTCGTGACATAAATAAGAAGCCTGTTCGTCTTCCTGTTCGTCTCCCTAGACGTCGCCGCGGTGGTCTCCCTAGTCGTCGTTCTTGCCGTCGCGCTCCTTGAGCAACGACGTGAGCGGACGGAACGGCTGCAGCCACGCACCGCCATCAGGCAGGCGGTCGAGATCGATACGCGGTAGCGGCTCGCGGAAGACGCCCTTGATTTCCTCCAGGTCAACGAAGCGAATCGCATCGGAGGCCAGCGCCCAGGAAGCGTGCTCGTGAAAACCGATGACGGTTACCCGAATCCCCTCGGATGCAAGCTTTTCCAACAGCTCCTGGAAATTCTGGCCATCGGCGGACGCAACGACGACACTGCGCAACACGCCTTCGTCGTAACGCCGTTGGATGTGCGCAATCATGTCGGGGTCAACGTCGGTGTCCTCTTCGATCTTCGGCTTTGCGAAGACCGCGAAACCGACATTGCGCAGAGCCTCGACCCAGGGGCGGACAATCTCCGCTGAGCCCGGGTTGACGTTGGTGAATACCGTGGCCTCGGGGAGGACATCGGAACCGATGTTGTGGGATACGCGCTCGGCTTCGTCGATAAGCCATTTGCCCACGGCGTCGAAGCGCGGGCGGTGTGCGGCGGTCGGGCGGGATCCCAAAATGGCGCCGAGCCCCATGTCCAAGTTCGGGGCGTCCCACACGAGTAGTGCGGTCGGGTGCGTCTCAGTGGTGTTGTAGCTGGCAGAGGTGTTTTGGGTAGTGCTCATGTTCCTATGCCTCTTTCTTGCGCCAGATGAACTCGTGGATGTCGTGGTCGAGGTTCAGGCCGCGGGCTTCGAACTTGGTCGTCGGTCGGTCGAGAAGCATGGGGGATTCCGGCCAGGGCCAGGCGATAGGCTCGAGCGTCGGCTCGACCTCGCGGAGCTCCTCGATCCACTCTGCGTAGTCCGCATGGTCGGTGGCGGCGTGGAAAATGCCGCCGGGCTTCAGACGCGAAGAAATCAGGCGCAACGTGCCAGACTGCACAATGCGGCGCTTGTGGTGGCGTGCCTTCGGCCACGGGTCCGGGAAGAACAGGCGCACGCCGGCCAGCGACTCCGGCTCGATCATGCGCTGCAAAACCTCGACGCCGTCGCCGCGGACCATGCGGATGTTCGACACCTCATTGCGCACGGTGGCGGAGAGTAGTTTCGCCAGGCCAGGGCGGTAAAGCTCAACGGCGATGATGTTGTGGTCCGGTTCCTGCGGAGCCATTGCCACGGTGGACGTGCCGGTGCCGCAGCCAATCTCGACGATGGTCGGTCCCTTGCGACCGAACCATTCCTCCACGTCAATGACTTCGTCGGAGAGGACCTTGCCGTACGTGTCCCAGTTGTCTTCCCAGATCTTTTCCTGGTTGGGAGTCAAAGTGCCACGGCGGAAGGACAGATTGCCGATGCGCGGGTAGTCAAGACCATCGTCGAATTGGGTCTTTTCCGGACGACCTGCAGGCAATTCGCCCTTCTTCGGCTGGCGTTCATGCGGTTGTTCCGCCTGCTCGTCCGCGCGAGTTGGCAATGGTTCAGATTGCTGCGAAACCGCAGGCTGTTCGATATTTTCAGAAAAATCAGAAGTAGTCACGTTCCCTATTGTCCACGACATCGGCCAACTATCCAATCATTGCCCCTAGGATTTTTGTTGTTGTCCTGGCGGTTTCACGCCGGTTGACGATGCCGCGTCGTCCTGAATAGGCGGCACGGCGGGGCAATTTGTTTTGCCGACTTGCCGAATCCGCGGTCCGCTGTAGGCTGAACGCGAAGCCGCGCTTATTCGTTTGTTGAAGCGGTGCTTGGGGGCTGCCTAGCGCAGCGTTTCAGGGCGCGGAATCTGGCCCACGGGCCGTATGGGGGTTACGCAGGTTTTAACTAAACCACGCAGGGGATTTATGGGAGGGGACTAGGCCGGATGGACCTTATTTCCGCAACTGATGTCACGGAAACAACACAGCCGTCAACGGGATCTACATCGTCGTCGTTGCGCGCTGCCGTGGTGGACTGGCTGTCATCACGACAGGCCGCGCACTCGGACACCGCTAACACGAGCGGCGCGGAGGTGTGCGTCGCCAAGGCGCTTGAGCGCGAGAAACGGCCACCGATAATCTGCGCGCGATTGCGCAGGGGCGTGCGTGAAACCGCTGTGCGCGAGGCATTTTCGCAATGTCACGCGGAGCTGGCCGACAAGCTGTCCGCCCCTGTCGCGCTGGTCATCGAGCAACAACCGATTCGCCATTCGCTTGCCGACGAGTATTGCGACATCACCACAAACGAGACAGCTGAACACACCTTTTTGTTCAGCTCCGCGTTGCGGAAGATTGCCGAACGCCTCGGTGCGGAAGGCGGATCACGCAATGATGACGGGCTACTCGCAGTGCAGTTGACTGAGATCGCGGCAGCCTTTCCCGCGGCTAGAGACAGCCTGGAGGAGTTGCTATGGCAACACCGGACGTAGTTGAGCCACGCCCGGTCTCGGCGGAGGGGTCTGAGCAGCCACCGCTCCTTGTCACCAAAGCCGGGGACGCGGCGGACCGCGCGGACTTCTCGCAGATCGTTGACACTGCGACGCCGCCACGTCGGCTGGAGTTTGTGGATAAACGCAGCGTCGTCGTGCTCTATGTTGCAGACAGCGAGGTGCAGCCCACGCGGGAGTGCGTCAGCACGGTTGCAGCAATTAGCCAGGCCACCGGTCGCGTTGCAGTTGGCCTGATTGGCAATGGTGAGTATGTCGAGGCCTGGCGTCAGGAAATCGACAGCACAATCCCGATGGGAGCGCTGGACGAGAGGATGGCCAGAACCCTGGTTCTGCTGGCAGAAGGCCCGCCCAGAAACTCGGGGGAAACACTGAGTGCGCGCCGGGCTCGAAATGTGCGAGCTCAGCTGGCGCAGGAGCGATCGCGCGGAGCCGGGGCGGCGGCGCGATTGCAGCGGAAGATGCAGTTGGCAGCTGAGAGTGCAGTGCGGGATGCGCTCCAGGAAGTGGCTGACGGCCCCGCGGGTGACCAAGCGGAACTTCAGGGCCGTGCCGAAATTGCAGCGACGCGGCTGCAGCAGCGGTGTGGCGACGAATTGGGCCTTCATGTGGAAATCCCGGTGCCCGCTCCAGAAAGTCCGGCTCGCCCCAGTTATGCCATGGACGCGCTGGTGGCGGTGGCCTCGCTTGGCGCGGCGGTCGGCGCAGTGCGGATCGTCCACGGGGTGCTGATGTGGGTTGGGGTGCCGACGCTTGTGGCGCAGCTGGTCGCACTTGCAATAGGCCTCGGCGTTGCGGTGGTGGCGGTGGGCGCAACGATTCGTCGTAACGCACGCCAACGCACCGCGCAGTGGCGGGCAAATTACCTCGCCCATCTGCGGCGAAAATGGACACAGTCCGTGGAGATGACGGTGCGCGAAGCCCTTGGTGCGCGGGGTCCGGGATGGCGAATAGAACAGCTGGCGGAGTACACCGGAGCGCCTGCACGATAGCCGTGACAGCCAAGAGGAATAGGGGGATATCACGATGGATGAGTTTTCATTACTGCAGTACTTTTCCGACCAACCCGCGTCCGAGGGCGGGGTGGAGGTGCGTTCGCCCGCTACGCCGTGTGGTTTGGAGGCGGCGACGCCGATTGATGGGCAGTCTGCGGACGTTGGTGGCGCCGGGTTGGTCGTGGAGGTCGATGGGCAGCTCTACGACCTCGGCGACGACGAGGGGTCAATTACGCTTGCCGACGACTCCGGGTTGTCGATCTATTCGGATTTAGACGGTGACGGCACGGTGGATCACGTTACGACGGTCCGTTTTGACGGCACTTGGGAGTCTTGGAGCAGCGATGATGTGAGGGCTGCTGACGCGATAGGCGGAGCGGCAGCGGAAACGGTATCAGCAGCGGGGAAGTGGGATGCGTACTCATGGGAGCAGTCTGCGCGGGGCAGCTGGGGCTAATGACTTTGGAACCGCTGCGCGCGGGGGTACCCGTGTCTCGGTTGCTTACAAATGGGGGTAACTGCAGCCAAAGGGTTAATGGTTGTAATTTTATGTGGTGAGGCTGGCCTTATTCGCTGGTTATAGCCATAAATGAACAGGTCGCAAGAATGGGGGCGAGGAAAATTATTTGTTGTAAAGCCGTGATGTAACGGCTTGCAAATGAGGGAACGAGCCGATTGTCGATGTGGGGCCCGGCAACTTTCGGTATCCCCCGGTAGCCTTAAATTAAGACGCGAATCAATGAGTCAGGAGAACTGATGTCCGCACCTTCTATTCCTGGTCTCGAGGGCCAGGCCCCGACCGAGAACGCCGAACTGCTGCGCTGGATTGCTGAGGTCGTAGAACTGACCCAGCCAGACAAGGTTGTCTTTGCTGATGGCTCGGAAGAAGAGTGGAACCGCCTTACCCAGGACCTGGTTGATAAGGGAACTCTTATCAAGCTGAATGAGGAAAAGCGCCCGAACTCTTTCCTTGCCCGCTCTAACCCGAAGGACGTTGCTCGTGTGGAGTCCCGCACGTTCATCGCTTCTGAAAAGGAAGAGGACGCTGGCCCGACCAACAACTGGGCGGATCCGGTCGAGCTGAAGAAGGAAATGACCGAGCACTACCGCGGTTCCATGAAGGGTCGCACCATGTTCGTCGTTCCGTTCTGCATGGGTCCGATTACCGACCCGGAGCCGAAGCTGGGTGTTCAGCTGACCGACTCGGAGTACGTGGTTCTCTCCATGCGAATCATGACCCGCATGGGTCAGGATGCCCTGGACAAGATTGGTCCGGACGGGGACTTCGTCCACGCTCTGCACTCCGTTGGCGCTCCGCTGGAGGAGGGCCAGGAGGACGTTGCATGGCCGTGCAACGATGAGAAGTACATCACCCAGTTCCCGGAGACCAAGGAGATTTGGTCCTACGGTTCCGGCTACGGCGGAAACGCCATCCTGGCCAAGAAGTGCTACGCACTGCGTATCGCTTCGGTCATGGCTAAGGAAGAGGGCTGGATGGCCGAGCACATGCTCATCCTGAAGCTCACCAACCCAGAGGGCAAGGCCTACCACATCGCCGCTGCATTCCCGTCTGCATGTGGTAAGACCAACCTGGCTATGCTGACTCCGACCATCGAGGGCTGGAAGGCCGAGGTCGTCGGTGACGACATCGCATGGCTGAAGTTCGGTGAGGACGGCCGCCTGTACGCTGTCAACCCGGAGAACGGCTTCTTCGGTGTTGCACCGGGTACCAACTACTCCTCCAACCCGAACGCCATGAAGACCATGGAGGCCGGTAACACCCTGTTCACCAACGTCGCACTGACCGACGATGGCGACGTCTGGTGGGAAGGCATGGAAGGCAAGCCGGAGCACCTCATTGACTGGAAGGGCAATGACTGGACTCCGGATTCCGACGAGCTGTCCTCGCACCCGAACTCCCGTTACTGCACCCCGATTTCGCAGTGCCCGGTCGCCGCACCGGAGTATGACGACCCGCAGGGTGTCCCGATTGACGCCATCCTGTTCGGTGGCCGTCGCCCGGACACTGTGCCGCTGGTGACCCAGGCTCTGTCCTGGAACCACGCAACCTTCATCGGTGCAACCCTGGCTTCCGGTCAGACCGCTGCTTCCGCTGAGGCTAAGGTTGGCTCCCTGCGTCACGACCCGATGGCAATGCTGCCGTTCATTGGCTACAACGTCGGTGACTACCTGCAGCACTGGATTGACATGGGTGTCAAGGGCGGCGACAAGATGCCAGAGGTCTTCCTGGTCAACTGGTTCCGCCGCGGCGAAGACGGCCGCTTCCTGTGGCCGGGCTTCGGCGACAACTCCCGTGTTCTCAAGTGGATCATCGACCGCATTGAGGGTCGCGTTGGCGCCAAGGAGACCGTTGTTGGTCACACCGCTAAGGCAGAGGACCTGGACCTGACTGGCCTGGACATCGACTTCGCCGATGTCAAGGAAGCCCTGAAGGCACCGGCTGCTAAGTGGCAGGGTGACCTCCCGGACAACGAGGAGTGGCTGAAGTTCCTCGGCGACCGCGTTCCGCAGGAAGTCTGGGACGAGTTCGAGGCTCTGAAGGCTCGTATCGAGAAGAGCCTGCAGGACTAAGATCTTGCTAGCTAGCCTTGCTAAAAGCTAGAACCTAGAACCACCCCCTTGTTGCCCGAAGTGGCTGGCAAGGGGGTGGTTTGTGCAGTACAACGATGAAGGATGACACGCAATGCAACTAACGCTTTTCTCTGATTTGAGCCTGCGTGTCATCACTTTGATGGCGACGGGGGAGCCGGGGCGCAAATACACCGCTGCCGAGGTAGCGGAGTCTCTCAATGCGTCTCGCGCGCATGTTTCCAAGGTTGTCTCGCGGCTTGTGGAGCTCGGCTTCTTGGAAGCGGTCAAGGGGCGCAATGGTGGCATCTATCTGCGAGATTCGGCTACGGAAAAATCCGTCGGCAAGCTGCTGCGCACTCTGGAAAACAACGAGGTCGTCGATTGTGTCGGCACTGACTGTCCATTGCTGCCGACGTGCCTGTTGCGTGGCAAGTTAGCGGCTGCACAGGAGGCGTTCTTCGCGGCACTCGATCCGGTGTTGATTGCTGATCTCATTCCCGCCAAGTCGGTTGATGGTGCGGATGGTGATACTTCCGAGGGAGGTAGCTTGTCTGAGGGGTCGAGGCTCAATATTCGTCCGGTTTAGGTGGTTTAGGCGTAGAACTGAAGGCCTAATCTCGATTTGAAAAGAGCTGAGAGTGGTGCTGTCGAAGCTTGTCTGTCAAGACTTTTGGCGGCGCCGTTTCTGCAGCTAAAAGCGGTTGATTCGCAACTGCAAAGACTAGTTTTGGCGCCAACAAACAATATTGCGCAAACAAAATGCGCAATATGGTGATAGTGTGAAGTCATGCCAAACCTGAATGTCAACAAGAACGGCCTGACTCCAGAGCAGGCCGAAGTCGTCACCCAAACCCTGCCCGTCGTCGGTGCCAACATCGAGAAAATCACGCCGAACTTCTACAACCGGATGTTCGCTGCTCACCCCGAACTCATTGCCGATACCTTCAACCGCGGCAACCAGAAGCAGGGGGCTCAGCAGAAGGCGCTGGCGGCATCCGTCGCTACCTTCGCAGCTACGCTGGTCGACCCAGACGCTCCTGCCCCGGAAGAACTGCTTTCCCGCATCGGCCACAAGCACATTTCCGTTGGCATCAAGCCGGAGCAGTACCCAATCGTGCACAAGCACCTCTTCGATGCCATCGAGGAAATCCTCACCCCAGAGGTCTTTCAGGGGGCTGTCCGCGACGCATGGGATGCCGTCTACCTGGAGATGCAGCGTGTTCTCATCGACTTCGAGAAGGGGCTCTATGACGACCTCGGCGTCGAAGCAGGTGATGTTTTCCGCGCCGCTCACGTCGTCTCTCGTGAAGAGCGCGGTGATGATGTCGCAGTATTCTCCGTCAAGCTTGACGACGAAACCCCCGTTTCCTACCTCCCGGGACAGTACATTTCCGTGCGTCAGACCATGCCGGACGGCGCCGGCCAGCTACGTCAATACTCTCTGGTCGGCGGCAAGGAAGGTGTTCTGACCTTCGCGGTTCGTCGTGTCGATGCCTCTGAGGACCTGCCGGCTGGCGAAGTTTCCACACAGCTGTGGGAAAAGGTGCAGCCGGGCGATGCCATCGAGATCTCTCTGCCGGCAGGTGACCTGGTGTTGGACACCAAATCAAACGACCCGGTGGTGCTTATTTCCGCAGGTATTGGTGCCACTCCCATGATCGGCATGTTGGATGCCCTGGTGGCTGGCGACTCTAAGCGAGATGTTGTCGTCCTCCACGCGGACCGTGCAGAAACCGCAGATGCCCTGCGCGCAGAGCGTGACAATGCTGTCGCCGCTCTGACCAATGCTCGCCAGCAGGTGTGGTACGAGCCGGATTTGATGAATCTGGCGGATGCGGAGCTGCCGGAGGGCGCTCAGTTCTACCTCTGTGGTGGCAACGGCTTCCTGCAGGCCATTCGCCAGCAGCTCGCCGATCGCGGTGTTGCTCGCGATAACGTTCACTTCGAGCTGTTCAGCCCGAACGATTGGCTGCTAGACGCTTAACGCCACAACCGCGCCGTCGCCATAAAAGTCGTCGTCACAAATAAAGCCAAATGACCAGCCGCGATATATGTCCGGGGCTGGTCATTTTGCAGTTTGTAGCATCGGCGGCTTCGTATTACTCGGCCAAGCCGGAAAGCTCCGCAACAACATCCGCCGCATATTGATTCGTGCACTGCGCAAACGCAATACCTGCCCACAAATTGAGATACTCGGGATCGACGGCCTTATTCGCCGCGCCGCGAAGCGGTGTGGTCAAGTAGTGCAGTTGCGGGTAAAGCTCCG
Organism: Corynebacterium sp. 239_CJEI; assembly: GCF_001055995.1. NCBI lineage: Bacteria > Bacillati > Actinomycetota > Actinomycetes > Mycobacteriales > Corynebacteriaceae > Corynebacterium > Corynebacterium sp. 239_CJEI. The sequence continues at coordinate 81,763 of NZ_JVOW01000020.1, read as the reverse complement.
GCGCGACCCTAGAAAACTCCCGGGTAAACGTGTTCTCGATGGCACGCGCTGGCTTGCCGGAAAAAGCATGAGTCAAAACGGTGTCACGCCCCACCAAATCACGCAGTGCCCGTCGGTGCGTCTCCTTCGTACCCGCCTCCGCGGTGGTGAGGAACCGTGTGCCAGCTTGCACAGCCACCGCGCCGGCTTCCACAAGCTTGACGACGTCCTCTCGGTTACCCACCCCACCAGCGGCGATGATGGGAACATTGGTAACTGCACATGCTTCGGTGACTGCTTGGGCGAGCTCTTCCACAGAGGCCCCAATGCTGTCGGACGAATCCTTCCCCTTCACAAATGCGCGGTGCCCACCCGCAGCTAGTCCCTGCAGGACAATGCGATCAGCGCCAGCCTTCGCCGCCGCCTGTACACCCTCAATTGAGGTCGCATTCAAAATCACTTTGCGGCCTGATTCCTTTACCCGAGCAATGACCTCGTTATCTGGGTAGCCAAAGGTAAAGGAGACGAACTTCAGGGCATCGGGATTGGGCAGAAAGTCATCAGCGAGAATTGCCTCGACTTTCGCCGAGAAGTAGTCATCTGACCAGGTCGGAGTGTCAGGCAAGTCGATGTCGAAGTGGGCAGCGGCCGGCGCCAGACGATTACGAAAAGCGGTCCACTGAGCAAGTTCCTCCTCTGAGGTTCCGATACCGGCGTCAGCAGTGTTGGGGCAGAAGAGGTTGATGCCGAAACCTTTGCCGTCGTCAAGCAGTGCGCACGTCTTCCGTGCTTGTTCAGTGAGCTTTTCGACAGTGAGATATCCGGCGGCAAGGGTGCCAACCCCGCCAGCATTGGAAACGGCAGCGACGAGTTCGGGCGTGGATGGGCCACCGGCCATCGGCGCCAAAATGATTGATGAGCGTCGGAGGTTTTCGAGTGTCTGCGAGGTTGTACTGCTCATAGGGGCGAGAGTAACACTAAGGCCGGATTCCCCCGCGTGGGAGAACCCGGCCAATGCCGACGAACGACGTTGCGCAATAGACGCCGCGCTACCGCCTCAAGAACTCAAGAACTACTTGGTGCTCTCCGGCGGATCCAGCGGCATACCCTGGCCAGCGCGGTAGAACGGAATGTCCTGCGGTGCCAGCGGGGTCTTGCCGGCGATGAGGTCAGCGGCCTTTTCGGCAATCATCATAGTCGGTGCGTAGATATTGCCGTTGGTGATGCCCGGCATGACCGAAGCGTCAACCACGTAGAGGCCCTCGGTGCCGTGGACCTGCATGGTCTCCGGATCGACCACGGCCATCTCGTCGGAGGCCGGCCCCATCTTGCAGGTGCAGGATGGGTGCAGGGCGGTCTCGGCATCCTTGCGGACCCACTCGAGAATTTCCTCGTCGGTCTGCACATCTGCACCCGGGGAAATCTCGCCGTCGGTGTACTCCTTCATGGCCGGAGTGTCCAGCAACTTACGGGAGACCTTCACAGCCTCGACCCATTCACGGCGGTCCTGATCAGTGGACAGGTAGTTGAACAGGATCGACGGCTTGACCTTGATGTCCGAGGAGGTGATGTGGACATGGCCACGGGCATCCGAGTACATCGGACCAACGTGGAACTGGAAACCGTGCGGGCTATCGATCTTCGTGCCGTCGTAACGCATGGCCAGCGGCAGGAAGTGGAACATCAGGTTCGGGTAGGGCTCGTTGTCGTTGGAGCGCGCGAAACCGCCACCCTCGAAGTGCGACGTTGCCACCGGGCCCTTGTGGGTGAGCATCCACCACAGACCGATGAACGGCCAACGCCACTTCTCCAGGTACGGCTGTGAAGACACCGGCTGGGTGGCGTTGTACTGAATGTAGACCTCCAGGTGGTCCTGCAGGTTCTCGCCGACACCAGGCAGGTGCTTGACGACGTTCACTCCGGCGGCATTCAGAATCTTCTCATCGCCAACGCCGGAGACCTCGAGCAGCTGCGGAGAGTTGAAAGCGCCACCGCAGAGGATGACCTTGTCTGCTCGCACCTGGTGTGTACGACCCTTCCAGGTGTACTCGATGCCGACGGCCTTGGTGCCCTCGAAGAGGATGCGGGTGGCTTCTGCGCGGGTGCGGAGCTCCAGATTTGGACGCTGCAGGGCTGGGTGCAGGTATGCGCGGGCAGCGGAGAGGCGACGGCCCTTGTCGATGTTCGCGTCGAAGGGACCGAAGCCCTCCTGGCGGTAGCCGTTGACGTCCGGGGTGTAGTTGTAGCCGGCCTGCTGGACAGACTTGAAGAAGGCCTTGAACAGCGGAGAATCGGCCGGACCGCGCTTCATGCGCAGTGGGCCGTCGTGGCCACGGCGCGGGTCGTCCTTGTCGGAGCCGAGCGCATTTTCCATGCGCTTGAAGTACGGCAGAACGTGGTTCCAGCCCCAGTTCTCCAGCCCCTTGGTGTCGCCCCACTTGTCGTAGTCCATGGGGTTACCGCGCTGGTAAATTTGGCCGTTGATGGAGGAGGAGCCGCCGACGACCTTGCCGCGGGCGTGGTAGATGCGGCGACCGTTCATCTCCGGTTCCGGCTCGGATTCGTACTTCCAGTCGTAGTACTTGTTACCGATTGGGAAGGAGAACGCCGAAGGCATGTGAATGTAGAGATCCCAGAGGGAGTCCATGCGGCCGGCCTCGAGTACGAGCACCTGCTGAGTGTGGTCTGCGGACAGCCGGTTAGCCAGCACAGAGCCGGCAGAGCCCGCGCCAACGATGACGACGTCGCGGTGTTCGACTGTGGTGTTGCCATTCTTTTTACCGAAGTTGAAGACAGCCGGGAAAGCTCCCATGTTCTGGTGTACCTCCGTAGGTTGTTTGCCGATGCATATCGGAATGGTTTTCAAGGACTGTGATAAGCCCCGATAAGCCCCAAGTAATATTTAAAGGCGGGCCCTATATATTGATATTGGAATAAGTGGCCGGAGGCGTATCTCAAATCCCCTTCACCTATATAGAATGCCACACAATTGGTATTCAATTCCAGTTGGAATGATTTTAAACGTCTTGAAAACTGGGTAAATATGCAGGTGAAGGTGTTGATGTTGGTATTGGAGAATTCTTCTGAATCGATTCTTAAACTTGAGGGATTATTCAAACTAGGTATGCTGGGTTAGTTCCCGAATCTGAAGGATTTTCCTATGTCTGATACTCCGCCAACTGAGAAGGTAACGGAGGAAAAATCTGGATCGTCGCAAGGAATGCAGCGATCGCAGTCGGCCCCTCCACAACAAGCGCAAGCGAGTGTGACCTCCGAGCCTGAGGTCAACTGGCCTGTATTTATTATTTCAGGTGTTGGCATTCTTGCCATTGCCCTGTGGGCTATTTTTGCCCCGGACAATGCAGCGGACACCCTAGCTGGCATTGTCGCCTGGGTATCGAAGAACTTCGGCTGGTTCTATATCGTGACCGCGACGGTGGCAGTGCTCTTCATGCTCTACGTCGCTATCTCGCGAACGGGACAGATTAAGCTCGGCCCCGATCACGCCAAGCCTCAGTTTGGTCTGTTCTCCTGGGCCTCTATGCTCTTTGCGGCGGGTATCGGCATTGACCTGCTCTTCTTCTCGGTAGCGGAGCCGGTGGCACAGTTTTATGGCCCGCCGACCGGAGACGCGGAGACCATCGAAGCTGCACGTCAGGCAGTGGTGTTCACGCTCTTCCACTATGGCGTGACCGGTTGGGCACTCTACGCCCTGATGGGTATGGCATTCGGCTACTTCGCGTATCGCCTGAACATGCCGCTGACCATTCGTTCGGCGCTCTATCCGATTATCGGCAAGCGCATCCACGGCCCCGCTGGTGAAGCGGTCGAAATCGCGGCGATGCTGGGTACCGTTTTCGGTGTCGCAACCTCGCTGGGTATCGGCGTCGTCCAGCTGAATTACGGCCTGCGTGTGCTGTTCGGGGTGGATGAGAGTACGTCCTGGCAGATCGCTCTAATCGTCGTGGCCGTATCGGTGGCTATCGCCTCCGCAGTTTCCGGTGTCGACAAGGGAATTCGTCGTCTCTCGGAGCTCAACGTTGGCCTGGCCATCTGCTTGATGCTCTACATCCTGGTTACCGGCCGCACCGCGTTCCTGTTTGACGCACTGGTGATGAACGTCGGTGAGTACGTCTCGAAGTTCCCGTCCATGACTATGGATACCTACGCGTTCTCCGGAGCGCAGGAATGGTTGAACTCCTGGACCCTGTTCTTCTGGGCTTGGTGGGTGGCCTGGGCACCGTTCGTCGGTTTGTTCCTGGCTCGCATTTCCCGTGGCCGTAGTCTGCGTCAGTTTGTCGTCGGCACGCTGACCATTCCATTCCTCTTCGTTCTGATGTGGGTATCGGTGTTCGGTAACTCGGCTCTGGACCTGGTTATCGGTGGCGATTCGGAGTTTGGGCAGACTGCATTGGATTACCCGGAGCGCGCCTTCTACCTTCTGCTAGAGCAGTACCCGGCACCGATGTTGGTGGCGGCAGTCACCTCCCTGATCGGTCTGCTGCTCTACATCACCTCGGCTGACTCGGCAGCACTGGTGATGAGTAACTTCACTTCGAAGATCACCGACACACAGCAGGACGGTAAGAAGTGGACCCGTATTTTCTGGGCTGTCGTGGTCGGTGTGCTGACCATCGCGATGCTCTACGTCGGCGGTATTCCGACACTGCAGTCCGCGACGATTGTGATGGGCCTGCCGTTCGCCTTTGTCATCTATCTGGTGATGTATGGCCTCTTTAAGTCGCTGCGACTGGAGCTGCTGCAACAGGATTCGACACGTCGAGCCCTCCATGGGGCGATGTCGGGCCGCGCCGTAGATGGCGAACAGGGCGACTGGCGTAAGCGACTTGCCCGCTCCATGTCCTTCCCGGGCAAGAAGCCAGTCATGCGCTACCTCGACCGAGTGGTACAGCCCGCGCTTGAACAGGTGGCAGAAGCTATCAGGGATCGTGGCGGCGAAGTGACGCTGCACCGTGAACCAGCAGAAGAAGTTGGCATCGACCAGATTGACCTGCAGGTCGGTTTCGGCGAGGAGATGAGCTTCCGCTACCAGGTCTATCCGGTTGAACACTTGACGCCGTCTTTCGCTGGCCTGGTACACCTGGACAGTGATGCTGATATTTACTACTACCGTCTCGAGGTCTTCACGCTTACCGGCTCGCTCGGCTACGACGTCTATGGCTACACCCAAGAGCAGCTGATTTCCGACGTCCTCGACCTCTACGAACGGCACTTGGAGTTCCTGCATATGCAGTCTGATCTCCCGGGCACCTCAGATCTGTCCGATAATGCCGAACCTGTCCGCGAATGGTCTGATGACTACGCCAAGGAGGATTCCTAAATGACCTTTAAGCCTTCCACTACTGATAAGGCTCTCGCAACCGAGACCGCCAAATCTCACGAAGGGGCCGCCACGCTGTTTATCAACGGCACCTGGTCCGCTGCAGCCGCTGGCAATACTCGCACCATCGAGTGCCCGGCCGACGGCTCTTTCATCGCCGAGGTCGCAGAAGCAGACGCAACCGACACCGAGCGCGCCATCGCCGCCGCCGACGCTGCTTTCCGACGTACCGGAGAAGGTTCCTGGGCATCCTGGAGCACAGCTGAGCGCAGCAAGTTGGTACTCGATATCGGAGCTGCCATCAGGCAGCGCAAGGACGAATTTGCCTGGGCAGAGGCTATGGATACCGGCAAGCGCCTGCCTGAGGCGGCAGCCGATATGGATGACATCATTGCCTGCTTTGAGTACTTCGGGAAGCTCGCGGGCAATGATGCCGGTCGTCTCGTGGATGCGGATGACCCGTCCGTCGTCGCGCGTATTGTGCGTGAACCTGTTGGTGTCTGTGGCCTGATTACGCCGTGGAACTACCCACTGCTGCAGACCGCATGGAAGGTTGCACCGGCGCTGGCCACGGGCAATACCTTTGTGCTCAAGCCGGCGGAGCTGACTCCGCACACAGCAATTCTGCTCATGCACGTCATCGATGATCTGGGTGTTCCGGCAGGCGTTGCCAACCTCATTACCGGAGCCGGTGCCGAAGCGGGCGCACCGCTGTCCTCGCATCCGAAGGTGGACATGGTCTCCTTCACTGGCGGTCTTGTCACTGGCAAGATTATTGCTGGTGAAGCGGCTAAGTCTGTGAAGAAGGTCGCGCTTGAGCTCGGCGGCAAGAACCCGAACATCATCTTCGCCGACGCCGATTACGAAGCCGCTTTGGACAATGCCCTCAATGCTGCGTTCCTGCACTCCGGTCAGGTGTGCTCGGCGGGCGCTCGCTTGATTGTGGAGGAGTCCATCGCCGAGAAGTTTGTCGACGATCTGGTCGAGCGCGCCGGACACATCCAGCTCGGCGGTCCGCTCGACGAGAAGGCCGAGACCGGTGCGCTGATTTCGAAGCAGCACCTGGATAAGGTCGCGGCATACGTCGATCGAGCTCGTGAGCAGGGCGCTCGTGTGCGCGTAGGCGGCGAGATCGCCACGGGCACCACCGCCGATGGTTCCGCCTCGCTTGCCGACGGCTACTTCTACCTCCCAACCGTGATTGACCAGGTCACCCGCGATATGGACTGCGTCCACGACGAAGCCTTTGGCCCGGTAGTGACGGTGGAGACCTTCACCACGGTTGACGAGGCCATCGAGATCGGCAACGACACCGAATACGGCCTGGCCGGTGCGGTGTGGTCATCCAACCGCGAGGTGTCTGAGCGCGTTTCCCGCGAGCTGCGTCACGGTACCGTCTGGATCAACGACTTTGGCCCCTACCTGCCACAGGCCGAGTGGGGTGGCTTTGGTCAGTCCGGTATTGGCCGCGAGCTGGGCCCGACCGGCCTGGAGGAGTACACCGAAGCCAAGCTGGTCTACGAGAACACAGCACCGGCTGTTACCGGTTGGTTCGAGGATCGTCGTTAAATAACTCGGAACAAGCCCGAGTAAAAATACGGGAAAACGACCCATCGGCCGTTATACTCACCGATTGAAAAAAATCGACTCTGCGCACAACTGCGATAAAGGTTTGCAGTTGTGCGCATTTTGTTCTCTAAAGGACATCTGCCGTGAACGCTACTACTCGCTCCGACAATGCCAGTTCTAGTACCGCCAGTGGGCCAGATACTGCCTGCGCCGATACTGCCAGCACCGCCGCGACCTTCACCCGCTTCACCTGGCGCCAGCATGTCATCGCCTGGGCTGTGCATGCCTTCACGCTGACCGGTTTGGTGTGGGCAACGCTGGCTGCGGTCGCACTGCTGGAGGGCAGCCCACATTGGATGTGGCTCTGGCTGGGCATTGCCCTCGTCGTCGATGGTGTCGACGGCAATATGGCGCGTAAGCATCACATCAAGGAAGTCGTCCCGTGGTTTAACGGCGCAGTGGTGGACAACATCGTCGACTATCTCACCTGGACCGCCATACCCGCGGCTTTCATGGTTATGTATCTGCCACTGGGGCCACGGCCGTTGGCGATTGCCCTGATTATTTTGGTCCTGGTGTCGTCGATGTTCTGCTATGCCAACGAAGCCGCCAAGTCCGGCGACTACTACTTCGTTGGTTTCCCTGCCGCGTGGAACATCGTGGCAGTCTTGCTGTGGGTATGGAACGCGCCCATGGCGGTGTGCATCGCTGCCATTTTTATCTTCAGCGCAATGACGCTGGTGCCGCTGCACTACACGCATCCATTCCGCGTGGAACGCGGCCGGATTGCCAACATTGCCGCAACGTTCATCTGGATTGTCTCGACCGGCATGCTTATCGCAAGTGAGACGATGGCAGCGTCGTTAAGCAAGGCGTCTATCCACGGGCTTGTGGCTGTCAACGTTGCCGCCGGTGCCTGGCTGATTATTGGCGGCGTGCGGCGCTCGCTTAGCGGTCGCTAGCGGCAGTTGGTGGGTGGTTGGCGCAGGATTGCGGAGATGGCGCGGTCGCGCAGCCAGCGGACGTATTCGACGGCGCAGGCTGCGACAATTAACGCGATGACAAAGATGGTGACCCACATCGGATAATCGCGCCCATTGGCCCAGAAGTAGACGTAAGGCGAGACGAAAGTCACTAGGGTGATCAGGAGCCCCAGCATTCTTCGGCCGAATGAGCGGCCGGTGATCATCTCGACAATTCCCCAGGTGTAGGGGATAGCGGTAATGATGTCGATGCTCCACAGCACCCAGACATTGCCATGGAATCCGGGGACGAAAACCACAGGTAGCGCGCGGAGCGAAGAGTAGACCATTACCACCAGATAGGCCAACACTTTCGGGTTGTAGAGCAGGCGCCACACGGGGTTGCGCTCGATGAGTTTGGTCCCGACTTTGCGTAGTGCATGCAGATCCTTTTGCTGCATGACCAGCGTATTTGTTCCCTCCAGCAGGTAAGCGAGCAGTTTTTGCTGCTCGAGACTGCCGTGTGCCCAGGCCTGCACCAGCTCGCTTGGCGAGATAGCGATGGGCACCAGTGGTTCTCCGCGCTGTTTCAGCGCAGTGGGAAGCTCGAGGGTACTGCCATCGAGCTTATCGACGGCCAGTTCCGGGCCCACCACATGAACGATGTCGCCGCCGAGGATGTTTTGTACCTTCTTCACATCACTTTCGGGCAGCGAGCTGAACCAGAGTAGCTGCCGGGAGGAAATCGCCATTCGCAAGGCGGTCCCCAGAGCTTCTGCTGCGTCATCGATGGCGTAAAAGTCCTGCGTGTTGGTGTGGGCGAGTGAACGCAAGCTGTCGATTGTCACGACATTTTTGGCATTGAGCTCGCTGAGGCGGGCCACGCCGGAAATATCGATGACCGCCTGAGGGTCAAGGGCGAAAGCATGGGTAAAAGGAAGGTCGAGTATCGAGCGCATCGCAAGGAGCCGCTGGTGTCGCTGGTGTCCAACCAGGGCTGAATTCTGTGCGCTCATAGTGTTTTAGCTTGCCACAACTTGCGCTTCTCACCAGCAACTATACGGTTCGGTCTGTCTATTGGCAGGTGTTCTACCCTGTGAAAACTTCATTAAGTTGGACTTTTTTCGCTGTGTAGAGTAGCTTCTAATCCACTAATAGACAGGTCTGTTCATTATGGCTTTGATGGCGGACTGGCTCATAAATTTAGGAGAAACACTCTCATGCTCATCTCAGGACTAGCGCTGGGCGCCGTGCTCGGCTTTGTTATGCAGCGAGGACGCTTCTGCGTCACCGGCTTCTTGCGCGACATCTTCACTCAGCGCAGCTGGCGCGGCTTCGTCGCCCTGCTGATTGTTATTTCCGTCCACGCCATCGGCCTGGCCGCACTGACCAGCGCCGGCGTGATTACTCCCGAATACAACGAGCTGGCACCACTGGCCGTTATCGTCGGTGGCGTTATCTTCGGACTTGGTATCGTCCTGGCCGGTGGCTGCGCCTCGGGTACCTGGTACCGCTCCGGTGAGGGCCTGATCGGCTCCTGGATCGCACTGGTCTTTTACGCCCTATCCGCTGCTGCCATGAAGACTGGCTTCCTCAATGGCCTGCAGGATTCCCTGAAGGACCGCACCGTCGGCCTGACCAGCATCCACGCCTCTCTGGGCATTAGCATCTGGCCACTGGTGATCGCGCTGAGCGCCGTCACGGCATACTTCGCTGTCCGCTTCCTGCGCGAAGAATTCTCCGGTCCGCGCCCGGCCACTCTGGCGCCACGTAAGTCCGGTCTGGCGCACATTCTGACTGAAAAGGCCTGGCACGTGTACGCCACCGCCGCCATCGTCGGTGTACTTGGCGTTATCGCATGGCCGCTGTCCGCCGCCACCGGCCGCAACGACGGCCTCGGCATCACGACTCCGTCCTCCAACCTCGCCAACTACGTTGTCACTGGTGACACCGAGCGTTTCGACTGGGGCGTCCTCCTCGTCCTCGGCATCCTCGTCGGCTCCTTCATCGCGGCCAAGGCCTCCGGTGAATTCCGCCTCCGCGTCCCGGATGCCACCCAGGGCGCACGCTCGGTCGTCGGCGGCATCTTCATGGGTGTCGGCGCTGCGTGGGCCGGCGGCTGCACCGTCGGTAACGGCATGGTCCAGACCTCGCTGTTCAGCTACCAGGGTTGGCTCGCACTGGCGTCCATCGCCGCAGGTGTCGCTATCGCCGCAAAGCTCTGGCTGAAGCCGTCCGCACCTTCGCTTAACGACGTCCCGAGCACCCCTTCCACCACCAACGACACAGCGGTATCGGCAACTGCTCCGGTCACTTCGACTGCTACTTCGCCTGTGTCCCTGCCGGGTAGCGAAGGTGCCGGTGTCGCTGGCACCGAGGCCTCCCCGCTGGCGGGTGCCTTTACTGTCGCGCCGGTAGCGTTGCTCGACCGGAGCGTCGTCAAGCAGGAAGACGGCAAGCTCAAGCCACTGGGCGATGGGCGTTACGAGCTCGACACCGTCGGCGCGGTGTGCCCCTTCCCGCTGATCGAGGCCAAGGACGCGATCAACAAGATTGAGGTCGGCGAGGAGCTGGTGATCCCATTCGACTGCACCCAGGCCACGGATGCGATTCCGCGCTGGGCTGCGAAGGATGGCCACGAGGTCACCAACTTTGAGCAGACCGGTGAAGCTGGCTGGACGATTTCCGTCCGCCGCGGGAAGTAAGGCATGGTGACGGCGGGGGAGCGTTGTTAGGGTGAGGGCATAGATTGATTGACATCAACAACAAAGGAGCTCAACCATGGCAAAGAATATTCGACCACTAGATGCTCTCGTAGTCGCGGGTGCCGCCAGCGTCCTTGTGCTGGCCGGTTGCTCCTCCGATGATTCGGCTAGTACTGAGGCAAGCAGCACTGTTAGCGAGACCAGCTCTTCCGTGTCGGCCACCAGCACTGAGGGCCATGACGACATGGATGATATGGACGATGCCGATGAGCATGGCGGTCATGGTGACCATGGTGATGACGCGATGGCCGGCCATGACCATCCGGCCGATGGTGGTCCGGCTCCAGAGGGAATGATTGCGGCGGACAACGCGAAGTTCCCGGTCGGCAGTGAAGTGCAGGTTCTCGCCGATCACATGCCGGGCATGAAGGGTGCAGAAGGCAAGGTTGTTGGTGTTTTCACCACCACAACCTACTCCGTTTCCTACACCCCGACCGATGGCAGTGAGCCGGTGAAGGACCACCGCTGGGTCGTTCATGAGGAGCTGGAGAACCCAGGCGAAGCACCGCTTGCCGACGGCTCCGAGATCACCATCAACGCCGAGCATATGGCGGGCATGAAGGGGGCCAAGGGCACTGTTGACTACTCCACCCAGGAGCCGGTGTACATGGTCGATATTGACGATGATGGCATGACCATGAAGAACCACAAGTGGGTTACTGAAAGCGAGCTTGCTCCGGAGGACTAGCAGGCTGTCTGGACGGTCTTTCCGGATAGCTTTCTCTCTTCTCTCGCTCAATCCGCTCCGACTCAAAATCGCCCAGCCACTTCACGACACCTATGTCACCTCATGCCACCTCCACAGCTGGTACGAGGTGACGCCTGTGTCGTGAAGTGGCCCAGAAGGGGGGGGCGGAGCGAAGTGCCCTGGGGAAACAGGCCACCGCCCAGCTACAGATCCAAATCCAACGACGCACCAGGGATGGCGTCCAGCAGCCGCTGGGTGTATTCCTTCTCCGGGTGATCGAAGAGATCGTCGGTCGGACGGTGTTCAACCATCTTGCCGTGCTCCATCACGATGACCTCATCAGCCACCTGCCGCACCACAGCGAGGTCGTGCGTAATAAACAGGTAGGCCAAATCCATCTCTTCCTGCAGCTCGGCGAGTAGTTCGAGCACCTGAGCCTGCACCACCACGTCGAGTGCTGACACCGCCTCGTCACAGACCACAACCTCAGGGTTCAGGGCCAGTGCACGCGCAATCGCCACACGCTGACGCTGACCACCCGACAGCTCACCGGGGAAGCGGCGCCCCATTTCCGCGGGAAGAGCGACGCGGTCGAGAAGCTCGAATACGCGCTGCTCACGCTCCTTCTTGGTGCCAATCTTGTGAATCCGCAGCGGCTCCTCGATGGAGGAATGCACCGTGCGCATCGGGTCCAGCGTCGCATACGGGTTCTGGAAAATCGGCTGAATGCGACGCCGCAGCTCCAGCTCCTCTTTACGATTCCGGCCCTGGACGCGTTTGCCGTCGAAAAGCACTTCGCCTTCGGTCGGATCGAGCAGCCCCAGCGCCATGTTGGCGACAGTGGACTTGCCCGAACCGGATTCGCCCACGATTCCAATGGTGCGACCGCGACGCAGCGTAAAGCTGATGTCATCGACGGCGCGGAAGGAATCCTTGCGCCACGGACGGTCGCCGCGGATGGCAAAGTCGCGCACCAAGTTCTTCGCGACCAGAATCTCCTTCTGGTCCGCATCCGATGTCGTCGGCGCCGCCACCACGCGATCACCGCGCCGGGCAGCCAGCGACGGAGCCGCCGCGATTAGCTGCTTGGTGTATGGATGCTGCGGGCGGGTGAGAACTTGCAGGGCAGGGCCGGTCTCCACGACACGTCCTGCTTGCATAACGACGAGTCGGTCAGCGCGCTCGGCAGCCAAGCCGAGGTCATGGGTAATAAGCACCACGGACGTGCCGAGTTCGCTAGTGAGCTTGTCGAGGTGGTCGAGGATCTTCTTCGCCACGGTCACGTCGAGAGCGGAAGTGGGCTCATCGGCAATCAGCAGCTTTGGGTGCGCGGCCAAGCCCATCGCGATAAGCGCGCGCTGGCGCATACCACCGGAGAACTCGTGCGGGTACTGGTCGATGCGCTTCTTAGCGTTTGGCAGGCCGGCCTGTTCCAGCAGCTCAATCGCCTTTTTGTGGGCCTCAGAGCCAGTGGCGATGTTGTTAGCGCGCAGCGCCTCCTTAATCTGGGAACCGACGGTCCACACCGGATTGAGATTGGTCATCGGGTCCTGCGGAACCAGGCCGATGCCGTTGCCGCGGATGCTAACAAACTCGCGGTCCGTCAAGTGTGTGATGTCACGGCCATCGAAGGTGATGGTGCCACCGGTGACTTCACCATCACCGGGCAACAGCCCCAGCGCGGCGTGGACAGTGGTGGACTTACCCGAGCCGGACTCGCCGACAATGGCGACCGTCTCACCGGGGAAAACCTCAAGGTCGACGTCATGCACGACATCGGTCAACGATTTACTGCGGCGGCCGGACGCTGTGGTCGTCGGAAAGCCAATGCAGACATCCTTCAAGGTGAGAATGGGCGCTGCGGAAGTATTGGTGTCGGTGCTCATCGACGACGCTCCTTCGGGTCGAGAGAATCCTTCAAAGCGTCACCCATGAGGATGAAGCCGAGAACGGTAATCGCCAGGGCGAGTGCTGGCCAGAACAGGTTGGACGGGGCCTGGCGGAGCACCTGCTGTGCGACAGAGATGTCGTTGCCCCAGGAAACGGTGGTCGTCGGCAGGCCAATGCCCAGGTAGGACAGCGTGGCCTCGGCGACGATGTAAATACCCAGCGAGGTCGTGGCCATGACGATGACAGGGGCGAGGCAGTTCGGCAGCACATGGCGGAAGAGAATGCCAGTGCTGGACAGACCGAGCGCCTTGGAGGCGGTGACGTATTCCTCGTTCTTCACCGAGATCACCGAGGAACGCACCACGCGCGCCATCTGCGGCCAGCCGAAAGCAGCGAGCACGAAGACCACGGACCAGATGGTGCGTTCGGTAAACAGCTGCATCAGCACGATGCCGGCGAGAATCAGGGGGATGGCAAAGAACATGTCCGTGATGCGGGAGAGCACCGCGTCGACCCAACCGCCAAGATAGCCAGCGATGGCACCGAGGATGATGCCCACCACGGTCACGGCCAGGGTGACGCCGATGCCGACGATGACCGAGGCGCGGGCACCGTAGATGACACGGGCGTAGACGTCGTAGCCCTGCTGAGTGAAGCCCATCGGGTGGCCGTCGCGGGCTGGGGCCAGCGAGTCACGCAGGTTTGCCGCCGTCGGGTCCACAGAGGTGAACAGCGACGGGAATGCGGCCACTGCGATGGAGAGCAAAATAATGAATGCGGAAACCCAGAACAGTGGGCGGTAACGCAGGTTCTGCCAGGCCGAACCCCAGAGCCCCAGTGGCGGGGTATCCGGCAACTGCTTGTGGTCGGGGTTCGTCGCCTGTGCGGCGGGGGCCTGCGCGGTGTTGGCCTGCGCGGTGCCGGTATGCACGGCGTTGGCCTGCTTTTCTGGCTGAGTCGAATCTAACTGCGTCGAATCTGGCTTAGGCATAACGAATCCTCGGATCCAGGACTGCGTAGAGCAAGTCGATGAGCAAGTTGGCGAACATGTAAATAACCACCAGGATGGTCACGATGCTGACCACGGTGGGAGCTTCACCAATCTGGACGGCGTGGAAGATCAGGCCACCGATACCTGGCACGTTGAAGATGCCCTCGGTGACAATTGCGCCGCCCATCAGAGCCGCGAGATCAGCGCCGATGAAGGTCACAACGGGAATTAGCGAGTTGCGCAAGATGTGGCGGCGGGTGACTTCAGAGGTTGGCAAGCCCTTGGCGCGGGCAGTGCGCACGAAGTCGGCATGGCGTGCCGACGAGACCTCGGAGCGCGTCAGTCGCAGAACATAAGCAACCGAGACGAGACCCAGCACGAATGCCGGCAGCAGCAGGGAGGTAAAGGAGGCATCGCTACCAACGGTGGGGGAGACAATCTCCCAGCGCACACCGAAGAGGTAGCGGGCCACGAAGCCGAGCACGAAGGTCGGAGTTGCGATAACCAGCAGGGACATCACCAGAACGGTGGAGTCGAAGAAGCCGCCCTTGCGCATACCGGCAATAACGCCGAGGCCGATACCGAAAATGGCCTCAATGGCAACGGCCATCAGAGCCAGGCGAATTGTAATAGGGAAGGCCAGCGCGATTTCCTCGCCGACCGAGCGACCGGAGAAGGTCTCGCCCATATCCAGGGTGAACAGGCCCTTGAGATACTCCCAGTACTGGACGAGGAAAGGCTCATCCAGGTGGTAGTGGGCGCGCAGTGCTGCGACCTGCTCCGGTGGCAGCTGCTTATCGCCAGCTAGTGCGGCGATGGGGTCGCCTGGCATGGCGAAGACCATTGCATAAATCAGCAGTGTGGCACCGAAGAAAACCGGCACCATCTGCAGGAGTCTCTTTCCGATATACCAACCCATGGTGCTAGTCCTTCTCAATCATTGGGTAGTCCAAGATGCCGTCCCACATCACTACGGCATTGCGCAGCTTCGGGTTCCACGCCACCGAAGCATTGGGGTACCACAGCGGAATCGCTGGTAGGTCCTCCATCAGCACAGACTGAGCCTTGACATAAATCGGCTTGGCATCTTCTGCGCTCTTTGCCGAGGCCGCCTCCTGAATCAGCTTGTCGAACTCCGGATTGGAGTAGTGGTTGTCATTCGAGGAACCACCGGTGACGAACTGCGGGATCATGTAGTTGGCCACAGATGGGTAGTCAGCTGCCCAGCCAGTGCGGTAGCCGCTGGTGATGGTCTCGTTGGAGATTTCATCGCGCAGCTGCTTGAAGGTCGGGTAGGCCTTGCCGTGGGAATCGATGCCGAGGGTCTCGCCAATCATGTTGGTCACCGCTTCGACCCACTGCTGGTGTCCGCCGTCGGCGTTGTAGGCGATGTCGAACGAGCCGGTAAACGGCGCAATTTTGTTGGCTTCGGCCCACAGTTGGCGGGCCTTCTTCGGGTTGTATTCCAGCACCTCTTGGCCAGGTACGTTCGGGTCAAGGTCACCGAGCGTCAACGAGCTGAACTCGCGCGCCGGGGTGCGGGTGTCGAAGAAAATCTTCTCAGTGATTAGTTTCCGGTCAATCGCCATAGAAATCGCTTGACGACGAAGCTTGCCCTCTTCACCCGAAAAACCTGGCAGATTTCGCGGAATTGCGAAGTACTGCGAAGACGAGGTCGGGACATTTGCGCTGGAGTCGGGGAAGTCGGTTTGGAAGCTGGCGAGAGCCGTTGGTGGAATTGTGCGTGGCAGCGTGTCCAGGCGGCCGGCCTGGAGGTCTGCATATGCGGTGTCCACGTCCGAGTAGAAGCGGTATACCAGGCCGTTGTTACGGGCCTTGTGCTCACCGGCGAAGTCATCATTGCGAACCACAGTTAGCTGGTTGTTGTGCAGCCAAGCGCGGCCTTCGGCCATCTTGTACGGTCCATTGCCGATTGGGTGTTCACCGAAAGCCTTCTTGTCTTCGAACGCGGCCTTCGGCAGCGGCATAAACGCGACATAGCCGAGGCTGAGCGGGAAGGAAGAATCTGGGTTGGTCAGATCCACGGTGAACCTCAGGTCATCGACCTTTTTCAGGCCGGAGAGTGTTTTCTCCGTGGCCTTTTCTCCCGAAACAGCATCAAAACCCTGCACGTTGGCGAAGAAGGACTGCTGCTTCTGCAGGTTCGGGCCGTAGGCAGCGTAATTCCAGGCATCGATGTAGCTCTGCGCGGTGACTGGTTCGCCGTTGTGGAAGGTCCAGCCCGGTTTTAGCGTGATGTCGAAATGGGTCGAGTCCTCGTTGGGCTTAATTTCTGCCGCATGGTCCAGGATCATCGAGCCGTCGGTGTCGTAGCGCACCAGACCTGAGTAGAGCATGCGGAGGATATCGCCACCACCGGTTTCATTGGTGTCAGTGGTGTACAGCGGCGACTGTGGTTCGGAGTTCTGGACCACAATGAACCCCGCGCCGACCTGTTGCTGGTCAGTGCTGCAGGCAGCGAGCGCGCTTCCTGGCAAGGCGATTACCAGCAAAGCCGCCAGGATCTGGCGGACATGCAGCGTGAACTTTCCTTTTCCGCTGAGCGTTGTTGCGTGCAGTTTTGTGGCACGGGACTTCTCTCGCTGTCGGAGCTTCCGCCGGAGTTTCTGCCGGGTGTGGAAGGGGCCGGAGGCAACGGGTCTATGCATCGCGAGCCTTTCTAGATTCTGCCAGATAGGCGATATGAATTTGGTGATCGGCTCACTCCAAATGACTTAGATACCCACCTCCCACCTGCATAGGCAATGGTGGTGGTGACAACTTGGGTGTGGTGGGCTCTAAGGTTTGGATACGACCGTTCAATACAGTCTCTAACCATACAAGTCCAAAAAACATATGAGTATTAATCAGGCGAACCATCCCTTATTTGACGGTGTCTTTTACCCTCGATTGGGGAGTTAATCCTGTGCAGTGGTGCAACGTTGTAACATCCTGGCACCCCCGCAGGGGTTGCCCTTTGGTTCTCCGCGCCGCTGGCACTCAGTCAGGGCCCTACCCGCGTTGGGCCCGTCCGCGGGCCCCATCCGCGACTTCACGACAGCTATGTCACCTCATGCCACCTCCACAGTTGGCACGAGGTGACACCCGTGTCGTGAAGTGGGTTTTGGAAGAGGAAGTGGACTTTGAAGGAGGCGGAGAGACAGCGCATTAAGTCCCGCAGTACGAGTGGAAAGCACCCAACTCCCGCGGTGCCGGCTCCGTGAACCCCGCTGGGACGTCTTGCGACTCAAAGGGGTTGGTTACCGCCTCCAGCAGGTGCCGGTAGTCGGTCAGATCCCCCGCCCCTGCCGCCGCTAACGCTTCCGTGACCAGGTGGTTTCGCGGAATATACAGCGGATTCGTTTCCTCCATAAGTGCCAGGGCCGTCGTCCGGTCGATTCCCAGCTCCTTCCGCGTCCGCTTCCACAACTGCCCCCACTCAGCCGCGGCGGCGGGGAACGCAGGATCAGCGGTCAGCCTGGTCAGCGCAGCCAACGCAGCAACTGTATCCCCATCACCATCGGCCAGAACCTCAATCAGCGCCCGATGAGCATTCGTGTGGTCGAGCCCAAACTTCGCCAGCAACGCCTGCCACTGCTGTACCAAGGGGGTGGCCAGCGGGTCGTCGTAAAGCGAGGGGAGAATCCCCAACTTGGGCAGCCACCTGCGGCTGAGCGCATCGGTGAACTCGTCGGCGAATTCGCCCAGGAGGTCGCGGGCGCGTGCGAGGGCTTCCTCCGGGGTGCCTGCGAAATGCGGTAGCAAAGTCTCCGCAAGCTTCGACATATTCCACCCGGCAATCGTCGGCTGCGCGCCGAACGCGTATCGACCGCCTCGATCAATGCTGCTAAACACCGCCCGGGGGTCGTGCGCATCCAGAAACGCACACGGCCCGAAGTCGATGGTCTCGCCCGCGATGCTGGCATTGTCGGTGTTCATCACGCCGTGAACAAAACCGCAGGCCAACCACGCCGCAACGAGATTGGCTTGCCGCTTGACGACGTCCCGGAGAACCGACTCCGCCGAACCTTCGTAGCCATGCCGCTGCGCGGCGAACTCGATGAGCCGATCCATGATTCCGGTGTCCGTTCCGGAGCGAGCGACCAGCTCGAACGTGCCAACTCGCAGGTGGCTGGATGCTACGCGCACGACGATGCCACCCGGTTGAAGTTCGGTGGTGGGGTCGGTGTTGTCGAATGGGGTTTGCGAGCCGCGGTAAATCTCTTCGCCGGTTTTGATGACCGCCAGCGCGCGGGTGGTGGGGATGCCGAGCGCATACATGGCTTCGCTGATGAGGTACTCCCGCAGCGCGGAGGTCAGCGTGGCTTTGCCGTCACCGCCACGGGAAAAGGGCGTGGGGCCGGTGCCTTTCGCCTGAATCTCGTAGGCCTGGGTGTTGTCGCTGTGGGTTGTCTCTTTGGGGCAGTCGGGCTGGTTAGGCGGACAGTGCAGCCCAGTCAGCCCCGGTTCAACCTCAACTGTGGCAAGCAAGAGCGCGCGACCATCACCGAGTAGGCCTGCGAAGTTGCCGAACTGGTGGCCGGCATAGGCCGTGGCCATCGGGGTTGTGTATGCGCCGAGTGGGGTATCGGTTTCCTGGCCGACTCCGTGATCGGCGCCGTGGCCAGTGAGGAACTTCAGGCCAGCCTCCGAGCGAAGCCACTGCGGGGAGAGGCCGAGTTGGGTCGCGAGCTCGTCGTTAAGCATGACCAGCTGCGGCGATGGGGCATCAAACCCCTGCTGGTCGATAGCGAGTTCAGGCAGTGCGGTGGGCAGATCAGCGACGTTTCTAGCCATGTGCGCAGTTTAACGGGTAGGCCGAATTGGGGTTGGCGCGCTGGTGCGTTCAGCGGTGCTACGCCGTTGACGTGGCCTCGAAGGCGAAAAACCCCGGTTACTGGAACAATTCCAGCAACCGGGGTGCGCTCGGGGTAGTCCTACTTCTTCAGGGACTCCGGAGCGTTGAAGCGCTCACCGTGCTTAGCGGCCAGCTCTTCGGCGCGCTCGACGAAGCCCGCGACGCCGCGGCGCTCCGGGTGAGCTGCGGCCGGGTCGACAACAGTGGCGCCGTCGTAGTTCTTAATGAACTGGCGAGTACCACCGGTCCAGGCCGGGTAGCCGATACCGAAGATGGAGCCGATGTTGCCGTCGGCGTCGTGAAGCAGAACGCCCTCGTCGACGCACTTCTGAGTCTCGATGGCCTCGATGAAGAGCATGCGGTCGACCAGCTCCTGCAGGTCGGTGTCCTCCGGAGCGATCGGGGCGATGTTCAGCTCCTCACGGAGCTCATTGAACAGGCCCGGCCAGAGACCGGAGCGCTTGCCGTCGACGTACTCGTAGAAGCCCTTACCCTCGAGCTTGCCCGGGCGCTCGAACTTGTGCAGCATGGCCTCGACCAAAGCCGGTACGCCGCCCTCGTCCAAGGTCTGACCTGCAGCCTCGGCGGCAGCGCGGGTCTCGCCAGCGATCTTCTCCATGAGTTTGAGGTTAAGCTCGTCGGCAAGCTGGAGCTGCGGTGCCGGGTAACCAGCCTGGCGACCAGCGGCCTCGATGATGGCCGGGTCGTAGCCCTCAGCGACCATACGCAGGGCCTCGTTGATGACGGTGCCGATGACGCGGGAGGTGTAGAAACCGCGGGAGTCGGTGACAACAATCGGGATCTTGCGGATTGCAACAGCGAAGTCCAGCGAAGCGGCGAGGATAGCCGGGTCGGTGTTGTCGCCGGAGATGATCTCAATCAGCTGCATCTTGTCCACCGGGGAGAAGAAGTGCAGGCCGATGAAGTCCTTCTCACGCTTGACGTGGGAAGCCAGCTCGGTGATCGGAAGGGTGGAGGTGTTGGAGCCCAGGATGCAGGTCTCCGGAACTGCAGCCTCGATCTCGGCGTGAACCTTGTGCTTGAGGTCGGTGTTCTCGAAGACGGCCTCGATGACCAGATCGACGTCGGAGAGGTCGTCGTAGGACTCAGTCGGCTTGATGCGGTTCAGCAGCGCTGCGGACTTCTCCTCAGTGGTGCGACCGCGCTTGAGAGCCTTGGCCTCCAGACCTTCAGAGTAGGACTTACCGCGCTCGGCGTTCTCCAGGGAAATGTCCTTCAGGACAACTTCCATGCCAGCCTTTGCACACACGTAGGCGATACCTGCGCCCATCATGCCGGCGCCGACAACGGCAACCTTCTTGAACTCGCGCTTCGGGTACGGGGTGCCGTCAGCCTGCAGCGGGCGGGAGCCGCCGCCCTGAGCATGATTGAGGTCGAAGAAGAACGCCTGCATCATGTTCTTCGACTGAGTGCCGGTGACCAGCTCGGTGAAGTAGCGGGACTCGATACGCAGTGCAGTGTCGATGTCGACCTGAGAGCCCTCGATGGCAGCCTGCATCGCAAGGCGCGGAGCCTTCATCGGGGAGCCCTTGAGCTGCTTGGTCAGGTTTGCCGGGAAGGACGGCAGGTTCATTGCGAACTTAGGAGTCTTCGGGTCACCGCCCGGGATCTTGAAGCCCTTCTCATCCCACGGCTGTGCGGCCTTGGCGTCTTCGCTGGTCAGCCATGCACGAGCGGTTTCGATGAGCTGCTCCGGAGCAACAACCTCGTCAACGAGGCCAGCTGCGAGAGCCTTGCCCGGGTTCATCTGAGCGCCGGTCAGAATGACCTTCATCAGCGCGTCCTGAATGCCCAGCATGCGTACGACGCGGGAAACGCCGCCGCCACCCGGCAGCAGGCCGAGGGTGACCTCTGGCAGGCCAATCTTGGAACCGCGGACATCGGCAGCAACGCGGTGGTTAGCAGCCAGCGCGACCTCGAGGCCGCCGCCCAGTGCTGCGCCATTGATGGCAGCAACAATCGGCACCGGGAGCTTCTCCAAGCGACGCAGGGAGGCCTTCATGTCCTCGACCATGCCGAACATGTCAGCTGCATCGTCTTCAGTGGCCTTGGACATCTGCTTGATGTCGCCGCCTGCGAAGAAGGTCTTCTTCGCAGAGGTGATGATGATGCCCTTGATGGAGGTCCCAGAGCCGTCGCCAATTTCGTTTTCCAGGCGCTCCACGGTGGCGCGGATGTCGTCCTGGAAGGTCTTGTTCATGGTGTTGACCGGCGCATTCGGGTCATCCATGGTGAGGGTGACGATTCCGGCGTCGTCCTGATCCCACCGGAACATGTTATCTGTGCTCATAAATCAGTCAGTCCTTTGTGGTTATCGCGGTGTGACCGCGGTAATTGTCGCTGTGAGTTTCGTTCCGGTTTGCTTTAGACGCGCTCGATGATGGTTGCAACACCCATGCCGCCAGCCACGCAGAGCGAGATGAGAGCGTAGCGGCCACCGGTGCGGTGCAGCTCGTCGATTGCGGCGCCGGTGATCATGGCACCGGTTGCACCCAGCGGGTGACCCATGGCCATTGCGCCACCGTTGATGTTGAGCTTGTCGTAGTCGATGCCCAGGTTCTGCTGAGCGTGCTTGACGACGGCGGCAAACGCCTCGTTGATTTCCCACACGTCGATATCGTCGACCGTCAGGTTGGCCTTGGCCAGAGCCTCACGGACAGCCGGCTCGATACCGGTGAGCATGATGGTCGGCTCGACACCATTGACGGCGGTGGCGACAACGCGTGCGCGTGGGGTCAGACCCATGTCTGCGCCGGCCTTCTCAGAGCCAACCAGAGTCAGTGCAGCGCCATCGACGATGCCGGAGGAGTTACCTGCATGGTGGACGTGGTTAATGCGCTCAAGCTGCGGGTACTTCTTCAGTGCAACTGCGTCGAAGCCGCCCTGCTCACCCATCATGGTGAAGGCTGCGCGCAGGCCGGAGAGGGACTCTGCGGAGACGCCTTCGCGGATGGTCTCATCACGATCGAGGATGGTCAGGCCGTTAGCGTCCTTGACTGGGACGACGGAGCGGTCAAAGCGGCCCTCAGACCAAGCCTTTGCGGCACGAGCGTGGGAGAGTGCTGCCATCTCGTCGAGGGACTCACGGTCAAAGCCGTCGAGCGATGCAATCAGGTCAGCGGAAATACCCTGCGGGACGAAGTCGGTCGCAAACGAGACCTGTGCGTCCATCGCCATTGCACCGCCGTCGGACATCATTGGCACGCGGGACATGGACTCGACGCCACCGGCGAGGACGAGCTCGTCCATGCCGGAGCGGACTTTCTGAGCAGCCAAGTTGATGGCGGAGAGGCCCGAAGCGCAGAAGCGGTTGATCTGGACACCGCCGGTGCGGTACGGCAGACCTGCGGTGAGTGCTGCGGTCCGGGCAATGTCCGCACCCTGGTCGCCGACCGGGCTGACGCAGCCAACGATGAGGTCGCTGATGCGCTCTTCGTCCAGGTCAGGGAAACGATTGCGGATTTCGTCGATGAGGCCGACGAGAAGCGATACCGGGCGTACCTCGTGGAGGGAGCCGTCCTTCTTGCCCTTGCCGCGCGGGGTGCGAATTGCCTCGTAAATGAAGGCTTCGCCGCCCGGCTGAATGGTGGCGGAAGTCATGTGTTTTTACCTCACAGATTCGTCGTAAAGTGTCGTGCGTCACTCTATAACGAATGGCGGATTGCCGGGGGTGATTTGAGGGGTGCTGGGGAGGAAGTTGACTCGCTGTAGTCTCCCACCTGCGGTTATGGGAGAAACCGGGGGTAATTACATAAGTAGTTTGAGGACAGTCAGCCTTCCAATCCGGCTGAGTCTCAGCCGGTTGGCAGCGCAAGAGATTTAAAACTATCCCTTCGCAGCGTAACCCCGCTTCCAATACCCCATGAACGACACCTGCTTCCTCGGGACGTGGCATTCCTTCACCAGCAGCCTCCGCATCCGAATCACCGCTGAAGACTCACCTGCAATCCAAAAGTAAGTCCCGGTTAGCCTCGGATTCGGAGATTCGGTGTTGGCCTTGTCTTCGCCGCTGGAATTGGAAATATCTTCACCCGACTGTGAATAGCTTGGGGTCTCCCACACCAGAAAGCTGGGGTCATCCTCGCCCGTCGACGTAGTGGTCGCCGCCGTATTCCCCTCGAGAACGTTCGACAGTGCTTCTTGTGAGACCGGGCTTAGCGCATTGCTGACAAGCTTCACCAGATTGGAGTACAGCAGCTCGCCCGAAGTGTCGTGCTCATCTTCCGCTCGCGCCAGCCACTTCACCGAGACTCCAGATGGCACCTCTAGCTTCTGGGCATCGCTTGTACATGGAACCTCAATAAACACTTCTCCCTGCACTCCCGCTGGCCATTCCTCCAGGGTCTTCGCAATTGCAGGTAAGGCAGTTTCATCTCCAAGCATCACGATGCGACTACTAGCTCCAGGGGCGAATTCGATGCCGCTGCCGGATTCATCATCTCGTGTCGGTGCGATGATGAGCAGCTCATCGCCGATCTGTGCCTTTGAAGCCCATGCAGACGCTGGCCCAGCGGCATCGGGGTGTAGCACGAAATCGATGTCGAGTTCATCGGGAGCGTCGTCTGGCAAGTTGCGCCGAAAAGCGCGGATGGAATACGTGCGGACATAGCCGCGAGTGTCGGGGTCAAGGGTTTTCCAGGTGGCGAACCAATTCTCCTCCGGCAGCTCTGGAAGCTGACCAGCGGCTGGGATAATGACTTTGATACGGAGGTCCCGAATCGTGTCCTTCGGCCCGACATTCTCCACGTCGTGAAGTGTTATGCGCTGAAAGTGCGGGGAAATCTGTTGCGTGCGGGCAACGCGGACGCGGTGTGGCTGGTATCCCATGGGAATCCTTAAATCTGATGAGTTACTTACATCTACTGAGCTAGTACTGGGCTAATTTCGAGTGGTGGCGCCCAATGGGCGTAACCGTGGGTAGCCCTGAGACCGGATCGGTAATAATCAGCGATTCGAGGTCGAACGCCTCCCGGGTCAGCTCTTGTGTGAGCACGTCGACAGGCGCTCCTGCGGAATGCAGTCGTCCGTCGCGCATGGCGACGAGAACATCCGAATACCGAGCAGCCAGGTTGAGGTCGTGCAGCACCATGATGATGGTGGTGCCTCGGCGTTGATTGAGATCAGTTAGTAGATCCAGGACTTCTAGTTGATGTTTTAGATCTAGGTAGGTTGTAGGTTCGTCGAGAAGCAGCACATCGGTTTGTTGTGCGAGTGCCATTGCAATCCACACACGTTGACGCTGGCCGCCGGAGAGCTCTTCGACGCACCGCCCTGCGAGGTCTGCGACTCGGGTAGCTTCCATAGCTTCGGCGACGATGTCGTAGTCGGCTGAACTCCAGCGACCCAGAATTCCCTGGTAGGGGGTTCGACCACGGCCGACTAAGTCTGCGACAGTGATGCCGTCAGGAGCGATAGGGGTCTGCGGAAGCAGCCCGAGCCGCTTTGCCAATTCGCGGGAAGAATAGGAACCTAGCTCCTTGCCGTCCAGCTCGACGGATCCAGCTGATGGCCGAATCAAACGAGCTAGCGTACGTAGAAACGTTGATTTGCCACAACCATTTGGTCCGACAATCGAAGTAATCTTGCCTGCTTCGAATGACAAAGTCAGGTCTTTCACAATGGGTTTTTCCCCATATCCAGAAGTAAGGGACTGAGCATTCAGTTGTGCGGACACGGTGAGTGACTCCTTGGTTTGATGAACAAAGCGCAGCTATCGAGATGTTCTGACGAGCAGATAGATCAAAAAGGGTGCTCCGAGCGCGCCGGTAATAACTCCGACGGGATAACGCGTGCCGAAGAGGTATTGGCCGGCTAAATCTGCGACAAGCACCAAGAATGCTCCAACCAATCCAGATGGCACTATGAGGTTCGCGCCGGGCCTAAAGATTCGCATCGCGATCGGGCCTGCCATGAATGCGACAAATGAGATTGGTCCGGTTGCGGATGTCGCCACTGCGATGAGCATGACGGCGCCGACAATAAGAGCTCCGCGAAGCAGGTTCACGCGCAGTCCGAGTGAGGTGGCGATGTCGTCGCCAAGCTCCAAGATTGATAGCCTGTGCGCGCCAATCAAGAGCAGCGGTGTTACGACAAGAACGGTAATAACCAGCGGTAATCCGCGCTCCCACGAGATGTTATTCAGCGATCCAGTCAACCAACGTGTGGCCGTCGGCAGATCCCACGCGGAAGCCTTCGACAGCACGTAGGTGGTCCATGCCTGCAGCATCGCCGCAATGCCGATTCCCGTCAGGATCAGGCGAGTGCCGGCAAATCCCGATTTCAACGCCAGCAGGTAGGTCAGAGCGGCCACGCTTAACGACGCCATCAGCGCCACCGTTGACACGGCAGTCTGAGAGGCCTGAAACAGCACAATCATGGTCGAACCAGCAGCGGCCGCACCAGCGGAAATACCGATAATGTCCGGTGAGGCTAACTGGTTTCGCAGCATCGTTTGGAAGATTGTTCCTGATACGCCAAACGCGAAGCCGGCGACAATTGCAATCGTGGCGCGTGGTAGGCGTAGCTCTCCCACTGTGAAAGATGCCCCGGGGACGGTGTCACCGCGAATGACGCCGATGACATCGGCAAGGGAATAGAAGGAATCTCCAAGCATGAGACTCAGCAGCCACAGTACGGCCGTAATCGCTGCTAGAACCAATAATGTGAGCGTAAAACGAATTCGGGCGTGACCGCGTTGTTCTTGGATAGCGGTCGCTAATTCGCTGGCCCTATTCTGCGGGCGCGTTTCGGGGGCGAGGTTTGTCATAGTTCCCGCATCCTTGTCTGTCGCACGATCCAAATAAACAGTGGAGCTCCGAGGAAGGGCATGATGATGCCGACAGCAATCTCGGATTGGTCACCGACGAGGCGCCCGACGGTGTCAGCAAGCGTGAGCAATACTGCTCCTGCCAGAGCGCTTGCTGGGATGAGAACGCGGTGGTCGGTTCCAAGGATCATCCGGAGTACGTGGGGGACGATGAGACCGACGAAGGCAATCGGACCGGTGACGGCAGTGGTGGTCCCGCAGAGCAGCACCGCGCCGAGTGTTGCCAGGACTCGCGTGCGGGTTAAGTTGATGCCGAGGCTGGTGGCGACATCATCGCCAAGGGAGAGTGCGTTGAGGCCGCTGCTGGTTAAAAAGACGATGACGAACCCGAGCCCAAGTAACGGGAAAGCGACCGTCAGTGATTCCTACTGCGCACCGCTGACGGAGCCGATTTGCCAGTTGCGGAATTCGTCCATGACATCGGCGCGCGGCAACAAGATGGCGCTGGTCAAGCTAGATAGGGCGGCGGCCGTGGCAGCTCCAGCAAGAGCTAGCTTGAGTGGAGTGGCTCCGCCGTGGCCGATTGATCCCACGCAGTAGACAAACACTGCAGCTGCGAAGGCGCCCATTGACGCAACTAGCATTGTCGGCAGTGTGCGACTGATGTTGAAAAAGGTGATACCGATAACAACTGTTAGAGAAGCGCCAGCAAGAACGCCGAATATTCCGGGGTCCGCAAGCGGGTTTCGAGTAACAGCTTGAAAGGCTACGCCCGAGGTGGCGAGCGCTGCACCCGCGCACAGTGCCAGCACGGTACGCGGAATGCGTGTCCACGCTGCAGCTTCTCCCGCGGTGTCGGTAGCTCCACCTAAGGCGGAAAGCGCCTCGGTGAACGTAATACTGCGTATGCCGAACATAACCGACAGGACCACCGATACCAGTCCAAGTATCAGCAAGAGAACAAATACAGCTGACTTGGTGGTCGTCGAAGGAGGGGGAGTGGACTTTGTTGAAGCAGCATGGACTGAGGTTGGCACTATTACTTCTTCAATCCTTCGTTAAGCGCTGCGAAGTAACGGTCGATGCCCCAAGGGATGGAGAGCGGTGAGGGGTTCGAGGCGGCTCCTAGCGGGCCATCTTCAAGGAAGGCAATGTTGCCGTTCTTCACCGCCGGAATCTTGGAAAGCAGTGGATCCGCCTGCATATCCTTGACGTTTTTTCATCCTCGGCTTTATCGCCCGAGGAGTAGGAGATGATGACATCGACGTCATCGAATTGCTCCGGGTTCTCAGTGGAGACTTCAACCCAGAACTTGTCAGCAGTCTTGGACTGTTCCTCGACGATCTTCGGTGCTGCAAGACCGTGGTTTACAAGGAATCCCATGCGTGGATCTTCGGTGGAGTAGAAACCAAGCTTTGATGGGTTGGAGCTGCCACCGAAGGAGGTAAAGAGTGCTTTCTTGCCCTTGAGGTTCGGGTACTTCTCAAGAGCGTCGGCAATAGTGGTGTCCAAGTTCTCGGACAGCTTCTTGCCCTCATCGGCCTTGCCGATCGCCTTGGAGCTAATCAGAATCATGTCTTCCAATGATGTGCCCCATGCCATGTCGGGGTAGGCAATGACAGGCGCAATCTTGGAGAGCGTGTCGTAGTCCTCCTGAGAAATTCCGGAGTAAGTAGCAAGAATAATGTCAGGCTTTGTGTCTGCGACCTTTTCAAACGGGATGCCGTCGGTTTCATCGAAGAGCACCGGCTTCTTGTCGCCGGAATCTGCGCCGAGTTCCTTCAGCTTGTCTTCAACCCACGGGAGGATGCCATCGCCGTCATCGTCACCGTAGGTGGCCTTGCTCATGCCAACGGGCACTTGTCCCAGAGCAAGCGGTACTTCATGGTTCGCTCAGCCGACAGTCGCGATTCGCTGCGGTGCCTCTTTGATAGTGGTCTCGCCGAACGCGTGCTTGATGGTCACAGGGAGCTGTGTGTTGGCGTCCGAGGCGCTGACACTACTGGCGTTGTTTTCACTGCTCGTGTCGCTGCTTCCGCAGGCTGCCATGGTGAATGCGATGGCTCCGCTGGCCACCGCGATTGTCAGGGTCCTGAAGGTTTTGTTCATGTAGGTCCTTTGTTTGTGCGAAGAGTCTCGTTGAGTACTCCCGAGCCCAGCATTCTACCGAATGTCGGAAACAGTAACAAAGGGCAGGCTATCCTAAAAGCAGGGGTGGTATTGGGGGGCTAGGGTGACGGTTTGCGTTCAGGGGCTCTAAAGGCTTCCTCTATGAACCCCCTACCGCTTCCGCAGCACCAGCACCAGGTTCGACACCGCGAACTCGCGGAGCCCCGGCACGTGCACCATCCACCAGGCCCACCATGGGTGGTAGCGCGGGAAAGCGGCCAGCAGCTCGCAGTCGCCGGCCTCCGCGGCAGCGCGCGCCCACTTCAACCCTTCACCGCAACCGACCTTGAACAGGGACTCGCCAAAGTAGTTCTTCGGCCGCTTGCCATGCTTCTTCTCATACATGCGCCGCGCGCGGTCACCTCCCAGGTAATGCGTCATCCCCATCTCGTGGCCGCCGAACGGGCCGTACCAAATGGTGTACGAGTAAACGACCAAACCACCCGGCTTGGTCACACGCAGCATTTCCTCGCCCATCGTCCACGGCTCGGGCACGTGCTCGGCAACGTTCGACGAGTACGTTAGGTCAAAAGCATCATCGCGAAATGGCAGCTCCAGCCCCGATCCGCGTACCGACGACTCCAGCTTGATCCCCGCCGCCGCCATCTCACCCACATCGGGCTCGCAGGTGTAATACTCCACGCCACGCTGGGCAAATGCGCGGCCAAAGTACCCAGGGCCGCCGCCGACATCAAGGATGCGCTTGCCACGCAGTGCGGTATTCGTCGTAACGCTTGACGACGTGCCCCCTGTGTCCGTCGACCCCGCCGCACCATCCGCCCCAGCTGCGATGCCTTCCAACAGGCCGATGGTGTCCTCAGCCAGGTGCCCGTAGAAGATATCGGGATCGGTTTGCTCGTATTTGAAGTCGTTGAGCAGCCCGAATGAGCGCGACAGCGTAGCAAAGCTGCGCAGCTCTTTCAGAGCGGGCGGGACGATAAAAGCGGGAAAGCGAAAGCTGGTCACGTCAAACAATCTAATGGACTGGTTGGGTTTGGGAGTATGGATTTGAGCTAAAGCGGCAACGAAAGCCGCGCCGAGCGTTAGGCTCATATTGTTATGAAAATCTTACTGTTGTGTTGGCGCGACACTGGTCATCCCGAAGGTGGAGGTAGTGAGCGCTATTTGGAGCGCGTCGCAGGTTACCTTGCCGACCAAGGTCACACCGTGGTGTTCCGCACGGCCAGTTACCCAGACGCACCAGCCCTTTCGCGTCGTGATGGCGTGACGTTCTCCCGCGCTGGTGGAAACTTCTCCGTCTATGTGCGCTCCTGGACCGCGATGCTGGGTGCGCGATTTGGCGTGGGCCCAATTGCCAAGGTGCTCGGCGGCAAGCCGGATGTCGTGGTCGACACCCAAAACGGTGTCCCCTTTTTCGCGCGGATTTTCTCCGGCGCACCGACGGTGCTGCTAACACATCACTGCCACCGCGAACAGTGGCCAGTGGCAGGGCCGATTATTAGCAAGCTTGGGTGGTTCATCGAGTCGCGTCTGTCGCCGATGATTCACCGCCGCTGCCGCTACATCACAGTTTCCGAGCCAAGTGCCGCTGAACTGGTAGAACTTGGAGTGTCGCCGGGGCGCATCGCGGTAATCCGCAATGGTGTGGACCCGATTCCGGAGGAGTTGCAGTCGACCGAAATCATGGCGGACCTATCCGAGTGCGACGGTCCAGCACCGCATTTGGTGACGCTGTCGCGATTGGTTCCGCATAAGCAGATTGAGCACGCCATCGATGTGCTTGCAGATCTTGTACAAGATCGTCCAGGTGCGATTCTCGATGTTATTGGCTCGGGGTGGTGGCACGACAACCTCGTGGAATATGCCCGTGACAAGGGCGTTTCGGGCCACGTCGTCTTCCACGGGCAGGTCACCGAGGCGGACAAACACCGCATCCTCTCCAAGGCGTGTCTGCACCTGATGCCTTCTCGCAAGGAGGGTTGGGGGCTCGCCGTCATCGAATCAGCGCAGCACGGCGTGCCGACGGTCGGTTACCGCTCCTCGGCGGGCTTGCGCGATTCGGTCAACGACGGCGAAACTGGCCTGCTGGCCAGTGATGAAGCTGACCTGATTGCCAAGACACGACAGATTCTCGATAACGACGAACTGCATCGCGCAATGTCCAAGGCCTGCGTCGCCCGTGCCGCGGAATTTGGCTGGGACAAGACCGGTGAGGCAGTTCTGAATGTCTTGGAAAACCCAACACTGGATAAGTTGCTACCTGCGGCGGGGCAGTAGCGCTTCCATTACTCCAGTCAGTAGCCCCGCCAGCAGCCCAGCGAGTAGGCAAAGAGTCCAGATTCCAAAGGCTGTCCACGCAGCTGCATAGGCCCCCTGGCTTGGTTGTGTGGCCGGCTCGATAACGCCGGGGACATGGTATAGCTGCAGGTCAGGTGTTTCATAGACGGGGTCTAACGCTGCCACAATGTCAGCGGAGTCGCCGAAGTTGCCGGGCGAATTCTCCACTAGGACCCAGCCAACGCCTTGGTCTCGAAGCCTCTGGAGCGCAGACTCAAGCTCCTCGTGTCTCTTCGCACCACCGAGTAGCGTGCGCTCAACGGTTGTGGCTCCCTCGCCAGACACCGACTGCCCAGAGACAATCAGTTCGCCAGAGCTCACCACCGGAGCGGGCAAAATCTTCGTAGCCGGGTCGAGGACAGGACGCCCATTAATAATGCGGTAAGAACCGGCAGGTAGAACCGCAACGCGATCGTCGTCAAGCGCGACCACACCGGAAACCGCCGACCAGCCCTCCCATGACGGAATGGGGCGGAGCGGCGCGACATCGGCGGGCAGCGTGGGGACAGCGGCGATGATGATGAGCGCGCTGACGCCAGTAGCCAGCCACTGGCCGATATTGGCGGTGGCCCCGCGAGCGCGGCGTGCCAGGTACTCCGCACCGCTGGCGGCGAGGATGACATAGGCGGGGACAGCGAGAGCGATCCACTTCTGCGCATCACGAAGCAGGCCCGCGCCCGGGATGTGCTCCAGCGCCCAACCCATCATCAAAATGCCCGGCGTTGTTGCGGCGAGAGCCACGAGCATGATGGCCGTGGCGCCGGTGATAATCAGCCCCCGCCAGCGCTCTTGCGAATGCCAGACACGACGGAATCCCAGACCCATAAGCACCAGGAGTGCCAGCACCATAATCGCCGAAAAACCAACCTCGCGGGTCAGCGGCACAGCCTGCTTATTCCAGATGCCACCCAACCCCAACAGGCTGCCGAGCGTGCCGACGTGTGCCTCTGCTCTGGCCGCAAATGCGGCAGCGCCAGCCACATCGGAGGACCCAGCTGCACTCGGGTTCAGCAAAGATGCCACTAGCCACGGTGAACTGACCGCTACTGTTGTGGCCACAATCCAAGCGCGGTCGCGGTTATTGCGAGCGGTAACAATGCCGGTGATACCAGCCAAAAGGGCACCGGTCGGCGTGAGACCCGCAGCGGCAATTGCGCTGGTGCGCCACAAGGCACTACCCATCTGCGTTGCCAGAACAACTGCCGGAAGCAGCAATACGGCGATGACCAGTGACCACTGTCCCTGGAGCAAACGCTCGACCACAAACGGGTTCCAGAGCAGCATCGTCGGTGCAATCAGCTGGCTGGCTAAGCTCGGAGTCATGGGTACAAGGCCCGCACCGGATGCGCTACTGGTGCCCGAGCCGTGGCGAGTGAATCTGCGGGCGAGCTCAGCAGCTGCAAGACCACCAATCAAACAGGCGCCCACCATGCCGAAGCGCACCCAATGGCTGGCATCCACAAAGTAGCCCAGTGCCCACAGTGCGGTGTCCTGCGGAACAGCTCGTGCCGCAGCGGGGCCGAGTCCCAGGGCTGCGTCGGTAAGCGGTGGGTGATTGGGGATGACCATGTCGCGCAGCAGAAACATCGGTGCCCCAAAGCGACCATCGGCCGGGGCCTTGTGGGGCACAAAGAGCGGCCAGCACACGGCAGCGGTCAGCAGGAGAATCCACGACAACACAAAAACCCAGGCGACTCGCTCCGAATGAGAGCGAGCCGACTGGGTCAGAGTAGTGCGGAAACGTTGTGTCACGTGCCCTATATTAAATTATTTTTCGCTTTCCTCAGTGAAACTTAGGGTAAGCGAGAGCCTTGAGGCACCGTAGTTCGGCGTCTTAGGCAGACTTGCTGCGAACACGGAAGCCAATCACGATGAGAACCAGGCCGAGGATACCGAGGATCCACGGTGCGACAGTGCCACCGATAGTCAGCGACTTACGGGCTTCCTTAGCACGGTCCATCTGGCGGCCCTTGGAGCCTTCGTCCCACTGAGCGGTGTACTTCATCGCGGTACGGTTCTGCTCCTTGGCTTCCTTTTCACGGCCAGCCTTGGAAGCAATTTCTTCAGCTTCCTTGTCGTCCTTGGCGTAGAACATGAACATCTCTTCAGTACCGTTGACGATCACGCCAGAAGTCGGCTCGACGCGGACAGTACGGACGTTGGTGTAGTAACGATCCAGCTCGACGTCGTCGTCACCCTCCAGACCCCACTTGTGAGCCGGGAAGCTCAGGCGCATGGAAGCCAGCGAGGACTTGTCAGCCTCGGTGAGCTTGCGGCCGTCGCGAGTGAAGTGCTCGGTCAGGGACTCGTAGAGGTTCTGCGGCGGAATGGTCATGGAGTACTTGTAGACCTTGACGCCATCCTGAGTTTCCTCACCGACGAAGTCAATCTCGAAGTTACGCATCGCCTGGACGTCGTAGTACGGGTAGGACTTCTTCTCAGCACCAAACGGGAACTGGTACTGGATGCCCGGACGGGTGAACGTCGGCGGCTTGGTGTCCGAACCACCCTGCGGTGCGTTAATAGCAACGCTGGAGATCGGGTCATCTACCGGGTACGCAGTGCTGCGGTCGACGGTGATGCGGTCGAGGGTCGCATTGATGAGGTTCTTCGGCTCTTCGCGGTCATCGCGCAGCAGAGTGGTACCGACCTGGAGAGTTGCAATCTTGTCGTCAGCCGGCTCCTCGATCTCAACGTGGCGCTTCGACTGCATCGGAGTCTTGTCGTTGATGAAGCAGTGGACCGGGAGATCGCGCTTCTCTTCGTCCGTCTCTGCCTTGCAGCGCGGGTCATTCTTGCGGTTTGGCGTTGGCTCATTCTTGCCCAGCTGGCTGGAGTCCAACAGAGTGCCGTCGCGCACCTCCGTGATGGTATCGCTCACAGTGTCAAGTGGGATGACCCGGAGGCGAGGCACCAGGAAGGTTGGCAGAAGGACGGCAATGACAATCAATGCAGCACCGATGATAATCAGTGCATGTCCGAGAGTTCTCTTCATCAGCGGATAGTCCTTTAACTGTACGTAACTTTCTGCTGCAAAACCTAGCAGGAAGTTAGGAGTTATGTGGTGTGTTTTTTAAAAATAACTTGTCGGGAAAACAAAAGAGTTTTGGAAAAACCGGCCTGAACAGGACTTATTTCATAATAAAATACAAGTGATTTTACTCATTCCGGTATCCGTGTAAGAAAGTACTATGACGTCCAAGGCATATGCGGCAGCGCCAAACGCTGGGCAAGACACAGTGTCGAGCTCTGTGCCGAACTCTACGCCGAACACTGTATCCAGCTCGGGATCCAGCACTGCATCGAGCTCTGCCACCACATTCCGCCCAGGCTTCCTGCCTTCGCTGGAGGGCCTGCGAGCTGTGGCTTCGATGGGCATCATCGGCACGCACGTCGCATTCCAGACCGGGCATGATGTGGGAGCCCTGTGGGAGCGCATCCTCGGCCGCTTCGACTTCTTCGTGGCCGTATTCTTCGTGCTGTCCGGATTCCTGTTGTGGCGTTCTCACCGCTCGGGTTACGGCGGAATTCCCCGTCGTAAAGCATTGTCCGATGCCGACGGCGGACGGAAGAAGAGCTGGGCGAAGTACTACAAGAAGCGCGTCGCGCGCATTATGCCCGCGTACTGGGTGCTAGTGCTTATTGTGCTCATCGCACTGCCGGTGGGGCGCGGCGCGGATCTCAAGATTTGGCTAACAAATCTGACGCTGACACAGGTGTATTTCTCCGGCTCGCTGCACGGTGGGTTGACGCACCTGTGGTCGTTGTCGGTGGAGGTCGCGTTCTACATCTCGCTGCCGCTGTTTGCCATTGGGCTTAGCCGGTTGGACCCGCATCGCCAGCAGGGGCGCCGCATAGTGGCAATTTCCCTGCTTGCGATCTTGAGCTTCGGCTGGCCCTACCTGCCACTGCCGTACCCAGAAGGCGTTAACCCGCATATTCAGCCGATTGCCTACTTTTCCTGGTTCGCAGCTGGCATGATTCTCGCCGAGCTGGAATCGCTCCAGGGCGTCGATACCGATGCCGCCCGCGCGAAGGTGGAGACCATGCAGCGCTGGGCACGCCGCCGTTCGCTGTGGCTGGCGATCGCCGTTGGTGCGCTGGTTCTGGCTTCCTACCTGGGTCCCGAAGGGCTAGTCGAGCTCACCAACTGGGAATTCACCCGCCGCCTGCTGTGCGGTCTGGTCTTCGGTGCCGCCATCATCGGCCCCTGGACGATAGCGCCGGAGTCTCGCTTCCTTGAACACCCCATCATGCAGGCGCTAGGGCGCTGGTCGTACGGTATCTTCCTCTGGCACGTGGCGATGCTCTCCATTGCATTCCCGCTGCTTGGCGTGAAGCTGTTCACCGGACATCTGCTCAGTGTCACCATTGTCACGGTCGCACTGTCGATTCCGGTGGCCGCCGCCTCCTACGCGCTCGTCGAGGAACCTGCCCGCCGCTTCTTCGCACGCGTCTGGGTCAACCGCTAACGGCTTTTAATCAGCGGTGTTGTCGGTGTCGCTAGCATCTCTGTCGGTGTCGTCATCAGCACCGCCACCGGAAAGCATCGAGCAGCACGCCACGATTGTCAGCGCCGCCGTCAGCAGTAACTGAAGCGGCCAGCCGGCACCGGCGTAGTCATCCTTTGGCCATGGGTTCGCCGCCAGCACCAAGCCCGCAATCGACATCATCGCAGCAAGCGCCACAATTAGTGCATTTCGCACGTTCAGCCATGGCTTGACGACGTCCCCACGCTTCCGTGCCCAGAAAACCGCACCAAGGGTAGCGGCAACCACCACGAGGGCAACGACCACGCCAGGCCAGCTGGATACCAGGGTCACTGTCGCGGCAGCCGCAATGCCAAAAGCCGCCCGCGGCAAGTCATTGCCCAGCGAAGATGCGGAAATCGGGGCGGTGAGAGCGAATCGTCGCCAAGCGAAAGCCAGCCCCACAGCGACCAGTGCGTACACAGCTGCGAGTGCGCCGCCTGCGAGGATTCCAGTACGCCAGGTCTGCTGCGGTGGATAGGTCAGCTCGACTGCACCACCAATTCCAGCCGGAATCGTCCAACCCTGCTGCCAACCAGAGACCGTTACCGGCTTCATGGCGGCACCTCCGACACGAAGTTCGTGGCCAGCATTGACAGAGATTGGCAGCCACACGATGCGATCGTGGTCGGCAGCCTCAATGGGATTGTTCAGGTCGATTGGCGTGGCTTTCTGCTGCTCAGCTGACGGTGCGAAGTAGTCAGTCGAGGTGAGCGATACCCAATCGGACTTGGCATCGATGCGCCATGGCCCCGGCGAGAGCTCAATCTCTTCACCACAGGTCAGCCCGCGGTGATCAGAACCGTCACCGCGCTGGAGGCTGGCCCACGGGTCTCCGATGCTGCTGCGGCAGGTATCAGCATCGACCTTCACCTTTACCGGCTTCGGAACGGTGAACAGGCGCACCAGCGTGCCCTCGTGAATCTCCTGGCCAAAGACCCAACGCTGAGCCAGCGACGAGGAATTCGGTACCACCGGGACACGAACCGGCGTGAGGTCCTCCGCTATATCCTCGGCGGAAAGCTCCGCTTCTTCATCGGAATCGGGGTTGCTGGATTCGAATGCGTCGAAGCCAGTGTCCCGCTTTGGAATCACCAGTCCTAGCTCGGAGATAGCAAACCCCACAGGAGCAATCTTTGCTGTGATGAGCACAGATGTGGTCTTGCCGCCGGGCAGCGGAATGCGGGTCGTCTCACCCGGGACCAACTGTACGGAGCTGGAAGCTGTATCGGTCTGGATGCGCAGTTGCGCCGGAACGCGAGCACCGGTCAGGCTGAGCACTGCGTTATCGGTCGGTTCCTTCCACGACAGCTTGACCCACTCAGCCTGACTCTTGCCCGCCAGGGGTTCCCACCAGGTGGAGGTGTCGCCGTCGAGCATTGCGTTGACCGAGTGGTCAGCCGATGCACCACCGACGTTGTATGGCTCAGAGGCCGACGATGAAACCTCAATTGTGGCGCGACCCGTTGCTGTCTGCGTCAGTGGCAGTCCCGCGACGGGGTAGTCCGGAACGAGGTTGCGGACATATGAGTCCTCGTCTTCGGCCAGGATTGCCGACTCCGCTCCGACGACTTCACCATAGTTGCGGCCGCGGCGTGCGGGAGTGTCGGTGACAGTGCCGGCGTTCTTACCGGACAGGATGCGCACCGGGGCATCGGAATCGACCTCATCAAGCCGCGGGAGCACTTCAGGACCACCGGCGACCAGCGGTACCTGTGTAGTGTCCACCAACCGCGGCGAAAGGGCCCGATTGCGCAGCTCCTTCGGGCCCGCGCCCCAGATCTGGATAGCGGTATGGCCGTCCTCGTCCGTGAACTCCGCCACCTTTTCCATGGTCGGGGAGTCCTGCAGCGTGGAGGTGATGGCACGCAGTGAATCGCCCCTCGAGGTAACTCTCAAGTCGTGGCGGACCAGCACATAGCCGATGCCATTGTTGCGCAGGGTGGCATCCAGCGCCGGTACCTCACGGCCCCGAGTCAGCGAATTGCGCAGACCATCGAGGCCGCGAATCGCCTCTGGGGGCACTAGTGGCACGGTATCGCGGACGGCCCAGGGCACGTCGGCAAGCGGCTGGAGCGGTTCGTCGCGAGTATTGCCCCATGTCTGATCAGCAAACGGAGATGACGGCATCACCAGCGTGCGGGTGTCCTCGCCCTGCTCATTCAGCCAGTCGGCAGCTTCGTGCCAGTAGCCCGGAACCTCGGAAAAACCGCCTGCCGGAGCGAGGCGGGCGCTCCACGCAGGGGCGGTGGCACTGGCGATAACCACCAGAACCAGCATCGATGCGATAGCGCGCGGGTGCTTCTCAGGGTGCAGCCACTGCTGCCAGCCAGTGGCTGCTGAATCGCTCGCCGGCTCGTTCTTGTGCTCGTTCGCCGACTCTCGCCACGGCCATGGCAGCTGGGCTGTCGCATGAGCGAAGCCGATAACAAGTGGCAGGCGCACAATTGTGTCGAA
The DNA here is from genome assembly GCF_001055995.1 of Corynebacterium sp. 239_CJEI. Classification (NCBI taxonomy): domain Bacteria; kingdom Bacillati; phylum Actinomycetota; class Actinomycetes; order Mycobacteriales; family Corynebacteriaceae; genus Corynebacterium; species Corynebacterium sp. 239_CJEI. The sequence continues at coordinate 44,480 of NZ_JVOW01000020.1, read as the reverse complement.
TTTGTGCAGGTTGCGTACTGCTGCGAGCGTGGAATCGAGCACCTCTCGAGCCGATTCCCACACCAGCCCGAATGGCTCCGTCCAGGCCGCCACGATGACAAGCCCGATGAGCAGCATCATCAGCCACATCCGACGCAGCGGCAGTGAGCGCATGACCAAGCCAAGCAGACCAATCGCCGCCACAGCCAGAGTGGCGTAAATGAGGATGGGCTCCGCGACCAGCGCATTTCCGCCGACTCGCTCGAAAGAGACAAACGGGGTCCACGAAGTGGAGCCGCGGAGCGTCTCGCCGAGACTCAACCAACGAGTGGTCACGCCGGAGGACTCGATGTAGTCCGTAAACGGTGGCGAGTACTTGCCCAGCAGTAGTAGCGGCACGATCCACCACATGCTGACCGCTGCACACGCAGCCAGCCAACCGCCGAGCATCGCCCACGCACGCCCGCGGCGAGGCCCCGTAAAAGCGAAGAAGAGCAGCATCAGACCTGCGGGGATGCAAGCCGCAGCTGTACTGACCGCATTGACCGCGCCAGTGCACAGTACCGCTAGACCGGACAGCAATACGGCGCGGGCAGTCGCGCGCCAGGGCAGTTCCTCGCGCCGGGCCGCGACCCGTAGGAGCGGAAGCAGAATCCACGGTGCCAGCGCTACGGGCCAGGTCTCGGACGAAATCGCGCCCAACGTCGTAATCACACGCGGCGACAACGCGTACAATAACGCCGCCAGTACGCGAGAGGTATGCGTGCCGACGCCTATAGCTTCGGCCACGCGATATGCGCCGGTAAAAGCCAAGCAGAGAGTAAGGCTCCACCACAGCGCCTGGATCAGCCAGCCGGGCGCTAGGACATCGGGCAGCAAGCTGAACAGCGCGAAGAATGCGCCCTGCGGAAAGAGATAGCCATATGCCTGGTTTTGGAGCTGTCCCAGTGTCATGGTGTCTGACCACATGTTGAGCGAGGCGGACAAAAACCCGATGGGGTCTTCTGTCAGGTCGTGCTTTGTGTCAGCGACAGTCTTGCCGGGGGACTGGATGAATGCCAGCAGGCACAGCAAAACCCACCAAGGTACAAGCACGCGCTTACGCGCTCGAACAAAGGTGGGCATAGCGTTAAAGGAGGGTTAGCGTTAAGGGCTTAACGCTGACCGTACTCGACACCGCCAAGCAGAGCGTCATCGGTGGAAACAGCCTGTGCTTCCGGAATTCGGTCTTCGGTCAGAGCCTGGCCGATGCCGAAGATAGCGGCACCACCGAGAAGGGCGCCAATGAGCGCCGAGGCCAGGGCAGGGCCAACGCTACGACGCTGCTCGGAATCAGTTTCGTATGCCATGTTGAGGACTCCTCGTGTGCATTAAGTCAATACTGTTTATAAAACTACACTCTGTGACATCTGTAAACCAGTGGAACAGCTGGGAATCTCTCCCTGCCTTGAATTTTGGGTGGTTTCAGCGGTCATTGAGTTTTCTTAGTTGAGAGATTAACCCATTTTCTATCAGCTAAGTAAGTTTTTAAAAATTTTCTAGAAATTATTCCTTTTCCCCCGGAACGACAAGGACCGGGCGGCCAGCATTCTTCAGCAACGCGTCAGAGGTCGAGGCGGTAAACAGACCACGCAAACCAGTCACACCGCGAGTGCCGGAGATAATCACGCCCGCATCGAGGTCGTGAGCTGCATCGACGATGGCCGACCAGATAGTAGTTTCGGTCTCTACCAAGTAAGGCTCGGCGACGAAGCCGGCCTCAGCGGCAATCTGCACACCCTCACGGCAAATACGAACAGCCTCGTCGTGTGCCGGATCGCCGTCTTCAGTAGTGGCATCCCAGTCGGGCTGCATCATGCCGGAGGCGCCAGCAGTGCGAGCAGCAGCACGCTGTAGAGGCTCCCAGGCAGTCAGAATGTAGGCCTTCTTAACGCGCAGCAGTTTTCCGGCGTAGGCCAGCGCCCGCTTGGCTTCGTCGGAGCCGTCATAGGCAATGAGCATGGAATCAGAAATCGGTTCAACCATTTTCAGTTCAATCCTTACGTCAGAGATAGCCGAAAGACTGTCAATAGATACAGAAAAAGAGATGTCGCTGTAGTCCAGGATAGGACAACAGCGACATCGAGTACGTCAATCTTTAAAGCTACTCCGAACGAGCGGCTTGAATCAGATAGAGAGTCATTAACAGAAAGCGGTAACGTCCACTGTTATGGCAGCAGAACAAAATCCAGGGCAACCTCAATCAAAAGTTCCTGGGTCCTCGAAGAACGCCATTGCACTCGGCGTCCCCGTCCTTGTCATAGCCGTAATCGTTGCGGCGCTGAACTTGCGACCGAGTATCGCGTCGATCGGTCCGGTGCTCGATCAGCTCCTCTCCGACCTCGGCGCATCCTCCGCCTTTGGTGGTCTGATTACGGCCATTCCGGGGCTCGCGTTTTTCGCGATTGGGTTGTCCGCGGTGTCCGTCGGCAAGCGGATGGGCTTAAGCGGCGCGCTTACACTGTCTGCGACGTTGCTATTTGTCGGCCTTGCGGTGCGCCCGTGGGTGAGCAGCATCTGGCTATTCCTGTTGTTTACCGCGTTATCGGTTGCTGGCATTGCGCTGGGAAATGTACTGCTACCTGCGTGGATTAAGGTGCACGGCGGTCGCCATACGGTCGTGCTGATGATGCTGTACTCCAGCATGCTCGCCCTCGGCGGTGGACTGGGGCCGGCGACGGCATTTTTGATTAGCGATTCTCCCGAGACATCTGCAGGTGGTATCGAAATGTGGCGCTGGGCGCTTGCCGCATGGGCAATCACCGCCCTGGTGCAGCTCGTCGTGTGGTTGCCGCTGCGTGCACGCATCGGATTCGACTACCCGAAGGCGCCGGTCAGTGCCTCGGCAAGCACACCAATCTGGAAGTCACCGACAGCCATTGCACTGGCAGTTTTCTTCGGCGTGCAGTCGATGAACGCCTACGTGCTCATGGGCTGGATGCCGAAAATGCTTATCGACGCAGGTATCAGCGTAAACATAGCCACTGCAGCGTCCATGATTGTTCAAGGGTTGGGCATCATCGGCGGACTGCTGATGCCGCCGCTGATTACACGGCTCCGCACCATGTCCTACGTTGCCTTTGTTCTCGGCTGCCTTTTCTTCCTCGGGTATGCGTTGATGATTCTGATCGACCAGCGGGGAGCGGCGGAAACTGGTGTGGGGTATGCGATTGGCGCTGCCTTCCTGCTGGGTGTGGGTGGTTTTTGTTTCCCCATGGCCATCGCACTGATTCCGGGCCGCACGCGCAGCCACGAGCTGACCGCGCGACTGTCCGGCTTCGTGCAGCCAATCGGCTACATCTTCTCCGCAGTCGGGCCATTCCTGGTGGGTGTGGCCGCTGGAACGACGGAAGCGTGGACGCCGATTCTGGTCGTGCTGCTTGGCACCACGGTGGTGCTAGCAGTGCTTGGGTTGATTGTCGGTCGGCCAACGTACATTGATGACGAACTGGCCGATCGAGGTATCGGCGAAAAGAAGCCGGGACGTATTCAGCTCGACTGAATTTAGGGGAGTTAGCTCCACTGTATTTGGACACGGGCCAACTTAGCTTTGAACCTATGACAAAGAAAACGAATTTAATCGCGCTGGCCTGGAGTTTTATTCTCGGACTGCTGTTCATTCCGGGATTGATTGTCTCCGCTTTTCTTCTGCCCTGGATTCCGCTCATTGGCCGCGGTGCCGATTGGCTCTCCCGCTGGGCAGCATCGTGGTCCGGCACCCCAATCGCCAACCGCGTGACCAATCGCTGGTTCGACATCCGCAACTTCGTCAACCTGCTTGTCCAGTTGGCCATTGGCTTTGTCACCTTCATAGCGTGGGTCGGCGGCGGGTTCACTGTTGGTGTACTTTTTGGCGCACCATTCCTGGTTGATGAAGTGGAGTTTTTCAGCTGGACTCTGACAGACCCCACACAGAAAATCGGTGTTGCCTGGGTTTTCGCCATCGTCTTTTTGGTGCTGACCATCGCCATCAACCTCGGTGCCGGCCTGCTGTCCATTTGGCTCTCTCGCGTCATCCTCGCACCATCCAGTGAGGAAGTCAGCCAGTCCCGCGATGTGCTCATCGACTCTTTCTCAGGCGAGCGCCGTCGCATTGAGCGCGAGCTTCACGACGGTCCGCAGCAGCACCTGACCGCCTTGAAACTCAACATTGCCGCTGCTCGCATGGGTAAGACTGAGGAAAAGGTAGCCGAGGCACTCTCTGCCGCCGACCGCAATGCAACGCAGGCTCTTGCGCAGCTGCGCTCCGTGGTGCTTGGCATCGCCCCGCCAGTGCTTTTCGAAAATGGCCTAGTCGCAGCAGTAGAGGAATTGGCAGCGCACTCTGGCATGGAGGTTTCTGTTCGTGAGGACGGTGTCTCCGACTTCGGCCCGATTGATGAAACCACAGCGCTGCTCGCTTACCACTGCGCAGCGGAGGGGCTGACCAACGCCACCAAGCATGGCCATGCCGATCGAGCTGATATCACTCTCGCGGTTCAGGCTCCGAAGAAGGCGCTCGTGTCCCATCTGGGTACGCTTACGGTCACTGTGCACGACAATGGCGAAGGCCTGGAAAAACCATCGAGTGCGGACGCTGTAGACGTCGTAAAGCATGACAGTGGAACCGGCATTGCGGGCCTGCGCGAACGGGCGGCGGCGCTCGGTGGAACCGTGGAACTCACCAACGCCGACGGTGGAGCCCAATTGCTGCTGGAACTGCCGATTCGCCAAGGAAGGACGCGATGAAAGTACTGCTGGCAGAGGACTCCGTACTCCTGCGCGAGGGGCTGACCGGCCTGCTGCGGGCACTGGGGCACGAGGTCGTCGCCGTCGGCGATGCAGATCAGCTGCTCGCCACCGCCGAAGAGCAGGCGTTCGATGTCATCGTCACCGATGTCCGGATGCCGCCGAACATGCGTGACGACGGACTGCTCGCGGTCTCCACACTTCGCCAGGTCAACCCCGACCAGCCGGTTGTCGTGCTCAGCCAATACGTGGCGGCCAGCTACCTGGATTGCCTGCTGCAGCATGGTGGCTTTGGGTACTTGCTGAAAGAACGTGTCTCAGATGTCGAGCACTTCGTCGCAGTACTGGAAGAGGTCCGCGGCGGCGGTACCGTGGTCGATCCTGAAGTGGTTTCGACGCTACTGGCCGCAAAGCAGGACGGCATCGCCGAGCTGACTCCACGTGAGCGCGAAGTGCTCGACCTGATGGCGCAGGGGCTCAGTAATAAGGAAATGGAAAAACGCCTGGTACTAACCGCAGGCGCTGTGAGTAAACATGTGGCGAATGTGTTTTTAAAGCTCGGCTTCCAACCGGAAGATAACAACCGTCGTGTCAAAGCAGTGTTGCGGTGGCTGAGATATACCGCGCCATCGACTTAGGCTTTGCCGTTGTCTTTGGTATAAACCGTGCCCGCGCAAAAGCCCCGCACGTAGGCAAAAGCCCCGCACCGACTCCTCCGAAACTGGAGTCGAGGCGGGGCTTATGGCTGTCTAGCTGGTGCTACTTGGCTTCAGTAGCTACCTCAGTTGTAGTGGTCACCTCAGCATTTCCGAACTGCTTATTGAGGTTCTCACCCTCCACATCCACGGATGGGAGGATCTTGTCCAACCAGCGCGGAATCTTCCAGGCGCGCTCGCCGAGCAGGAACATCATGGCCGGGATGAATGTCATGCGGACGATGAAGGCATCGAAGAGAACTGCGGCTGCCAGGGCAAAGCCCATGACCTTAATGAACGGTTCATCCATCAGGATGAAGGCGGCGAACACCGAAATCATAATCAGTGCCGCAGCGGTGACCACGCGAGCACCGTGTTTGAAACCGTTGGACGTTGCATTAGCAGCTGTCTTGCCGTGCGCCCAGCCCTCACGCATACGGGTAACCAGGAACACCTGGTAGTCCATGGCCAGGCCGAAGACGATACCAATCAGCATGATCGGCAGGAAGGAAATCAGCGGCTGCGGGTCATCGATGATGCCCAGGGCGCCCTCCTGCCACAGAGCCACCGTGACACCAAAGGTTGCGGCCACAGACAGTGCGAAGCCGAGAGCTGCCACCAGTGGTACCCAGATGGAGCGGAAGACGAGCATCAACAGCAGGAAGGCCAGGACCAGCACGATGCCGATGTAGGGCAACAGCACGTCGGAAAGCCGCTGCGAGATGTCCTCGTACATGGGCGAAACACCGGTGATGGAGTAGCGGGCGCCCGTGTCCTCGTTGTACTTGTCCTCTGTATCGCGGATGGACTGCAGCAGGTCAGCAGCGCGGTCATCGGTCGCGCTGTACGCCGGGGTGATTAGAACCTGGGCGGCATCACCGAGATCGCTCGGATCCTGCGGATTGCCATTGGTGGCGATGACCTGAGCATTTACCACACCATCGACGCTCTGCAGCTCCGTCAGGGCAGCCATCATGGCGTTCTGCTTTTCCGGTGCGGCGAGATCCTTGTAGTCCACCAGCGCAATCATCGGGGAGTTGCGGCCGGGGCCGAAAGCGTCTTCGGTCATTTCGTAGGCCGTGCGGTTAGGAGTGCCCTTGGCCATCATGCCGTCAGAAGGCATGGCCAAACGGAGGTTGGTAGCCGGGATGGCCAGCAGGATTAGGACAACTGCCGTGCCCAGGACGAACGCCAGCGGACGCTTGCGCACGATGCGGACCCACTTCAGGCCCATGGTCGGGGTGTCGTTCTCCGGGTCCGGTGCCTTCACAAATGGCGCGCGACCGGCGAAAACCTTGGTGCCGAACAGGCCGAGAATAGCCGGCAGCAACGTGATGGCAACGAGCACCGCCATAGCGACGGTAAATGCTGCGGCCAGCGCCATTGCGGTCAGGAACGGGATGTTGATGATCGACAGTGCCGCAAGAGCAATCAGCACGGTGAGGCCTGCGAATACCACTGCGGAACCAGCCTTGCCGACGGCCAGGCCCGCCAGATGTGCACGCTCCTCGCGTGGGATTTTCTTGAGCTCGGCGGCCAGTTCCTTCGGCTCAAGGTTCGAGCCATCGACGTGTGCAACCAGCTCGTTGCGGAAGCGAGCCACGATAAACAGCGCGTAGTCGATGCCGACAGCCAGACCAATCATCGACGCCAGCGTCGGTGTCATGGTGGAGATGGTGTCGGTGAAAGCGGTGGCGGCGAAGATGCCCGCCATGCCAATTCCCAGGCCGATGACAGCCGACAGCAGCGGCAGTCCAGCGGCGACGAAGCTTCCGAAGGCAACAATGAGCACGATTGCGGCCACGATGATGCCGATAATCTCCGCAGTGGCGGAAATCTCGCTCATTTGGAACGCGTTACCGGACCAGGCGACGTTCAGATCGCCCTTGTGCTTTTCGACGGTTTCCGTGAACGCATCCCGGACTCCACTTTCGATATCCATGCTGGTCGCAGCATCGAAAGTCACGGAAATGGTGCCGGTGGTCTTATCGGCACTCAGTGGGGAGACGGCCTCCAGGTTCGAATTGATCTGCTCCTCAGGGAATCCCTGAGCTTGCATTGCCGGGATGGCCTGCTGCTTCATCCCCTCAGCCGCCATGATGGGCGGGACAATTTCTTCGGTCTTCGTCAGCCCTTCGGTGCTCCGCATTGCGGCGACGAGCTCATCGACCTCGCCTGCAATAGCTGGGTCCTCGAGGGTCTTGCCTTCTGGAGCTTGAATGACCACAGTGCCCGTGGGTGCGCTTAGCTGATCTTCATCGGTGGCAAAGCGCTGCTGAATCTCTTCTTGAGTTTCAACTGACTCAAGGCCGGGAAAGGTGAAGTTCTCAGACGTGCCGCTGTACAGCGTTGCCGTCGCGGTACCCATGCCCGCGATGAGCAGCAGCCATACAATGAGGAATCGCCAGCGGTGAAGATAAGCGGATCTACCGATTTTGTACAAAAAGGAAGCCATAGCAGTAACACTTACATGATTTCAGAAGTAGTTTCTAATGGGTTTGTGCTGTGCAAGAGTGTTACTCGGATGTGCTAATCGGAGTTGTTTGGTTGTTGTGGTACCGCGGGATGTAGCTGAAAACAGCGGAAACAAAAATGAGGCTCAGCTTGACGCTGAGCCTCATTGGGCGGAGCCGATGACGGGAATCGAACCCGCGCCGCCTGCTTGGGAAGCAGGAGTTCTACCATTGAACTACATCGGCACACAGTAGGCGGAATGATTAAAAGCACGCCACGGGATTGGCACAGTAGGTGTGGCATGCAGGCAATCAGTCGCCCTCTGTAACTTCAATGTAGCACTCTCGATTCGTGTCGAAAAAATTGGTCTTGAAGACCCTCTGTCCGTCTTTTCGGGTTAATCGCTGATCTCCTTGTAGGACCTTATCCAGTCCTTCCCGGGGGATTCAGTGCGGGCATATCCTGTAACCCGCACACGCTGTGTATTACAGAGCGGTTAAGCTGGTCTATGTGTTGCTCTCAGATCGTGATATTCGTGCCGCTATCGATGCCGAAGGCTCCGGCCATCTCGGCATTGATCCTTTTGACCCGAAGATGATTCAGCCTTCGTCCATCGACGTGCGTCTGGACAAGTTCTTCCGAGTTTTTAACAACTCGCAGTACACGCACATCGATCCGAAGTTGCCGCAGGAAGAACTGACGTCCCCGCACGAGGTTCCAGAAGGGCAGCCCTTCATTCTTCACCCGGGCGAATTCGTCCTGGCATCGACCCTGGAGTACTTCACTATTCCTCCGCACCTAGCAGGCCGCCTGGAAGGTAAGTCTTCGCTGGGGCGTCTGGGCCTGGCAACGCACTCGACCGCCGGCTTTATTGACCCAGGGTTTTCAGGCCACATCACGCTGGAGCTATCCAATGTGGCGAACTTGCCTATCGCACTGTGGCCGAACATGAAGGTCGGCCAGCTGGCACTGTTCAAGATGTCCTCGCCGGCAGAGGTGCCTTACGGTTCCGGCAAGCTCGGTTCGAAGTATCAGGGGCAGCGCGGCCCGACGCCGTCGCGTGCGTACCTGAACTTCCGCGATGAGGAATAAGGCACCTGAAACTCGGGATATGAACTCGGAATATAAATGAATTGTGAATAGCCCCGAGTGAATTCTCGGTGAAGAAATGGAAACAATTGTTCAATAAAGAGTTTTCGCAGGTGAAAAGCCTAAATATGGGCCTTTAGTTCACACCATTTAAGGGTTAAATCGGCTTGATGGCCTTTTATCTTTCGATAAATAATAGCCCTTATGCGTATTACGGTTATTGGTACGGGTTACCTAGGCGCCACTCATGCCGCGGCGATGGCGGAGTTAGGCCACGAGGTTCTCGGCGTAGATGTTGATCCCGCCAAGATTGAGGCATTGTCCGCAGGCCAAGTTCCTTTCTTTGAGCCTGGCTTGCCCGAACTGCTAAAGAAGCACGTTGAGTCGGGGCGACTACGTTTCACCACTAACTACGACGAAGCCGTTGAATTTGCGAACGTCCACTTCGTAGGTGTCGGAACTCCGCAGGTTAAGGGCTCGTACGCCGCCGATGTTCGCTATGTGGACGCCGCCATTACCGAATTGGCTAAGCGCGTCGTCGGCAAGCATTTAGTGTTTGGTAAGTCCACTGTGCCCGTCGGTACCGCACCGCGCCTGCAGGAGCTGGCTGCGAAAATGATTGGTGAGCGCGCCGAAGCCGGTGATGAGCAGTTGAAGAACACCAGCCTCGAAATCGCCTGGAACCCGGAGTTCCTGCGCGAGGGCTTCGCGGTAAAGGACACCCTGGAGCCGGACCGTGTGGTGCTGGGCACCCAGAAGCCGGGCATGATCCTCAATGGTGCGGGTCAGGAGGTCGAATCGATTGCCGAGGCCAGTTTGCGCGAGTGCTTCGGCCCTATCTTCGAGCGCGAGACTCCGCTTATCGTCGCGGACACCGCCACCGCAGAGCTGGTGAAGGTGTCGGCAAACGCATTCCTCGCCACCAAGATTTCCTTCATCAACGCGGTCTCCGAAATCTGTGAGGTCACAGGTGCGGATATCACTACGCTTGCCGACGCTATCGGTATGGACGCCCGAATTGGCCGCCGCTTCCTCAACGCGGGTCTGGGCTTCGGCGGCGGTTGCCTGCCGAAGGATATCCGCGCATTCATGGCCCGCGCCGGTGAGCTGGGCGTTGACCAGGCGCTGACCTTCTTGCGCGAGGTCGATGCAATTAACATGCGTCGCCGTGAAAAGACCGTTGACCTGGTGCGCGCCAGCTTCGGCGGCTCGCTGCTCGGCCATACCGTGACGGTGCTGGGTGCGGCCTTCAAGCCGAACTCTGACGATGTGCGTGACTCCCCGGCGCTGTCGATTGCCGGTTCGCTGTCTCTGGCGGGCGCTTCGGTGATTGTTTATGACCCGCAGGCCATGGAGAACGCCAAGAAGAATTTCCCGACCTTGGAGTATGCACCGAGCATCGAAGCAGCTCTGGAAGGCTCGGAGATGGTTGTCGTCGCCACCGAGTGGCAGCAGTTCCGCGACATCGACCCGGTGGCTGCGAAGAAGCTGGTCAAGCGCGCAGCGGTGCTCGACGGCCGCAACTGCCTGCCAGCAGATCAGTGGCGTGCCGCAGGCTGGGATGTCACCTGCCTCGGCCGCGGCTAAATGCTAGCTGCCCTCGAGCGCTTCGGAAACTTCATACCCTCCGGGGCCACGGTATAGGCGGCGATGAGGGTGGTAATCGGCACTGCGAGTACCAAAGCCACCGCACCGATGGTGGAACGCAGCAGCTCTGTGGCCACGACATCGGAGGTCAACGACTGCATCAGCGGCCGGTCGGAGACGCTTAACAAAATCGATAGCGGCAGTGCGGTGCCGAGGTACGCCAGTACCAGTGTGTAGACCATCGACGCGATGTGATCGCGACCGACGCGCATTGCCGAGCGGAAGACCTCCATAGGGCGCGACCGCGGAGCTGCTTCGTAAAGCTCCTGGACGGTCGATGCCTGGGCGATGGTGACGTCGTTAAGCACGCCCAACGCGCCGATGATGAATCCCGCCAGAAGCAGACCTGTGACGGAGACGTCAGGCAGGTAAAGCTGAATGAGCAGGTTGTCCTCGTTGCCGAGACCACGTAGCTGCGACGTGGAGATAGCGAGGTTGGCCAGGCCCGCCGCCAGTACCATCGTGGTGAGTGTTCCCGCCAGTGCGGAAGCTGACTTCCAATTGATGCCATGAACGAGGAAGAGCACTGGGAAGAGAATCGCCGCGCCCGCCGTGATGGCTAAGGCCACAGGATCGCCGCCGCGTAGCAGTGCCGGAACCAGGAATCCCATCACTGCGGCCAGCGTGATGCCAAGACCAATGAGGCTCAAGACTCCGCGAGTCATGCCGACGAGGATGATGAGCAGCACCGCTGCGCCGAGCCACAACCAGATCGTCGTGGTGCGATCCATGTCCAGGAAGGTGTAGGTGTTGCCGATGCTAGCGGTGTCGACAACCTGATGAGGTGCGAGGTCGACGACATTAGTGTCGGCCGCGGGAGCAGGAGCTGCGGGGGCAGCGGGGGCTTCTGCACCGGATTCAGGTGCTGGTTCCTGCTCCGGGGCTGGAGCTGGTGCCGGAGCCTCTGCATCAGGAGCAGGCTCACCCTCTGCGCCCTCAGGGGCAGGCGCGGGAACAACGCCGGGAGCCGGTGTCATCAACCCCGGATCCGGCACGGCACCATTGTCGACAGCTCCGGTACCGGCCGCGTTTGGACGGTGAATTGCCAGGACGACCTTGTCGCCCTCCGCCAGCTCGATTTCTCCGGGCAGGCCGGATGCCTCCAGAAGCGTCTTCTTGCCCTCGTCTGGGCCCGAGGTCAGCTCAATGACCGAGAGCTGGCATTTCGGCGCCGCGGGGTCATTGAGGGAGGCCGCCAGTCCTGGCCGCGGCTGGTCATCGAAGACGCGTCCGTTGTCAGGCGAATTGCACGCGCCGACGCTGTGCTTTACGACGGTTCCCTTAACCGTCTCTGCAGCTGACGTCTGTGACTGCAGGAATCCCGGCCCTGGGCTCGGAGCTTCACCCGATGGCCAGAGACCAATCACTGCGAGGAAAGTGGCAATACCAGCAACTGTGAGAGCTGTGGCCAGTAAGCGACGTGCTCTTGTGGGGTTGTGCCGCGGTTTCTTTGGTTTTGGTTTGGCTTGTGCAGGTTCGTTTTGCCGTACCGGTGCTGGTTTTGAATGTGCGGCTGGTTCTGCATGTCGTGCTGGGGCAGCCGAGGTTGCAGAGTTGGGTTGATTCGCGGTATTGACAGCCCGGAACCGGCCGGTAGGGGAGCCGCTGTTCGAGTTCTTCAGTACGTCGAGATGCGCACCTATGTCGGAACCCGGAGCAACGCGAAAAGGTTGCTGGTTGTCAGAGTTCATTGAATCTTTTGAGTGCCTGCCCACCCTTAATAACCTAATCGCTGCACCAGCACCGGAAGGCGTACCGCCATTCCGGCGTGCCGGGCCGTGGTCATTAGCGCTATGGCCCACCTATCGATGCAATGCTCACTCATCGATGCGCTCCAGTGTGTCCATAAGTGAATAGCGCATCGATATGTGAGAAGGGCAGAACCAATAGCGTGCGCAACCCTAAGTACTGCTATTGCTTGTAGCTGACCAGGAAGTTGCCCAGGCGCTCGATAGCTTCCTTCAGGTCGCGTGCCCATGGCAGGGTGACAATTCGGAAGTGATCCGGCGTCGGGTAGTTGAAGCCAGAGCCGCCGACCATCAGGATCTTCTCTTCACGCAGGATGTCGAGCATCAGCTTCTCGTCATCGTGAATTTCGTAGACGTTCGGATCCAGCTTCGGGAATGCGTACATGGCGCCCATCGGCTTCACGCAGCTCACGCCTGGAATTGAGGTCAGTCCCTCGTAGGCGACATTGCGCTGCTCCAGCAGGCGACCGCCTGGCAAGATCAAGTCCTCGATGGACTGGTAACCGCCAAGTGCCACCTGAATGCCGTGTTGAGCAGGGACATTCGGGCACAGACGGGTGCTGGCCAGCAGGTTGATGCCCTCGATAAAGCCCTCTGCGTGGCGCTTCGGGCCAGTCAGCACCATCCAGCCCGCGCGGTAACCGGCCACACGGTAGGTCTTGGACAGGCCGTTGAAGGTGATACAGAGCAAATCCGGGGCCAAGGAGGCAGTGGAAATGTGCTCTGCATCGTCGTAGAGGATACGGTCGTAGATTTCGTCGGAAAGCAGCAGGAGCGAGTGCTCACGAGCGATATCCACGATGGCTTCGAGTGTCTGGCGTGTGTAGACCGCGCCGGTCGGATTGTTCGGGTTGATGATGACAATCGCCTTCGTGCGATCCGTCACCTTCGAGCGAATGTCTTCGACATCCGGGGCCCAGTTATTCTCCTCATCGCACGTGTAGTGGACGGCCTTGCCGCCGGCGAGGGTGGTTGCTGCAGTCCAGAGCGGGTAATCCGGAGCTGGAATGAGGACCTCATCGCCCTCGTTGAGCAGCGCCTGCGTGGTGATGGAAATCAGCTCGGAGACGCCGTTGCCCAGCCAGACGTCGTTGACGTCGAAACGGGGGAAGTCCGGGTCCATCTCATAGCGCGTGACGACGGCACGGCGTGCGGAGTAAATACCCTTGGACTCGGAATAGCCCTGTGCGTGGGGGAGAGCGCGGACCATGTCCTGCACGATGGTGTCAGGTGCATCAAAGCCGAACTTCGCCGGATTGCCAGTGTTGAGCATCATGATGCGGTGGCCGTCGGCCTCCATCTGCTCGGCGAGAGTAGTCACCGGACCGCGAATGTCGTAGAGGACGTTCTGCAGCTTGGAGGATTGGTCCAGTGTCTTCAGTGGAGTGCGGCGAGGTGCCCTGATGTTTCCACGACGGGCGGCAACACGGGCAGCACGGGACTGCTCGGCCTGAGCGGCCTGCGCAGCCTGAGCGTCCTGCGTTGTCTCGTTGGTGGTTTCGGTGCCCTGGGAAGTGTCTTTACTGGAACTCACCTGTCTAAGCATGCCACTTTTTTGCTCCCGCACCATGCTTTTCTCACAGCGGGGGCAGATTAATTGCACATTGATTGCGCAAAAGCGCCCTGCATGAGGATGCAGGACGCTTTACTGGGTTGCGGGCAGCTGGGGTTCTGGCTGCTAGTTACTGCTTAACTGCGGAGCCGTCGATCTGCAGGGAAATCTCGTTGCCAAGGAGCAGGCCGCCAGTCTTAATAGGAGCGTTGTAATCGATGCCGAAATCGGTGCGGTCAATCTTGGTGGCTGCCTCGAAGCCAACGCGAGTCTGACCCCATGGGTCTTCAGCGGAGCCGAAAATGTCGACATCCAGGGTGACCGGCTTGGTGATGCCGTTGATGGTTAGGTCGCCGGTAACGGTGGCCTTTTCTTCGCTCTGGAGCTCGATAGCGGTGGAAACGAATTCGAAGGTTGGGTTTTCGTCGGTGCCGAAGAAGTCCTTCGAGCGCAGGTGGTTGTCGCGCTCTTCATTGTTGGTGTTGATGGAGTTCGCCTGAATGGTCGCCTTTGCCGTGGAATTCTCCGGCTTGTCGGCATCAAAATTAATAACGGACTCAAACTGAGTGAACTGACCGTGGACCTTAGTGATCATTGCGTGACGAACGGTGAATCCAACGGTGGAGTGCTGTGCATCAAGAACGTAGTTGCCAGACTGAAGAGCCATAGTGAATCTCCTAAAAGTTAAAAGTATCTCGAATGTTTCGAAGTATTTTTGTCCGCCGGAACCAACTTCCGGTGTTGACGTGTCAACGATAACTCTAGATGTGATGATGTGTCAACAAAGGTCAAAGAAAATGCCGAATATTTTTTTAGAAGCGCACATCCGGTCGGGCGATCGGTTCGGGGTTTTGTCATGGCTGGGCGAGGCTCCTTTGGTTGGAGACGGTTCATATGGAGTCGTTTTAAGTGCTTATGTCCAGCATAACAGGCGTTGACATGTCAACAACTGCTATTTAGGATTGAGAATTATGCAATTCGGAATTTTTACAATTGGCGACGTCACAAAAGATCCCACGACTGGACAAATCCCTACTGAACATGAGCGAATTAAGGCAACTGTCGCGCTAGCGAAGAAGGCCGAAGAGGTCGGCCTCGATGTATTTGCTACTGGCCAGCACCACAATCCACCGTTTGTGGCACCGGCGAACCCGCCGATTTTATTAGCCAACCTCGCAGCACAGACCGAAAATCTGATTCTGTCGACCTCGACAACGCTGATTACCACCACCGACCCCGTGCGCATCGCCGAGGATTACGCCTACCTCCAGCACCTTTCCGAAGGTCGCATTGATCTCATGATGGGCCGCGGCAACACCGGGCCGGTTTATCCGTGGTTTGGCAAGGATATTCGCAAGGGAATTCCGCTGGCCATCGAGAACTATCACCTGCTGCGCACCCTTTGGCGTGAGGAGAATGTGGATTGGCAAGGTCAATTCCGCACTCCGCTGCAGTCCTTTACGTCCACACCGCGCCCGCTCGACGGTGTAGCACCTTTCGTGTGGCACGGCTCAATCCGCTCCACTGAGATTGCTGAGCAGGCCGCCTTCTATGGGGACGGCTTCTTCCATAACCACATTTTCTGGAATATCGAGCACACCACAGCCATGGTCAACCTCTACCGCCAGCGCTATGAGCACTACGGCCATGGTGCTGCTGATCAGGCAATCGTCGGGCTTGGCGGGCAGGTCTTCGCCGCTGAGACGGAGAAGAAGGCCAAGGAGATTTTCCGCCCATACTTCGACAATGCCCCGGTCTATGGACATGGGCCATCTCTGGAAGAATTCGAGAACATCACTCCACTGACCGTCGGCACGCCTGAGCAAATCATCGAACGTTACCTGGGCTATGCAGACGCCGTTGGCGACTACCAGCGTCAGCTCTTCCTTATCGATCACGCCGGCCTGCCGCTGGAAATGGCGTTGGAGCAGGTTGAAATCCTGGGAACCGAAATCGTTCCGGTCCTGCGTGAAGAGTTCGAGCGCCGCCGTCCGGCGCACGTGCCTTCCGACCCGCCGACGCATGCCTCGCTGGTTGCCGAGGGCGCAGATTCCCCGCACCTTCTCGTCCGCCCGGCTGAAAGGAATCAGTAGTGAAAAAGCTCGTCGTCGTAAGTGCCGGTGTTTCCGATCCATCAACCACGCGCATCCTTGCCGACCGCATCGCGGAGGCCGTCGAGGCGCAGGTCTCCAAGCGTGGCGAGGGGGTCCAAGTTGAGTACGTCGAGCTGCGCGAACTCGCTGTCAGCCTCGGCACTGTGATGTCCACAGGGCTTTACGACGAAAAATTGCGCGCCGCCCTCGATACTGTCAGCGGTGCTGATGGATTGATTGCCGCGACCCCGGTGTTCGCAGCGTCCTACTCTGGGTTGTTCAAGATGTTTTTCGACGCCCTGGATAAGGATGCGCTGACTTCCATGCCGGTCATTATTGCTGCGACGGCTGGCACAGCACGACATTCGTTGGTGCTGGAGTATGCGATGCGTCCGCTGTTTAGCTACCTGCGCGGCACGGTTATGCCGACTGCTGTATTTGCAGCCACTGAGGACTTTGGTGCTGGCGATGGTGCCGGAAATGGCGCCGGCGGAGTGTCCGGCGCGGAGATGAATAATCGCGTGGTGCGTGCAGCTCGTGAGCTTGCCGAGTACCTTGTCGGTGTTCGCTCGGCCGTAGTCGGTTTTGGTCCAGATTTTGGGAACGAAGCTGAAGAAAAGGGTGCGGAGCATTCAGCGGGCGGGGCCAGCGAGGGGAATCGGGGTGTTGGCGAGCCGAACCAGCGACGCAGTACAAACACGCGGGTGGATACTAATGTCACGGATTTTGCCACACTGCTAGAGGGGCTCGACGGCACCGCGAAGTAGCCGCGCTCACGTGAAGGGGCGGCAGAGGAGGGGTAGGGGGTCAGCGCTCTTTAGCGGCACCACGGGAGGTTGTAGTAGTCGCAAGAGAAGGTATCGGAAAGAGCGTATTCCTTAACCTGCAGGTCGTCGCTGCTGGTCGTAGCTGTCGGTGCTGCGGTAGCGGTCGGGGCGCCGGTCAGCGCGCCCAGGGAAAGTGCTGCGGATGCAATGGTGGTAGCAAGAACGGAAGTGCGTCGAAACATTAGGTAGTACTCCGAAAGATATCTGCCTCGGCAAAGTGTCAGGGCTTTGTGGACTGCCGGACTTCGCCAGTGATTAATAAAGAAATCATAACTATTTAATCAAGAGTGTGAAGTGTGGAGGTCTCTCTACCTGCCCGCGCCTGGGGGTGGCCATTCGGCTACTCTCTGGTGTCTTTATGTAGGTGGGCTAGTGGCCGAAATGTTGATTGTCTAGTACCAAGTGGCCGACCGAGGCATTTTTGAATTGGTTCAAAAGGCGTAGTTCTGATGCGATTGAATTGATCGCCGAAATCTTATTGTGGCGCCCATAATCGCTGGTCAAGGTCAATTAGATGTCGTATTTTCGCGTGGTAGAAATCGGTGAGATTCCATTTTTACTATGTGGATAATCGCTGCGGCCGTCGTAAAGCCAGTCGAAAATTTTCCATTACAAAACGCTGAATTTCGACTTACCTTTGCAGGTGTCAGTTCAAGTATTTCCTTACGAGTTGCTCGTCACATCCTGAAAGGATTTCGCCGTGAAGAAGACCCTGCTCTCCGGCTCCATTGCAGCCCTGGTCACCATGTCCTCGCTGGCTGTCGCCCCGATGGCTGAAGCTGCCCCAGCCCCCACCCCGGGCACTGTCGGTGGCACTTGCTCCGTTGAAGGCCAGTCCGGCCAGTCCCTGAAGATCACCGGCTCGAAGTTCGAGGTCGAAGGTACTGCGACTGTCGCTAACTACGGCGACACCGACCTGCCGCTGACTCAGACCCTGAAGGAAGGCAAGACCAAGTCCTGGAACGTCGGCGGTTCGGTCGACTTCGATTTGCTCAAGCTCTTCCACGTCACCTTCAGTGCCGGCTACCAGTCCACTCAGACCTGGGAAGTTGGCCAGACCCTCGGCCCGTACCCTGTCAAGCCCGGCTACACCGGTGTTCTGGAGTATGGCTTCCTGAATCAGTCCTTCGAAGGTACTCACCTGACCTGTAAGGGCGGAAAGTGGATTGACGCGGGTCGTCCGTACTGGGGCACCATCCCGAAGGAGCGTCACATTCGCGTTTCCATGCGCGCCAACGAAGCTGACCGCTCCGTGGACGGTGCTGCTCCGCAGGTCAAGGAGTACGCCGTTTAAGACGGCCAGAGCCCCTAAAGCCTCGAAGCAGAAGGAAGTTTCTCCATGTTGAGCCTGAAAAAGAAGGCCCTGGCCTGCGCGGTGATGGGTGCAAGTCTTCTTGCACCAGGCATCGTTGGACAGGCCGCGGCGACCCCGCTGACCCAGACCCCTGACCAGGATGAGCACCACACCGGTTTCACCAATACGGATAAATGTGACCCGGTCAAGGATGCCAAGCGTCACCCCTGGGAACAGTGGATTACCGACGAATGGGACCGCTACAATGGCACTAACTCATTCACCAACCGCACTGACCGCCCTATTCAGTACACCCTCGAGGTGACAGAGGGAGTCAACGAGTCTGTGAAGGCCATGAGCTCCGGAAATATGTGGGACGTGTTCCTCCACGGGGTGAAGAACAAGTACGGCATCGTCGAGGTCAGTCAGTGGTCGGTTGGCGACAAGCTGGGCCCGGTGACCGTCAACCCCGGTGAGACCGTTCGCGCAGACTACGGCGTGCACATGAAGTCCTTCATTGGCCGTGTTCGCACCTGTGACCAGAAGACCGGCCTGTGGCGCGGTGAGCCCTACTTCGGTGAGTACAACGGCAAGGGGCCGTCGACTCGCTTCGTGGTCTGGCACAAGACCACCAAGGAGGGCGAGCACCGTCAGCAGTGGGCGCCTGTCAGCGGTAACTCCGGTGACGGCGGCCCGGCATCCGCCACGATTAACGACTAGGAGCAGTTATGAAAAAGCGTGTTGTCGCCATGTGCTTGACGACGGTCTTTGCGCTCGGACTCGGTGCTCCGACAGCGGTGGCCGCCCCGAATCCAGGAGCCGGTGAACCGTTCGCGCCGGAGGAGTGGGTACCAGTGCCCAAGCCGGCGGCAGTTGACCGCGGTCCGGCACCGGGAACCACTTGTGAAGCTCCGGGTTCGGTGGCTGAGTTCGTGGAAATCACCGGCTCTCGCTACGACGTTGAGGGCGTTGTTTCTACGAAGAATGACATCGGTGATGAGCCGATTCCGCTGACGCAGACCATCAAGGAGTCCAAGACCAAGAAGTGGTGGACCAATATCTCTGTCAGTGTGAAGGTCAGTAAGGAGCTCAACCGCAAGTACTCCTGGGAATACTCCCGAGAGATGGTTTGGAGCCTCGGGCAGAAGATCGGACCGTACGAAGTGCGCAAGGGTGAAACTGGTCGTCTGAGCTGGGGATTCCTGGTTGACGAGTTCGCCGGACAGACTGTTCGCTGCAACGCCAACTCGAAGACGTGGGAGCCAATTGGGCGCACCTACTTCGGTGTGGCTCCGCGCGAGCGACATGTCGAGGTGACCATCCAGTAGTTACACAGTTCTCTCTCCACACTCAGCACGGGTAAAAGGGGCATATTCGCGAAAGTGAATATGCCCCTTTTTGCTATCCATCTCGGGCCTGCAAAGGCTCAATTCAGAGCCGCTAACCGGCCAAATCTCAGAGCCCCTGGTTATTCTGCGGCAGCGGATGCCGGCGGGTGGAAGCCTGCGTCTATTGCTTTCAGCGCCAGGTCCAGGCGAGAGGTAGCTCCAAACTTATTGAACATGCTGGAGAGGTGCTTCTTGATAGTGCCCGGCGACTTGCCGAGTTCCTTGGCGATGTCGTGGTTTGACTTACCGCGGCAGATCAGGCCGAGAACCTCTCGCTCGGCTTGAGTGATCTTGTACGAGGAAATGTTGCGGGACGGCAGGGTTTTAATCAGCCGAGTCGCAGAAATCGGTGAGATGACGGTGCCGCCCTGGAAAACATCTTCAACGGTGCCAATGACGGATTCCGGGCGGGCAGTTTTGAGAATGTAGCCATTTCCGCCGAGACTCAAGATTTTCAGCATTGTTTCATCGGTATCAAATGAGGTGATAGCGATGAATTTCGGTGGATTCTCCACCTTCTTAATGCGCTCAAGTAGCTCAACGCCGTCCATGTTAGGCATATGAATATCGGTCAAAACTACGTCAACGCCACCACGGGCAATAATGTTGAGAGCCTCGTGGCCATCGCTGGCTTCATCGACCACGGTGATATGCGGTGCCTTCTTGAAATAGGTTCGCAGCGTCGAGAGTACAAGTGGGTCGTCATCGACAATGAGAACCTTAATGTCAGACATCCGCGAACCTTTCATAGAAGTTATAAAAACCGAACAATATCTGTCATCGTGTGATATTACTACGCTAACCAGGACTTTTCGAGAGATATCTTCGTCACAGGCGGCTACTACATCAATCTTACGCTAGCGTAACCTACTGGTTGGTAGGTGGCATGTGGAGTTTGCAATTCCACACATTTCCTTCTCGTTCTGACGTGATGGAACCGTCCCACGGTCGCACTCGCCGATGCAGTGAGGAAAGCCCCAAACCGCTCGAGAGCATCGCCCGCGGCAGAAAATGCGGTAGCGCCTTCGATATCTGATTGCTGATGTCGAGCGTGAAGCCATCTTCCTCATTGCTCAGCGCCAGAATGTGAACGTTCGTTTGCGGTTCGCCGTACTTCTGAATGTTCGTGCAGAACTCCGACAGCGCCGGCGAGATAACCTCTGAAATCTGCGTCAAAGAGGGCTCGGTTTCAATCTTCGTGGCCAGCGAAACGTTAAACCCAGCTTCCTGCAGTTCATCCTTGGCCTGTTGGAGCACCTTGTTCATGCTGGGAACTCGCTCATCCTGGCCGATAGCTGAGGTCAAAGAACTCTCGTCGTCAGCTGATTTCAGCAATGAAAGCAACTGGCGAAGCTGTAGCAGGCCTTCTCGGGAGGTCTCTGCGATGTCCTCCAGGGATTCTTCAAGTTTTTCATCGGTCCCTTCTCGCTCGATGGCGAGCGCCTGCGCCAGCATGGTTACGCGAGTAAAGGACTTGGCAGTGGAGTCGTGCAGTACGGTCGCCAACTCAAGGCGTTGCTCTTCCAGAGCGCGGTTAGATTCAATCGTTGCCCGCCGGCGTTGTTCTTTGTAGCGACTGCGCATCATGCCGATGGCGTAGGCAATTACAAAAAGCAGTGTTGTCACAAAGGTCGCGACATGGTCACGTGCGAAAGTACTTGTGTTGACGTCGTAGTTTGAGATCACCAACAAGAGCAACGCAGTGATTCTCGCCGGCATCTTGTTGTTGTTAGCACGCATCACTTCCACGATGAGAAGCGCGCAGAAAATCTGCATTGGAGCCTGCTCTGTGGGAAGGAAAGTCAATGCCAAGAAATTCGCTGGGACAACCACCATGGCAAAAAGTGGCAGATAGGTCGCCACTGCAACAAGAATGACCTGAAGGCCACCGATAATGGTCGGCAACAACAGATCAGAGTTGCTCTCGCGGAAAATTAGCGCATCGAGAGCCGTGAGAACCAGCGCAATGACCATCTCCACTGACCCTGGAGTCCTCAGAAAGTCCCTTATCTGTGACAGCGATTTCTTAATCACTACGCCAAGACCTCTTTCCACACCACAACGCGGTCATCTCTAACGGGATGCAGTAATCAATATGCAGTAATCAATATATTGTCAGTGCGGTTGAGAGTGCCATTTGCATGATTAATGCCGTGGCGCAGGGATCGTCGTAAAGCACAAAAAATCCGCCCGGGAAGAATAACCTCTCGGGCGGATTCCTGCTTACTTAGCGAGCGCTACTTACGTCGCGCCGATCCTGGCAGCGGAACTCCGTGCTGGTTGCGCGGAAGGTTCTTAGCGCTTGCCGACGGCGCCTGCGTCTCCTCGGCTGGGGTCTCAGTGGCCTGCTCGGTGGAGGTGGCATCTTCCGCCGACTGCTGTTCGGTAACCTCTGGTTGCGCCGGAGCCTGCTCTGCCTCTGGCTGAGCAGGAGCCTCCTGAGCTTCGGTTTCCTCTGCTGCCGGGGCAGGGGTGCTAGCGACTGGCTTGGCCTTGCGTGCGCCACCCGGAATCGGAGCGCCCTTCGTTGCCTTCGGAGCCTCAGTCGGAGCTTCGGTTTCTGCAGCTGCTGGCTCTGCCTGCGCGGCCGGTTTAGCGGCCTTGGCGCCGCCCGGAACTGGAGCGCCCTTCTTAGCGCCGCCTGGAACCGGGGCACCGCCCTTGGCACCGCCTGGCTTCGGAGCGCCGCCCGGAGCTGGAGCACCCTTCTTGGCACCGCCTGGGGTCGGGGCGCCGCCCTTTGCACCACCTGGAACCGGTGCGCCGGCCTTGGCACCGCCTGGCTTCGGAGCGCCACCCGGAGCAGGAGCACCCTTCTTGGCGCCACCCGGAGTTGGTGCGCCGGCCTTGGCACCGCCTGGCTTTGGAGCACCGCCTGGAGCTGGAGCGCCCTTCTTGGCACCACCTGGGGTCGGTGCGCCGCCCTTGGCGCCACCCGGCTTCGGAGCACCACCCGGCTTCGGAGCACCACCCGGAGTCGGAGCGCCACCCTTGGCAGCAGCGCCTGCAGCAGCACCAGCAGCTGCGGCACCAGCGCCGGCAGCGGATGCCTTCTCTGCCTTCTTCTTCTCGGCAGCCTCAGCCTTCTTGCGCTTAGCTTCCTCTTCCTCGAGGCGCTGACGCTCTTCCTCTTCAGCCTTCTTTGGATCGACCCAGCCACGCTCCGGCTGCTCAATCCACTCCGGTTCGCGTGCCTGCGGCAGCTCGCCGTCGACCTTCACGGAGTCGCGGAGCATCTGGGCGATGTCCAGGACCTCCGGCTTCTTCTCGTCGTCCTCGATGACGTTGTTGACGCCATCGTTCATCATCGTCTTACAGAACGGGCAGCCGATGGCAATTGCCTCAGCGCCGGTTCCGACAGCCTCTTCGGTGCGGTTTACGTTGATGCGCTGACCGATGGTCTCTTCCATCCACATGCGAGCGCCACCAGCACCACAGCAGAAGCCGGTGTTCTTATTACGCGGCATTTCGACGAGGTTGGCGCCGGACGCGCCAATCAGTTCACGCGGAGCCTCGAATACCTTGTTGTGGCGGCCCAGGAAGCATGGGTCGTGGTAGGTGACCTGGCGGCCCTGACCCGAAGCAACCGGCTGCAGGCGGTTAGCACGAACCAGCTTGTTCAGCAGCTGGGTGTGGTGGACAACTTCGTACTGTCCGCCCAGCTCCGGGTACTCGTTCTTGAAGGTGTTGAAGCAGTGCGCACAGGTGACGACAATCTTGCGCTGCTTCGGCGGCACACCGTCGAAGACCTCGTCGAGCTGCTCGATGTTCTGCTCAGCCAACATCTGGAAGAGGAACTCGTTACCAGCACGGCGAGCGGAGTCACCAGTACAACCCTCGGCCTGGGAGAGCACAGCGTACTTCACACCGGCGGTGTAAAGCATCTCTGCAACAGCCTTGGTGGTCTTCTTCGCATTGTCGTCGTAGGCACCGGCACAACCGACCCAGAACAGGTACTCGGTGTCGTCGAAGCTCTCGACATCCTCGCCCCAAATCGGGACAACGACGCCTTCCTTGCGGACCTCATTGATCCAGTCGGCGCGAGTGGAAGCGTTCTGGCCCCACGGGTTGCCCTTGGTTTCAAGGTTCTTGAACAGGCCAGCCAATTCGGTCGGGAAGTCCGACTCGACCAGAACCTGGTAACGACGCATATCGACGATGTGGTCGATGTGCTCAATGTCAACCGGACACTGCTCGACACAGGCGCCACAGTTGGTGCAGGACCACAGGACGTCCTGGTCGATGATGCCCTCATCGCCGTCGCCAACCAGCGGCTTGGTCAGGAGTGCTGCGCCAGCGCCTTCGCCCTCGCGAGCGGTTTCGATGGTCTCGCCAGCCAACAGGTACGGGGCAGAAGCGTAAGCGTGGTCACGCAGCTGGTTAACCAGCAGCTTCGGGGACAGCGGCTTGGAAGTGTTCCAGGCCGGGCACTGCTCCTGGCAGCGACCACACTCGGTACAAGAGGTGAAGTCCAGCAGAGCCTTCCAGGAGTGGTCGGTAACCACGCCGGTGCCCATGGAGTCAACCTCCGGGTCAGCCTCTTCCAGGTTCAGGATCTCGCCGTTAGAGGTCATCGGCTTAGCCCCAGCGAGGGCGTTGTAGCCGTCAGCGTTGCGCTTGAGCAGGATGTTGGCGAACGCCAGGAAGCGGTGCCATGCGACACCCCAAGTGAGGTTGCGGCCAACAACGAAGAGCCAGACCATACCGGACAGCAGCTTAATCAGCGCGAAGATGGACACCATGACTTCGGAGGCCGGCAGAATCTGTGCGATACCACCGGTGACGAAGTTCGCCCAGGTCCAGACCTCGGCGCCAGTGTGACCGTGGTCGCCGTAAGTAGCCAGCTTGGCAGCCTTGACGAACATCATGCCCAGGCCCTCGATGAGGACGACGGCCTCAACGAAGTAGGCAGCCTTGGCGTTGGATCCGTAGAAGCGGCTCAGACGCTCCTTGCCCAGGTTGGTCTGGCGGACGAGAATCAGTGCCAGGATGCCCAGGGTGGTGCCCAGGCCGAGCAGTTCGTCGATGAAGTGCCAGGCGGTCAGATTCCTGAGGATTGGCCAACCACCGGCTGGCCAGAAGGTCTGAATGTACGCCTCGAACCACACTAGGGAACCGAGGAGGAAGCCCACCATGACGAACCAGTGAGCCACAGCAACGCCGGGCTTCTTGGCCATCTTGGTGTGACCGACGATCTCTCGGATCATGGTCCAAATACGGGTTCCCCATTCACCGGTGTGACCGTACGTCTTTTGGCCCACCATGATGGTCTTCACCATATGGGTGAATCCCTTAATAAAGATGAACCAGCAGGGCAGGGACAACAGGACGCCAATAACGCCGACTGCGACGGTGAATCCGGTAGATTCCGGAATCGCCGTGTCAGCCGTCGCCGCGGCGAGGTTGAGCACGCTCATAATGTTCCTTCTAGGCTGGCTCAGCCAGGGTGATGGCTGAGTGAAAATAGTTCTCTTGTGAGTTCTATCACGAGCCGCGGACGCTTACCTAACTAATGTGCAAAATAGTGCTGAATTCATCGATACACGGTGTAACCAGCGGTTATTTGACGAATTACGCAAAAAAATCGTTGTTTTATTCGAGAGGGTTTCGACGGGTTTTAACGCCTTCGCTTAACGACGGCGCGCGGCACTTTCGTCGTCACGCTTTTATGGGCGGAAGTGGCGGCGGCGTTGCGTGTATGTAGTTGTCGAGTGTTGCCGATTCGATGTTTTGCGGACGCATTGTGGGGGTAGTGCCGGAGTGTCGGGGCGGGACTGTGTCGCGAGACGGAGGGGGTGCTCGGTGGTGTGTTGGCCTTCGAAAATTGACTGAAGCAGACATGTATTCACATGCGTTACATTCTTAACATAAATAACAATAGTGACTTCTGTACCTGTGTTTTGGTGGATAATTTGCTATTGGATCCCGGGATTTGCTGGCAGTTAACGAAAAAGTCATTAAATGTAACTCACTTTTATGAATCCCAAGTGGATTTAAAAGCCTCTACGTCCACAATTTACCTGGTACGCGGCGTGCTATTTTGGTGGCGAAGAGAGTGCCTGGCCACCCCCGCGTAATTCTTATGTAGGCGCCATTTTGTGTAGCGCCTAGTATTAGCAGCGTGATACTGCGGATTTATCCGCCTGATTCTAAATGGCATGTGGAGTGTGGATTTCTCCGTGCCACTTTTTCTTGAGAGGGACTTTAATGGCGCGATCTTTCCGTGCAATCGCTATGGCTGGAGCAGGCCTTATTCTTACTGCGAGTGCGGTCTTTGGCTCGGGTGTAGTGGCAAACGCCAATCCGGTCAGTGCGGTCGCAGTCAAGGCGTTCAATAGCTCGCTTGTGACTCCAGTGGTGGTGTCCCCGGTCGGACGTGCAGCTGCGGAGACTGCGTTACTTGATCCTCAGGTGCCGATTATTGTGCTCGGGGCCCGTCTTAATCCCGACTGCAGTGCTCCTGCTGTTTTGACGTCCCGATTGGAAACTGCACGTTCGCTGGCGCTGCGTCATCCGCTTAACCCGGTCGTCGTCACGGGTGGTCGTACTCAGCCGGGCTGCCAGACTGAGGCTGAGTACATGCGTGATGCGCTTGCATCTATGGGAGTGTGGAAGCGACGAATCACGATGGAAACAAACTCAGACTCCACCGTTGAAAACGCGGCAGGCACTGCATACCTTGCAGGATCGGGAGCCCGTGGCGTTCGTGCTGCTGTCATTGTGACTTCTCCAACGCACACACCGCGTGCACGAGACACCTATGCTGCCGCCGACAACTCGGCTCTGTGGCTGGCAGTCCCGTCGACTGTGAACTAGCAGTTTCTAGGAATTGGTGAAGTTTGCCTCGCGCTTTTCAGTGAAAGCGGCCATGCCTTCCTTCTGGTCATTGGAGGAGAACAGGGAGTGGAAGGTGCGACGCTCAAAGAGCAGTCCCTGCGACAGCGTCATTTCGTAGGCCTGGTTGATCTGTTCCTTAATCTGAGTAGTGGCTACCAGTGACTTCGACGCAATGGTGTCGGCGACCTTCAGGGCCTCGTCGAGAAGCGCCTCCGGCTCGACGACGCGGGCGACCAGACCTGCGCACTCAGCTTCCTCGGCACCCATCATGCGGCCGGTGAGGCACATCTCCATTGCCTTAGCCTTGCCGATTGCGCGGGTGAGACGCTGCGAGCCGCCCATGCCCGGAGAGATGCCGAGGTTGACCTCAGGCTGACCGAACTTGGCCTTAGCGCCAGCGATGATGAAGTCCGCCATCATAGCGACCTCGCAGCCACCGCCCAGGGCGTAGCCGTTGACGGCGGCGATAACTGGAGTGCGGACGGAAGTCAGAACATCCCAACGTGCGAACCAGTCAGAGACATACATCTCGGTGCCGGACTTGTCCGCCATCTCCTTAATGTCCGCACCTGCGGCAAACGCCTTCTCGGAGCCGGTGATGATAATCGCGCCGATTCCCGAGTCGTTGTCGAAAGCGGTGGCTGCTGCGCCGATCTCTTCCATGGTCTTGTGGTTCAGGGCGTTCAGTGCCTTCGGGCGGTTCAGGGTGATAATGCCGACGCGACCTCGGGTTTCGGTAAGGATGTTTTCGTAGGTGGTCATTAGATACTCCTTTGGGATGGCTTGAGTTTGGTGAAAGTTGTGTATGTAGCCCGCAATTCCAAAATCTGAAGAACGTGGCTGCGGCTTGAAAAGTCTTTCCTGTATGCGAGGGTACCTGCGGTAGCGGGTGTCGTCAGGCTGTTTGAGCTGATAGGTGCAGGGTGGGGCGAGTTGGTGTCTTTTAGTGCTCGATGTGCCGGTGGCCATATTGGCTAACTAGACAGCTTTGTCTATATACTTCGCTTTATGTCGAACAAGAACACCGCAAACACGCACGAACTATGGGACATTGCTCGCAAGCTTCGGGAAAACCACACCTATGTTGACTTGACTCACGCGTTTCACGCCGGTCAGCCGAAATTCCCTGCGCTTCCCGACGAAC
This sequence comes from Corynebacterium sp. 239_CJEI, assembly GCF_001055995.1. Lineage (NCBI taxonomy): Bacteria > Bacillati > Actinomycetota > Actinomycetes > Mycobacteriales > Corynebacteriaceae > Corynebacterium > Corynebacterium sp. 239_CJEI. The sequence goes on along the minus strand of NZ_JVOW01000020.1, from coordinate 16,966 downwards.
AGCGAACACGGCTTTTCACCGTTGCTGAGCATGGATTTGAAATCGACCAGTATCAGTTTGTTGGCCAGTGGGGTACGCATGTGGATCCGCCTGTGCATTTCGTCCAAGAGACGAGAACTCTTGACAATATTGGCGTCGAGCAGATGATCCTGCCTTTGGTCGTCCTAGATTTCACTGCTGAAGTCGCTCGGGATAATGATTTCTCCCCTTCGATTGCTGATGTCGAGGCGTGGGAGGAACGCAATGGTTTGATTCCGGGCGGTGCATTTGTCGCATTTCGCAGTGACTGGTCAAAGCGGTGGCCTGACGCTGAGGCAATGGCCAATGCGGATGAAGAGGGCGTGACTCACTACCCAGGATGGAACGTTGAGGTCGTCGAATGGTTGATAGACAACCGTGGCGTTGTGGCGATTGGGCACGAGACCACTGATACGGACCCCGGCATCGTGGCTCATGGTGGCAGCTTGCCGACGGAACTCTATCTATTAGGGCGTGACCGATGGCAGATTGAACTTCTGGCTGGGCTCGACCAGGTGCCGGAAACGGGGGCTCTCGTGGTTGCCTCCTGGCCGAAGCCAAAGGATGGGACGGGGTTCCCAGCTCGAGTTTTTGCTGTTTTGCCAGTGTAATCCTCCCACTGCCTTCGAACGGTTTTCGAATACGCCATAAAGCTTCGCCTAACTCAATCCGAGCCTAGATGCGTGATTCAGCCGTCATTGTTTGAGAGCTTTGCATTGTCCGTTCACTGCGTCGACCGAAACGACGAGCCGACAGCACGGATTATCCTCCGGCGTGCATTGTCAAGATCGGCCGGCTCTATGTGCTCGCATGGGGTGAGCTCTGTGAAGGCATGGGCGGCAGTGCCGCGGTGAAGGCGGATTCCCGAGTGGCAATCCGCCTGTGGTCTTAACCTCGCTTACGCAGTGAAACTACCAATGCGGCAATACCGGTCAGCGCGCCCACGAGGCCGAGCCCCAGGCCCCAGCCGCCAAGCGTGCTGCTCGAATCCTCGCTGGTAGCAGCTGCGGAATGCTCCACGTCGTCTGAGCGGCTATCGCCGTGGTTTGTCTCGCTGGTGCCATGGTTGTGGCTGTGGTCGTGACCGTGGCTATGTTCATTGTCTTCCGACTTCTCAATCAGCTCCACAGTTGGAACCGGGTAGTCACTATCGTGGTCCTTTTCAGCCCAGTTCATCGAACCCTTTTCACAGGTTTGCAGCGTCGGCACCTCAACTGTCGACGGCTTTGCGTCATCAGCCACCTTCACGCTGAGCGTCAGAGAATCCTTCAGGTCCGACGGCAGTGGAGTCTTTGCGGTGTAGATGACCTTCTGCACCTTTTCATTCTTGCCAGAGCCGGTCGACTCCTTGGTGACATCCCAGTTCGCGTTCACGTTCGGCGTAACCTTTTCGAACTCCTCCGGGATGGTGAACTCGACCTTCGTCGTCGGCGAACCGTCGCAGCCATGGCCGACCCCGAAAGCCAGATCCGCGTAGCCGCCAATCGGGGCAGACGACGGGGTTGCATGCACATGTGCGGATGCAATGGCAGGGAAGGCGAGGGTTAGTGCGGCGCTTGCCGACGCTACTGCGAGCCCACGGAAAAAGGGGAAATGGTGTCGCTGTGCATTCTGAGGCACGAAAAACTCCTAAATAAGTGGGATGAATTCTTGGCTCAATCGCCCCGTAAATGGGGAGAATTTAGACATGTATTAGTGGAGCCGCCAGAGCTGATTCGGTGTCAGGCCATGGGGTAACAAGGGCATGGCCTGTTGATGAGCCGGTGGCTGCAAAACACGTCAGGGGATTAGTCGGTTCGCTGTGCAGGAAAGTTCCCAGGGCTAGTGCTAGGAAATTCTTTGTCCCCCTGGAGTCCAGAGGCAGGATTCTGTATAGAAAATTGCGCTGTCGGCTACCGTGAGTGGCTTTAGAGCATAGTCTTGTAAAAATCTTTTATCGCGGTGACCTGCGGTGATGACGGTTTTTTTAGAAAAGTTGAGTCGGGTTGGAATAACTTTGTCCCATAGTCCGTTGCATAGCATGACAAACATTGAGTCGGACACACTCAAGTTTGCTTGACAGATTTTCTACGGCAATGCAGACTTGAGCGCGTAAGACTTAAGGGCAATTCTTTTACTCTTCTAGAAAGGTGTTCATCATGGGACGCGCTGTTGGTATTGACTTGGGTACGACGAACTCCTGTGTCTCCGTCCTCGAGGGCGGCGAGGCTCAGGTGATTGCGAACGCTGAGGGTTCGCGCACCACTCCGTCGGTGGTTGCATTTGCAAAGAATGGTGAGGTCCTGGTTGGCCAGTCCGCTAAGAACCAGGCTGTCACTAACGTTGATCGCACTATTCGTTCGGTCAAGCGCCACATGGGTACTGACTGGAGCATCGAGATTGATGACAAGAAGTACACTCCGCAGGAGATTTCCGCTCGTACGCTGATGAAGCTGAAGCGCGACGCTGAGTCTTACCTGGGTGACGACGTCACTGATGCGGTTATTACCGTTCCGGCTTACTTCAACGACGCTGAGCGTCAGGCAACCAAGGAAGCGGGTCAGATTGCTGGCCTGAACGTCCTGCGCATTGTCAATGAGCCGACTGCTGCTGCACTTGCTTACGGTCTGGAGAAGTCCGACAAGGAGCAGACCATTCTGGTCTTCGACCTCGGTGGCGGTACCTTCGACGTCTCCCTGCTGGAGATCGGCGACGGTGTTGTTGAGGTTCGCGCAACTGCTGGTGACAACAAGCTCGGTGGCGATGACTGGGATCAGCGCATCGTTGACTGGTTGGTTGAGAAGTTCCAGTCCAGCAACGGCATTGACCTGACCAAGGACAAGATGGCTCTGCAGCGTCTGCGTGAGGCTGCTGAGAAGGCCAAGATTGAGCTGTCCTCCTCGCAGCAGGCATCTATCAACCTGCCGTACATCACCGTTGATGCTGACAAGAACCCGCTGTTCCTGGACGAGACCCTGTCCCGTACTGAGTTCCAGCGCATCACCTCTGATTTGCTTGACCGCACTCGTAAGCCGTTCCAGCAGGTCATTGCTGACGCTGATGTTTCGGTTTCCGACATTGACCACGTCGTGCTGGTCGGTGGTTCCACCCGTATGCCGGCAGTCTCCGAGCTGGTCAAGGAACTGACCGGTGGTCGTGAGCCGAACAAGGGCGTTAACCCGGACGAGGTTGTCGCAGTTGGTGCTGCTCTGCAGGCCGGCGTTCTGCGCGGTGAGGTCAAGGACGTGCTGCTGCTCGACGTCACCCCGCTGTCGCTGGGTATTGAGACCAAGGGCGGTGTCATGACCAAGCTGATCGAACGCAACACCACTATCCCGACCAAGCGTTCGGAGACCTTCACCACTGCTGAAGACAACCAGCCGAGCGTTCAGATTCAGGTCTTCCAGGGCGAGCGTGAGATGGCTGCAGCTAACAAGCTGCTGGGCTCTTTCGAGCTGGGCGGTATCGCTCCGGCACCGCGTGGTGTCCCGCAGATTGAGGTCACCTTCGACATCGACGCCAACGGCATTGTCCACGTCACCGCTAAGGACAAGGGCACTGGTAAGGAAAACACGATCACCATCCAGGACGGCTCCGGCCTCTCCAAGGAGGAGATCGACCAGATGATCAAGGACGCTGAGAAGCACGCTGACGAGGACAAGAAGCGCCGCGAGGAGCAGGAAGTCCGCAACTCGGCTGAGTCCATGGCTTACCAGACCCGCAAGTTCGCATCGGAGAACGAGGACAAGGTTTCCCAGGACATCCGCGACCGCGTTGAAGAGGCCGCCAAGGAAGTCGACGAGGCTCTGAAGGGCTCCGACATCGAGGCCATCAAGTCCGCCGTCGAGAAGCTGTCCACCGAGAGCCAGGAGATGGGTAAGGCTATCTACGAGGCTCAGGCAGCTGAGGGTGCAACCGCAGCCGAGGGTGCTGAGGCCGCTGACGCTGACGACAACGTCGTTGACGCTGAGGTCGTCGACGAGGACGAGAAGGACAAGTAAGAATGACTGACCAGGATCAGGGAAACCAGCCCACCCCGGAGGAGCCGGCCAACCTGGCCGATCAGGTCAACGAGGTCTTCGAGCAGGCCAAGCTTGACGACGACGTGGAGCCGGCGACCGAAGGTGCCGCCGGCGACACCGCCGCGGAGGAAGCTGCAGACCCAGTTGCAGCCATCCAGCGTGAGTTGGATGAGCGCACGGAGGACCTGCAGCGCCTGTCGGCGGAGTTCGCAAACTACCGTCGTCGAGTTGACCGAGACCGTGAAGCCGAGCGCGTACAGGCGAAGGCAAAGCTGGCTGGAGAACTGCTGGTTTTGGCTGATGACCTCGACCGGGCTGAAGAGCACGGCGACTTGGCAGACGGCACGCCGCTGAAGGCTTTCGCGGATAAATTCCGTGGCGTGCTGACCGCACAGGGTGTTGAGGAATTTGGTGCCGCAGGAGAGGAGTTCAACCCGGACATCCACGAGGCTGTCCAGGATCTCTCTGAAGGGGATGACAAGGTTCTAGCCAATGTGCTGCGCAAGGGCTACCGAATTAATGACCGTGTCATTCGTACGGCGATGGTAATCATCGGCGATCCGCAGTAGCGGAGACACAAGTGACGCAGATTTCTTTGAATTAGTTTTTCTGAAAGGAGGAGATGCACCATGACTCAACGGGAATGGGCAGATAAGGACTATTACGCTGACTTGGGCGTCTCTAAGTCTGCGTCACTCGACGAGATTAAAAAGGCCTACCGCAAGTTAGCCCGGGAGAACCACCCGGACAAGAACCCGGGTAACAAGGCCGCTGAAGATAAGTTCAAGCGAATCTCCGAGGCATACTCGGTGGTCGGTGACGAGGACAAGCGCCGCGAATACGATGAGCTGCGTGCAGCTCTCGCAGGTGGTTTCCGATTCCCCGGTGCCGCAGGTGCCGGCGGAGCCGGTGCTGCCGGTGCACGTGGATTCGACTTCGACGTGTCGGATCTCTTCGGCGGAGGTGCCGGATTCGGTGGCAATGCTGGTGGTGCAGGTGGCCTAGGTGATTTCCTGGGCGGCTTCGTAAACCGCAATGGTGGCGCTGGTGCTGCCGGGCGGCAGAAGGCCCGCCGTGGTGCGGATGTGGAGACAGAGATTACGCTCGATTTCCGCGAGGCTGCCCAAGGTGTCACCATCCCGCTGCAGCTCACCAACCCGTCGCCATGCACGAACTGCAATGGTTCGGGTGCAGCGCCGGGAACCTCACCGGTGACGTGTACCACCTGTCATGGTTCGGGATATGTCAAGGAGCAAAAGGGGGCCTTCGGCTTCTCCAGTCCGTGTGCGGACTGTGGTGGCCAGGGCACTCGTATCGAGAACCCTTGCTCGCAGTGTAACGGCACCGGTGTGACCACCCGCCGTCGTACCATCACCGTTCGCGTCCCCGCAGGTGTGGTGGACGGCCAGAAGGTCCGTCTTGCGGGCCAAGGTGAAGCGGGACTGCGGGGACGTCCGGCCGGTGACCTCTTTGTCACCGTTCATGTTCGCCCGGATGAAGTCTTCACCCGCAGCGGCAACGACCTTGAGGTCACGGTGCCCGTGAGCTTCGGCGAGCTCGCACTCGGCGGCACCATTACCGTGCCGACGTTGGGTGACAAGATTCGCGTGCGTGTCCCGGCTGGCACAGCCGATGGCCGAACACTGCGTGTGCGCGGTCGAGGAATCCCGAAGCGCAATGGCACTCCGGGTGACCTGCTGGTAACCGTGCGTGTGAAGGTGCCGACCAATTTGGACGACAATGCCACTTCGGCATTGCGCTCCTACGTCGAAGCGGAACGTGCCAGCGGGTTCAATCCTCGTGAGGGTTGGGCAGGTGCGAAATAATGTCCGACAACACTGAGGTCTATGTCATATCCGTAGCCGCGAATCTCGCGGGCATGCATGCGCAGACGCTGCGCAATTATGACCGACTCGGGTTGGTAACTCCGCAGCGAACCTCCGGCGGAGGTCGGCGCTACACCAAACGCGATGTGGCGCTGCTGCGTGAGATTCAGCGTCTGAGTCAGGAAGACGGCGTCAACCTGGCCGGTATTAAGGCCATCATCGACCTGACTGAGCGGGTGGATTCGCTTGAGCAGGAAAATGCAGAACTGCGAGAGCAGCTCTATCAAGCAAAGGCACAGGCTCGTCGTTCGCGAGGCGAACTGGTTCACGTCCCACGCTCTACGGCAGTGGTGATGTGGGAGCCGCGCACGCGGCGCGGGCGCAGAGGTGATCGTGGCGGGGAAGGATAACTCACACGGGTGATTGAACGGACTAAGCAGCGTCGGCTGGTTAATCCGTTTTCTCTTGGCTTGTTAATTTGGGCCGCGGATAAGCAACTGTTGATCTGAGACGCCGGTCAGCTATCAGTTAGCCACCGGTTGGTCTCGCGAGTGAAAACTTCATCGTCAAAGTAGTGTTCGATGTGTGGGTTGCCCTGAACGTGCCGATACTTTTGAGGAATATCCTGCACGGGAGTGACCATGAATTCGGCCAAGTCTCGCATGGACAGGCCACGCTCACTCAGGTTGAGTGCGTACGCGCCGAAGTCTTTATCCGCCGGGTTTTTCCCATGAATCCCCAGTTCGGCAGGAATCCGAATGGGGTCCATCGGGGACGTCGCCACCGCCACACGGTGGCTATTTTCATATTCGGGTCGGGCTGTACCGTCCGGCTTGAGCAGTTTCATGTCGTTTGCACGCTCCAGTCCAGGGCCAACACCTGGCGGAGCTATGAGCAGCACCCTATCCGCGTAGAGGCCACTACCAAGGGAGGCCTGCGAGACCACCGTCGCCCCATAGCTATAGCCGGCGACAACGTGCCGCTGAGTAGGAGACTGGGCATGGGCGGTAGCGCCACCGGCAACTGCAGTGTCACCGCTATCGACACCACCGGAACGCTCAATCAAACCGGCTTGCAAGTGCTGCAGCCGCTCTGCAGCAAAATTGTGATACTCGGTGCGTATGGCCTCACGGAGGTTGGGTGGCGCGTCATAGGAAAACAACACCACCGCCACATCCTCCGGATTTCCACCGGCGGCGTGGAAGGTCGCGGCTACACGCTCGAACTGCTTGCTAGCGTCCTCCGCGCTAGAGCTGGTACCGGGGACGAGAGTGATCACAGTCGATGCTCGCTCAACGTCACCGAACGCAATCGCAGAATGTCCAGGCGAGGACTCCAATAGTTGTCCAGGAGGCAGCCCCAAAGCCCTGGCGCGAGCGGACATGGCGGCATCTATCTCTGATAGCGGGCTACTCGAATACGCCCCAGCCCATCCGCTCCCAACTTCCAAGTCCCAACCACCGTCAATCTCTTTGTCGCTAGTGGTGCCAGTACCACGACCAGCCTGCGATGGCTGCAATCTACCCGAGCCACTAGCTCCGCTTGCCACCAGTGGTGAAAGAGCTGAGATTGCGCCCGCCGCCTTCTCATCGAGTCGGTTGAGTTCAGCCAAGGCCGACTGAATCCGAAGCTGCGAGGTTGCACGCCATTCGGCCATGGTGAAAGGCCCGGAAGGAATTTTGGGATGAACGAGGCTGCGCGCAATCGTAGACAGCATGCCCTCCGGCGGAGTCACCGCACCAGAAACCAGATTCACCTGAAACCCCAGGTTGGTTGCCTGGTTTACCGCGTCGGTAAGTTCGCGGATGACGTCGTTAAGCATGGCGGCGGTATCGCTGCAGCAGGCGGCGAGACGTTCGAGCGCTACGCTGCTCCGGCGCAGACGCGTGGAGCTGTGGGTGACAGAAGCCTCGGCGGCGCTGCGGTTGTCGCCGGCGAAGTCATCCTCTGAAAGCGCGTTGAGTGCGCCCTGGGAACTGTCGGCGGAATCGGTGAGGGCGCGCGCCCCGGAACGCAGCGCCCGGGCGAGGATCTCCAGCGAATCCACACGCCACAGCAGCGCTTCGCCTACCGTGACCATGACGGCTTTTCCAAGGCGGCGGACTGGTCATGCTCGTGCGCGAGAGCGCTGACCGCGAGGGCATCGGCAGCCTGCGCAACAACGTCGATGTTTGTGCACGCGGCAAGCAATGATTCCGACCACTTCCCACAAGTAGTGGAGGCAGCGGGGACAATCCGTGAGCCGGGCAGGGCAGAGGTGAGCCCGGCGCTTCCTGGGGCAGCTGCGACGATGGTGGAAAGAGCATCAATACGAGTGGAAATCTGCTGGTAGGAACGACTTAAGGCGGATAGTTGAGCTGGGTTGACTGTGATGTGTTCGGCCATGTTTTTGATTCTGCTGGGTGGAGTAAGGCAGCGGAAGACCATCTTCAGCGAACTGTGGATAACTCTGAGCGGAAGCAACGCAGGAAGCCGCGCTGTGGATAACTTCAGGGCGGTCAATCCGGGGTAGTCGGTAACATTTAGGCATGCGTATTGCACTGGCTCAGTTGGAATTGTCAGCGTCGGTTGAAGAGAATCTGAACGCGGTGAAGGTGACTATCGCGCGGGCAGCACAGGACAACGCCGATTTGGTGGTTTTCCCCGAAGCCACGATGAAGGCGTTCAATTCCGGTCGCCTGGATGTCGTGGCGGAGTCCAGCAGCGATAGGTTCGTAGCGGAGGTCTCGCAGGCCGCTCACGATGCCGGAATCAGCGTGGTGGTCGGCATGTTCCGGCCGGCAGATGAAGTGGAGCGCGACGGTAAGACGATGCACCGCGTCTTCAATTCGCTGCTTCTGGCTTGGCGTGATGAGGACGGCCCCGGTGTCGAGTTCTACGACAAACTCCACCTCTTCGACGCTTTTGGGTTTCGCGAATCGGATACTGTCGCGCCGGGCAACGCGCACGTGGTCTGTGATGTCCCGCTTGCCGACGGATCGTCGGTCGCCCTCGGTCTTGCGACATGCTTTGACATCAGGTTCCCGGAGCAATTCATTCAACTGGCCAACCTGGGCGCAGAGGTCATCGCGCTGCCTGCATCGTGGAATGATGGCCCGGGCAAGGTAAGGCAGTGGCAGACGCTGGTGTCGGCACGCGCACTGGATAGCACTTGTGTGATTGCGGCAGTCGATGCGGCCCGGCCTGGTGGGGCGAAGGCCGCGGGGAAGGATGAGGGGCCGACCGGCGCGGGGCATTCCATGTTGGTCAATGCGGACGGCGGAGTTATTGCCTCGGCGGGCTACGGCCCGCAGTTGCTTGTGGCCGATGTGGATATAGCGGAGGTGGAGCGGATTCGTCGCTCGATTCCGGTGCTGGAAATTCGCGATCAGGGCTAGCCGGGAAGCAATGAAGCGGGCCGAGTCGAGGGGGCGAAGATTGCGGGATATTAGCCTATAGTTCTACCGATTCGGGCGAAGTCCTTTATATTTCTTATCATGCTGCTCCACATCCTCTGGGTCATCGGAATTACGGCCGAAGGCGTCACCGGCGCACTAGCGGCCGGTCGAATGCGCATGGATCTCTTTGGAGTTTCAACAATTGCGTGCATGACTGCTATCGGCGGCGGTACCCTGCGCGATGTCATTCTCGGTCACTATCCGTTGGTGTGGGTTGCAAGCCCACAATATTTGCTGGTTATTGTCGGTGCAGCACTGATCACGGTGCTGTTGGCCGACTTCCTGATGAAGCACTTCCGGGTCGTGTTCTTGGTCGCTGACGCAATCGGTTTGTCGGCGTTTTCCATCATTGGTGCCCGCGTGGCCATGGAAATGGGGCACGGCGTCATCATCGCTATTGTCGGCGCCGTTCTTACCGGTGCGTTTGGAGGTGTGCTCCGCGACCTGATGTGTGACCGCGTCCCGCTGGTGTTTCAAAAGGAGCTCTATGCCTCCATCGCAGTCGTCGCGGCGACGCTTTACTACGTGCTCGACATGGTTGGCCTGCACGAGAACATCAACATCATCTGTGCGGTGCTGTCCGCACTGTTCATTCGACTAGCGGCGCTTTGGCGTGGCTGGTCGCTGCCGGTATTTGACTATCAGGGGCGCGATTAAAACACAGTACCCAGAAAAACTCTCAGCAAAATACTCTAATTAGCTCAGCAGAATCGATAGTTGTTGCTGAAAAGATTGCCGTTATGGATTTTTCTGGATTCCTCTCCGGTATCGGAGACCCCGAAGCTCTACTCCAGGGGTTTGGCCCTTGGGTGCTTGCGGGGCTTGGACTCATCATCTTCATTGAGTCCGGTGTGCTCTTTCCTTTTCTGCCCGGTGACTCGCTGTTGGTCACTGCTGCCGTCTTAAGGTCAGAGCTAGATGTCCACACTTGGCAGGTGCTGGTTATCGGTATTATTGCCGCGGTGCTGGGTGATCAAGTCGGTTACTTCTTAAGCCACTCCTTCGGCCGCAAACTGTTCAGCGACAATGCAAAGGTGCTGCGAACTAATCGTCTGGAAGCGGCCGAGAAGTTCTTTGCCAAGTACGGACCTCTGTCGTTGGTGCTGGGGCGATTTGTTCCCATTGTGCGCACCTACGTTCCGCTGGCTGCGGGCACTGCGAATATGCCCTACGGAAAGTTCATCGGCTGGAATGTCGCCGGTGCGATTGGCTGGGTCGCCAGTATGGTCGCTGTTGGTGTGCTGCTGGGCAACATTCCGGGAATCACCAGTTCCATCGACAAGATCATGTTACTGGTGATTGCAATTTCCGTGCTACCGGTTGTCATTGGTGGTGTGAATGCGCGTCGTAAAGCAGCTGTTGCGAAGCGCTCGGTGTAGGACGGTGCTGTCGTAAGGGCAGAGGCGCCGACAGAAAAACTCCCGCACCAGGTTTTCTTGGTGCGGGAGTTTTTAGTTGCGCTAGCGGCTACCTAGAGGCGCGCACAAGCGCAGATGCACAGCGCGGACGATTAGGAAATCGAAGCCTCGTAGATGCCCTTGACGGACTCAGCCATAGTTGCGTTGAACTCTTCGTCGGACTGCTGAGCGGACAGGCCCTCAGACAGTGCACGGGAGAAGGAAGCAATCATGCCGTGGTTGCGGGACAGGCGCTCGTTGGCGTCCTCGCGCTCGTAGCCACCGGACAGGGCGACAACGCGCATGACCTTCGGGTGCTCAATCAGCGGCTTGTACAGGTCATCCTTGGTCGGGATGGAAACCTTGATCATGACCTTCTGGTCATCAGCCAGGTCATCCAGGCCAGCGAGCAGTTCGCGCAGGACGATGTCCTCAGCCTCTGCCTTGTCAGCAGCGTTGATGTCGACCTCCGGCTCCAGGATCGGAACCAGACCGTGGGACAGAACCTGCTTGCCGAACTCGAACTGCTGGGCAATGTTGGCCTTGATGCCCTCTTCGTTTGCCTCGGCAATGAAGGAACGCATCTTGGTACCGAAGATGCCCTTAGCGACAGCGCGCTCCAGCAGCTCATCCAGGCCCGGGCACGGCTTCATAAGCTGAACGCCGTTTTCCTTGTCAGCCAGGCCCTTGTCAGTCTTCAGGAACGGGACGATGCCCTTCTTTTCCCACAGGTACTGAGCGGTCGGGATTCCCTCAATGTCGCGATCCATGGTCTGCTCGAAGAGAATCGCGCCAATAATCTGCTCAGAGTTGAAGGACGGGGAAGTGATGATGCGGGTACGCATCTCGTGAACCAGGTCGAACATTTCATCTTCGTTCGAGTACTGATCCTCGTTGATGCCGTACAGGCGCAGAGCCTTCGGGGTAGATCCACCGGACTGGTCGAGAGCGGCGATGAAGCCCTTGCCCTCAGTCATCTGACGTGCCTGCTCGATGTTCATTCGAGTCCTTTCGTGAGAATGAAGGAATGTCACCTACTAGGGTAACCAAAACAGTATGAGTGCGCTGTCCACCCATCACTCACATGGGGGAAGTTGAATCCGGCGGGAGTGTGCTGGTGAGGACGTCGGGCGGTGTGTCGGAGTGTGTTCGCACGTGGTTTCTGGAGCTTTCCAACGTTTTCTAGTGCTTTCCGGCGCGCTACTACGCTTAACGACGCTGCCGAGCTCAATCCTTTTTGCTATAGGTGTGGTGTGAATCACGGTCGGGAAATTGAAAAATTTGAAGTTGAGTGGAACAGACTCAAGGCTGAGTGCGTTATGGGTAGTGAATGACAAAGTTGAGTCAAAGGGGCGCAAGTTATGAGTTTTACACCAACAACTAAGACTGGAGAAGTTCTCCAGGAAGCTATGAAGGCCGCGACCAACGCGGGTAACCCGGATATCCGGCCTGGGCACATTCTGGTAGCACTGCTGGAGCAAAAGGAGGGTATTGCGGCTCCACTGCTTGAAGCAGCGGGCGTTAATCCTTCCGGGGTTTTGACCCGCGCTAAGGAGTTGGTCGCGGGGTACCCGTCGGCAAGCGGGGCGAATATGGCGAACCCACAGTTTAATAGGGACGCCGTTAATGCTCTGAACGCCGCCGAGGAGCTGGCGGGGGAGCTGGGAGACGAGTACGTTTCCACGGAAATTCTGCTTATCGGTGTAGCAACTGGCCAGTCGGAGGCGGCAACTGTGCTGCAGTCGGCGGGTGCTACTGCCGAGGCGTTAAAGGGTGCGCTGACTAGTGTGCGTGGATCGAGGAAGGTAACAACGGAGAATCCAGAAGAGCAGTACCAGGCTCTGGAAAAGTATGCGACGGACTTAACCGCGCGGGCACGTGAGGGCAAGATTGACCCAGTTATTGGCCGCGATGCGGAGATTCGTCGCGTGGTACAGGTCTTGAGTCGTCGTACCAAGAACAATCCGGTGCTCATTGGTGAGCCGGGCGTTGGTAAGACGGCCATTGTAGAGGGGCTGGCACGACGCATTGTTGCAGGTGATGTGCCGGAATCTCTGAAGGGCAAGACGCTGATGAGCCTGGATCTGGGCTCTATGGTCGCCGGTGCGAAGTATCGCGGTGAGTTCGAGGAGCGCCTGAAGGCGGTTCTGGACGAGATTAAGGAATCCGACGGTCAGATTATTACCTTCATCGATGAGATTCACACCATCGTTGGCGCTGGCGCCACGGGTGATGGCTCGATGGATGCGGGCAATATGATCAAGCCGATGCTGGCTCGTGGTGAGCTGCGTCTGGTCGGTGCGACGACCCTGGATGAGTACCGCAAGTACATCGAGAAGGATGCTGCGCTGGAGCGTCGTTTCCAGCAGGTCTTTGTCGGTGAGCCGAGCGTTGAGGACGCCATTGGTATTCTGCGTGGTCTGAAGGAGCGCTACGAGGTCCACCACGGTGTTCGCATCCAGGACTCCGCGCTGGTGGCTGCAGCAACGCTGTCGGACCGCTACATCACATCCCGCTTCCTGCCGGATAAGGCTATCGACCTGGTTGATGAGGCCGCATCGCGTCTGCGTATGGAGATTGACTCCTCGCCGGAGGAAATCGACTCCGCGGAACGCATCGTGCGCCGCCTCGAAATCGAGGAAATGGCCCTGGAGAAGGAAACTGACATCGCGTCGAAGGAACGCCTGGACAAGCTCCGTGAGGAACTTGCAGATGAGCGCGAGAAGCTCAACGCTCTGAAGACTCGCTGGCAGAACGAGAAGTCCTCGATTGATGATGTCCGCTCCGTCCGCGAAGAGCTCGATGCCCTGCGCACTGAGTCCGAAAAGGCTGAGCGCGAAGGTGACTACGGGCGCGTCGCAGAGCTGCGTTACGGACGCATCCCTGAGTTGGAGAAGAAGCTGGAGGCCGCCGAGGAATCGGTCGCTGACGCAGAGGAAAACTCCATGCTCAAGGAGGAGGTCACGCCTCAGGAAGTCGCTGAGGTTGTCTCCGCCTGGACGGGTATCCCGGCTGGCAAGATGATGCAGGGTGAGACCGAGAAGCTGCTCGAAATGGAGCTCAACCTCGGCCGTCGCGTTGTTGGTCAGAATGCCGCTGTGGAGGCTGTCTCCGATGCCGTCCGCCGTTCGCGTGCGGGTGTTGCCGATCCGAACCGTCCGACTGGTTCCTTCCTGTTCCTCGGTCCAACTGGCGTTGGTAAGACAGAGCTGGCCAAGGCGCTGGCGGAGTTCCTCTTCGACGATGAGCGTGCGATGGTGCGCATCGATATGTCCGAGTACGGCGAGAAGCACTCTGTCGCTCGTCTGATTGGTGCTCCTCCTGGATACGTCGGCTACGACGCTGGCGGTCAGCTCACCGAGGCTGTTCGTCGCCGTCCGTACACCGTCGTGCTTTTCGACGAGGTCGAGAAGGCTCACCCGGACGTGTTCGATGTGCTCCTGCAGGTGCTCGATGAGGGTCGCCTGACCGATGGTCAGGGCCGAACCGTGGACTTCCGAAACACGATTCTGATTCTGACCTCCAACCTCGGTGCTGGTGGTACGCATGAGCAGATCATGGATGCGGTCAAGATGGCCTTCAAGCCGGAGTTCATCAACCGTCTCGACGATGTAGTGATCTTCGATCCGCTGACCTCCGAGCAGCTGCGCGGCATTGTGGACATTCAGGTTCGCAACCTGGCAGAACGCCTGGAGGCACGTCGTCTGGTGCTGGATGTCTCCGATGAGGCACTGGATTGGCTGTCGGAGCGCGGCTACGACCCGGCCTACGGCGCCCGTCCGTTGCGTCGTCTGGTGCAGAAGGCAATCGGCGATGAGCTGGCACGTCGACTGCTCGCTGGTGATGTTCGCGATGGTGACCGCGTAGAGGTCACGGTTGCTGACGATGGCGAGTCGCTGAAGGTTGTCGGCTATGACGAGGATGGCGTAGCCCGGGGCTAGGGCGCCCAATCCTCAGGGCGATACCTGTTCAGCAGGCTGTCCGTTTGTTGGGGCGGTTTGGGAGATTTTTCTCCTGAACTGCCCCTTTTTGTGCTTTTGTTGTCCGGGCTTATGTTCCTTGCGGCCGATCGCGTGGGCTTGTTGCATTCCGGTCGGCCTGGGGTGCACCGGTATAGTGCGCAAATATGACTAACTTTCAGTGGCGACCAGCGACAGACTCCGACCGCCCCTTCATTGCCTGGATGGACGAACTAACGGAAACGTTCGGAGATGAAAGTCAGCCACTGCCGGAAGACTATGTAGTGACGAGGCGTCAATACGTCGACCAGTGGGACGCGAGTCAGGGCGGGGTTATCCTTTTCGCCACTTCGCTTGACGACGCTGACCTCGAGTCGCTCAGTGGCGACATGACCCGCACTGACCCGTTTGAACCGAGAGTTTCTCGCGAAGCTACCTATAGTGCGGCCGCCATTAAGGCGGAATGGTTGGAGCGCGGGGATTCGTCGTCAAGCGAAGAATGCGAGAGCTATGAAGTGCCGGTAGGGGCGGCCTGGCTGCGTACGTTTACGAAGGGCGATCCGGGGTACGGTTTTGTGGAAAATGGGATTCCTGAGGTAGCGATTGCGCTGCGTCCGGGTGTAGTCGGACGCAGGCTGTCGCAGCCGATGATTGCGGGGCTTCTTGAGTATGCGCGTGAGCTGGGGTACCCGGGGGTTAGTCTGGCTGTCCATGATGCCAACCCGCGGGCGGCGAAAGCTTATGTGAAGGCGGGGTTTGAGCTAGTGGGGCGCTCGAGCTTCCCGGACCACGATGTGATGGTGGTGCGGTTTTAGGCTTTCGGCGTGCAGTTTTTTTTGGGGGGGTGTCCCTATGTTTTTGTCAAGTGCCAGACCGATGTTGACGAGCACAGTCTTGGGAGTAGTTTCTTAGGCGTGCCTAGGAGCCGGCCAGCGTGTGCTGGTCGGCTTCGTCTTTGGGGCTTTATGCGGCGACGGGGCGTGGCGGGATTTCGCGGAAGAACTCCTTGTTTTTCAGCATCGCGTAGATGACATTGCATCGGCGTCGTGCCAGGCAGATGACTGCTGCGTTGTGGCGTTTTCCTTCAGCGCGTTTGCGTTCGTAATACCGCCGTGACGGTTCGTGGCTGCGGATAACTGCGAATGCGGAGTAGAACAAGGCGTTTTTCAGTCGTTTATTGCCTGACCGTGCCGGGAATTCACCTCTGATCGACGAACCGGATCGTCTAGTCACGGGTGCTATTCCAGCATAAGCAGCTAAGTGGCCAGCACTAGCGAAGTCGGAGCCATCACCGATCGCAAGAAGGATCTGCGCTGCGGTCTTGATGCCGACTCCGGGCATACTCATCAAGACCTCACAAAGAGGGAAATCAGCGAGCATCTCTTCAACCTGCTCAGCAATGGTGTTTCGTTGCTCTTTGAGGGCCTGGATGTTTGCAGCCAGTTGAGGAATTACTAACTCGGCGGCATCGCTTCCAGGCACGGTGACTGTTTGAGCTTTCAGCGCTGTAAAAATGTCGTCTACCAGCGGGGTGGGGTCTTTACGTGTGCGCTTGATCATCCAGTTCAACACTCGTTGGTATCCGGCTCTTTTTAGCCCCTGCGGTCCCTTGTAATGGATCAATAATTCCAGGATCGGCGTGCGAGTCAGGGTGCTACCAGCAAAAACTCGTTCCAGGCTGGGGTAGATCTGGGTGAGGACACTGCGAAGCCGATTGACAGTGCGAGTGCAATCGCGGGCGATGTCATCATCGAAGCCGGACAGCATCTTTAGGGCGGAGAGTACCTCATCATTGCGGTCGACGGCACGTAGCGTGTGGGGCATTGTGCGGGCGGTGTCGGCGATGATGAATGCGTCGCGTTTGTCTGTTTTTGCACGTCCCGGATAGAGATCTGCAGCTTTGCGCATCGCAAGACCTGGCAGGTATCCGACTTCGCAACCGCAGTCCCGGGCTACAGCAATCGGTAGTGCGCCGATGGTGTTGGGTTGGTCGACGATCACGAGCACGGTGCCAAGCTTCTGAAGCTGGTGAAAAACGCCTGCTAGTTCGGATTCGAGTTGAGGCAACGGTTTGTCGAAGACCTTGTTGCCATCACGGTCTAAGGCGCAGGCGTGGTGTTCAGATTTGCCGACGTCTAACCCAAGGAATATGTCGATGGAATGCTCCGGAGACATGATGAGCTCCTAGAAAACGAGATGGGTATGGCGTTGTTCCAGTCGCTGGTGTCATGACCTTCGTTGCAAGCACCCACGTTACAAAGAGACCTAGTTTAAAACTGGCCGTGTCCCTATCAGCTGTCATCGAAAGTCCTGGCACCCGGCGGCAAC